>CAXTVD010000261.1:0-5800 GCA_964247575.1 uncultured Lichenihabitans sp.
CGTGCTGGCCGCCGTGCTCGCCCGCAGCGCCTTCGACGTGATCGGCCACCTGTCCCCGATCGTCGCGCCGTTCCTCATCGCGGAGTGCGTCGCCGTCCTCACCATCGCGTTCAGCGGCCTCGACACGACGCAGTTGTGGTGGATCACCATGCTGGGGGTGGCGGCGCTCGCCTTTGCCACGGTCGTGCGGGGCCAGTACCGGACGACCCGACCCGTTGCGCGCCTCGAGCCGCAGATCGCGCCGCTGTCGCGCTGACGCCACGGTGGCACTCGGCGGCTGAAGCGTCGGGCAGCGGCCCCCGCTCACCGGCCAAGTTCAAGCCGATGCCGTGCCGCCCGACGAAGGAGAGAGGCGACGCTTACCGCTACGCGGCCGGCCGTCAGGCGATGCGGCGCGAGCGCTCGCCGAACTGGGTCGCGAAGAAGGTGTGGTAGGCGCCCCTGAGCTGCATCAGCTCTGCATGGGTGCCCACCTCCACCGCGCGGCCGGCCTCGATGACGCAGATCGTATCGGCATCGACGATCGTCTGCAGCCGATGCGCGACCACGATGGTCGTGCGCCCGATCCGCAACTCGTCGAGCGCCTTCTGGATCTCCCGCTCGGACTCGCTGTCGAGCGCGGCCGTGGGCTCGTCGAGGAGGAGGATCGGCGCCTCCTTGAGGAACGCACGGGCGATGGCGATGCGCTGCTTCTGGCCGCCCGACAGGTTGCCGCCCTGTTCACCGACAGCCGTCGCGTAGCCGTCGGAGAGGGCGCTGATGAAATCGTGGGCGTGAGCCTTGCGGGCGGCGGCGACGATCTCGGAGGGGCTCGCGCCGAGACGGCCGAGCGCGATGTTGTCGGCGATCGTGCCGTTGAACAGGAAGACGTCCTGCGACACGAAGGCGATCTTGTCGCGCAGCGATCCCATCTCGACGGCCGCGATGTCCGTCCCATCGATGGTGATCGTCCCGGCATCCGGCGCATAGAAGCGCTGGATCAGGCTGATGATGGTGGACTTGCCTCCACCCGAGGGCCCGACCAGAGCGGTCGTCCGGTCCGGCTCGGCGACGAAGCCCAGACCGTCGAGGACAGGCTCCTTCGCGCGATAGCGAAAGCACACGTCCTGGAAGGCGATGCGGCCCGCCGTCACGACCAGCGGCGGCTTGGACGCGTTGTCGCCGTCGGTCAGCGGCTCGTCCAGCAGGTCGTAGATGATCCGGGCATTCACGAGCCCATTCTGCAGATCGAGATTCAGCCGGCCCAGCCGCTTGGCGGGCTCGTAGGCGGTCAGCATCGCGAGGATGAAGGCGAAGAAGGAGCCGGGATCGGCGTGAGCGACCGAGACGCGCCAGCCGCCATAGAGGATCAGCACCGCGACCGCCACGCCGCCGAGCGTCTCGCTGACCGGGCTCGACATGGCCACCCCGCGGGCGACGCGGTTGGCGGCCTTCTCGACATCGCGGATGGAGGCCGCCATGCGCCCGCGCATCACCTCCTCCAGGTTGAAGGACTTCACGATGCGGATGCCCTGCACCGTTTCCTGAATGGTGCCCATGATCCGGGCCGATCCGTCGAACTGCCGGCGTGCGTGCTGGCGCACCCGCCGCATCAGCTTGCCGAGGAGGGCGGCCCCGATCGGCATGGTGAGCAGCAGCAGCATGGCCATCAGCGGATCTGTGAAGACCATGACGCACAGCAGCCCGACAAGGGTCACGACGTCCCGTCCGGCCGAGGTGATGAGAAGCTGGACGACATCGCGCACGCTGTTGGCCGCCAGCGCGAGCCGGGCCATCAGTTCGCTCGAGTGCCGCTGCTGGTAGAAGGCGACCGGCTGGCGCAGGAGATGGTCGTAGACGCGGGACTGGATGTTCGCGACGATGCGGTTGCCCGTGCGGGACATGATGACGAGCTGGCCGAAGGTCGTGAAGCCCCGCAGGACGTAGAGGGCTGCGACGCTCAAGGCGAGGAACCGAAGCTGCTTGAAGGCGCCGCTCTCGCCGTTGAAGTCGGTCATGTGGTTGACGATGGGGCGCAGCAGCCAGACCGACAGCACCGTCGACGCGGCGCTCAGCGCCATCAGCGCGAAGGCGAGGGCGTAGGCGGGGCCGTGCTGGCGGCCATGTTCGCCGAGCAGCCGCCGCGTCATCGCAAAGGACTGGCTTTCGCCCGCCGGTTGCCGGGTCGGCTGCATGTCGCTCATAAGACAGTGCTAAGCAGAGCGGCGCGGAGCCGACAAGCGGCAAAAGCGCTCCCGTTGCAGACTCCGGGTCCTTGTCTCATTGACGCCTCAGCTTGCGGAGGCCATCTCCCGAACTGTCCTGCTTCCCGAGGTCCCATGCCGCTGATCAACAGCGTGGTCGACGCCGCTGCCGAGGTTGCGACCTGGCGCCGCGACATCCACCGCAATCCCGAGCTGATGTATGACCTGCCCCGGACGGCCGGACTCGTGGCCGAGAAGCTCCGGGCCTTCGGCTGCGACGAGGTGGTGACGGGCATCGGCCGGACCGGCGTGGTCGGGGTCATCCGGGGGCGGGGTGAGGGGCCGCGAACGATCGCCCTGCGCGCCGACATGGACGCCCTTCCGATCACCGAGAGCAATGCCGGCCTGCCGCATGCCTCGGCGACGGCCGGCCGGATGCATGCCTGCGGACATGACGGGCATACCGCCATGCTGCTCGGCGCGGCCCAGTATCTTTGCAGCACTCGCCGCTTCGCGGGGACGGCCGTCCTTGTGTTCCAGCCAGCCGAAGAGGGCGGCGCGGGTGCCCGGGCCATGCTGGACGATGGTCTCGTGACGCGGTTCGGCATCGATGAGATCTACGGGATGCACAATCTGCCGGGGCTCGCCCTCGGCGCCTTCGCCACGCGTCCGGGGCCGATCATGGCCTCGTCCGACACGTTCGACATCACGATCGAGGGACGCGGGGGGCACGCCGCGCGCCCCAATCTGTGCATCGATCCGGTGCTTGCCGGCGCGCAGACGGTCACCGCTCTCCAGATGATCGCCTCCCGCAACACCGACCCGCTCGACGCCGCCGTCGTGTCCGTCACGCAGTTCCACGCCGGCTCGGCCCGCAACGCCATCCCGCAATCGGCCAAGCTCGGCGGCACCGTCCGCACCCTGCGTCCCGACACGCGCGATTATACCGAGAAGCGGCTGCGCGAGATCGTCAAGGCGCTGTCGGATGCCTCCGGCACGATTGCGACGGTGCAGTACGGCCGCGGCTACCCCGTCACGGTCAATCACCCCGACCAGGCCCGCTTCGCCGCTTCCGTCGCGATGGAGGTCGTCGGGGCCGCGCAGGTCGACGCCGCGGTCGATCCGCTGATGGGAGCGGAAGATTTCTCCTACATGCTGGAGGCGCGCCCCGGCGCCTTCATCTTCACCGGAAATGGCGACAGCGCCGGGCTGCATCATCCCGCCTATGACTTCGACGATCGGGCGCTGCCCTTCGGCATCAGCTACTGGGCCCGGCTGGTCGAGACAGCCATGCCGGACTAAGGGCCGGCCGGCCTGTCATTAAGGCCGGCTTTACCGAACTTTTACACCTGGCGTTCACCTTTGCCGGAGCGCTGCCCGGCGAGGCAGTCGATCTCGGGCCGATCGGCCGTAAAGGAGTTCCCGATGACTGAAGCCGCCCTTCTCCGCGCCCTGGCCGACAAGCTGGACGAGATGGAAGCCGTCACCACCTACCCGGCCGACGTCACGGACCCCGGCCAGGTCACCGTCTCGTGGTCCGAGCAGGACGACCATCCCGGCTATGGCGCCCTGAGCGAAGCCATCGCCATTCTCGTCGGCCAGCACTGGAATGCGCTGCGCTCGCAGGTGGTCAAGCAGCGGGAAGGCGAGGTGCAGGCCGCGCGCGCGGCGCTGGCCGGCGTCGGCCTGGTCGACAAGCCCTCGACCATCACGCCCAGCGTGGAAGCCGCGCTCCGCAAGGTCGCCGGCTGATCGGCATCGACCGCGTGGGACCGCTAACCAGCCGTTCAGGTTAACCCCAGGTTCGCAACAACCGGTAACCCCGTCGTCAGCATCGCTCGTCCACCCTTCTCGCTCGGTGCCGATCCGAGACAGATGGCGGGGACGATGCAGACCAGGATCCTAGCCGAGACCAGGACCGTCGGCGGCGTCGCCAGCTTCTCGATGCGCTTTGATCCCCCGGCCTATCCCGTCCTGGTCGGGCACGCACGCCCCTGGCGGCTCGGTGCCGCGTTGCTCGCCCTCGTCGTCCTGGTTCTCGCCGGGACGGCAGGCAGGCTCGTTCTGCTCCCGCCCGCCGCGTCCGGCGTCGGATCGCCGCCGCCGGCGAGCCCGTCGGTGCCCGGGCCTCCGCCCTGGGTGGAGATCAACCGGCCGATCCAGCTCTTCGCGCTGGCCGGGACGGACTTCGCGCGCCAGCCGCTCAGCCTGCGGGCCCGCCGGCGCGAGGCCTTCGACGAGCGCCAGGATCTCCTGACCTATGGGCGCTTCGGTGACGGCAATCCCGTCTTCGAGCTGTCCGTCCGTCGCCGCGGCACGGCGCCCCCCGACACGGCCGATTTCTTCGTGACGATGGTGCGCCTGGCGAGCGACGCGGGGCTTTCGCTGACCCGCAACGCTCTTCCCAACCTGACGCCGACCCGGTTCGGCGATTTCGCCACCGCCGACGTCACCCTGACCAACGGCCCGGCCAGCCTGTCCTGCCTTGGCTTCCGCCTGGAGCCCGGTCCCGTGAAGGCGCCGATCGACATCGCCGGGCTGGCTTGCCGGCCTATCGGGAAGGGGATGGACCGTGCGCTGCTCGGCTGCGTCCTCGACCGGATCGATCTCGTCTCCGCCGGAGACGATGAGGACGTGCGTTCCTTCTTCGTCGATGCCGAACGGCGGCGCGGCGGGTCCTGCGGCCCCTCGCAACTGCTCGCCGCCGGGTCACGCTCCCTCTGGTTGGACAGCGAGGCGACACCCCCGGCGATGCGCCACCTCGCAGGTAGCCGAGTGCGCTGAAGCGACAGCGGAACTATTTGGCTGATGTCAGGTTGACAACGCAGAAAAGCCCCAAACGAGGATCGGTCATGAAGCTCTCGACTCTCCTGATCGCCGGTGCGCTCGGTGCCGCTCTGGTCCCGACACTGGCCAGCGCCCAGTCCCAGATCATACGCGGCGAGGGCTATTTCGACCCGGCGAGCGAGGCGCCTCCGCTGATCGTGCGCAAGCGTCCGTTCACCGATAGCGGAACCAGTGTTCCCGTCGGCTACGAGCATCACTACATCGAGGCGCAGACGACCCTTCATCGCCCCGTCTATTCGTCGTTCAATCCCGATCAGTTCGGCCAGGAGATCCTGCCCCGTCCGTTCGACGGCCTCGGTCTCTATTGATCTGAGCCGACGGCTTCGACCTTGAGAAAGCTCATCGCCACAGCGCGGTGAGCTTTTCGCGTATGGCGTCGCCCATGGCACTGGTGGAGACGCTTTCCCCGGCATCGCCCTTGATGTCGACGGTCCTCACCCCGTCGTCCAGGACGGCGGAGATTGCCCGATCGACCAGATCGGCCGCCTCGCCCAGCCCGAACGAATAGCGCAGGGCCATGCCGAAGGACGCGATCATCGCGATCGGATTGGCAATCCCCTTGCCGGCGATGTCCGGGGCCGATCCGTGTACCGGCTCGTACATCGCATGCCGCTTGCCGGTCAGGGGGGTCGCCGCCCCCAGCGAGGCCGACGGCAGCATGCCCAGCGATCCCGTCAGCATGGAGGCCACGTCCGACAGCATGTCGCCGAACAGGTTGTCGGTGACGATCACGTCGAACTGCTTCGGCGCCTGGACGAGCTTCATGCCGA
>CAXTVD010000262.1:0-5723 GCA_964247575.1 uncultured Lichenihabitans sp.
AAGCGGGCATGCGCCAGCGAGATCTGGGTGTCGTAGACGAGCGCTTCCTGGCCCTGGACGATCGCGTAGGAGGCGATCCCCAAGGCATAGGCCCCGTCGTCGAGCCAGTTCGGCGTCGCCGCGTGAAGGCGGCGTCCCGCGACGCGCCCGTCGTAGTAAGCGAACAGGCCGGGATAGGGCTCATGCACCCTCAGCGTCGCCGTGACATCGCTCATGTCGTCCCCGCGGCTCAGGCCCGCTTTTCCCACCGGCCGTCCTCGTCCTGCTGCCAGTAGGACACGGCATGCCCGGCCCGCTTCAGTTCGGCCCATTGCGCCCGGGCGTCGCCGACCGCCTGATCGTCCCGCCCATCGAACAGCAGCATGACGCGGTCATAGACGGCCGCTGCCTGGTCCAGGGCCGAGGCGACCCGCGCGCCGTCGAGCATGAACCGCACGGCCGGTGCGTTGGACGCGTCCGGTCCATCGGTCAGCAGGATGGGCTGGGTCTGGGGATCCCCGTCGCCTGCCGTCCCGTGCGGCAGGAAGCTCTCGTCCTTGTAGGTCCACAGCAGTTCGTCGAGGGCGGCGACACGCTCCGGGCTGCCGGCCTGCACCACCGCGCGCCAGCCCCGCTGGATCGAGCGCTCCAGCAGGGTGGGAAGCACGTCCTCGAGCCTGCGCTGTTCGAGGTGGTAGAACCAGACCTCGGTCACGACGGGCCCCGCTGCCGCATCAGCGCTCGTAGTGGTCGGTCACCAGCCGGTCGAGCAGGCGCACGCCCCAGCCGGCCGCCCAGCTCTGGTTGATCTCGTCGGCCGGCGCGCCCATGGCCGTCCCGGCGATGTCGAGATGCGCCCAAGGCGTGTCGTTGACGAAGCGCTGAAGAAACTGCGCCGCCGTGATGGAGCCCCCATGCCGCCCGCCGGTGTTCTTCATGTCGGCGAACTTCGAATCGACCAGCTTGTCGTAGGCCGGGCTGAGCGGCAGGCGCCACACCTTCTCGCCCGTCTCGACCCCGGCCGTCATCAGCTTCTGGCTCAGTTCGTCGTTGTTGGTGAACAGTCCGGCATGCTCGGTGCCGAGCGCGACGATGATCGCGCCCGTGAGGGTCGCAAGATTGATCATGAAGGCCGGCTTGTACTTGTCCTGCACGTACCAGAGCAGATCGGCCAGAACGAGCCGTCCCTCGGCGTCGGTGTTGATGATCTCGATCGTCTGCCCCGACATCGAGGTCACGATGTCGCCCGGGCGCTGGGCCTTGCCGTCCGGCATGTTCTCGACGAGGCCGATGATGCCGATCACATTGGCCTTGGCCTTGCGCGCGGCCAGCGCATGCATCAGCCCCACGACGCAGGCCGCCCCGCCCATGTCGCCCTTCATGTCCTCCATCCCGGCGCCCGGCTTGAGGGAGATGCCACCCGAATCGAAGCAGACCCCCTTGCCCACGAAGGCGATCGGCTGGCTGCTCCTGTCCGCGGCCCCGTTCCAACGCATCACCACCACGCGGCTGCCGAATTCCGAGCCCTGCCCGACCGCGAGCAGCGCGCGCATGCCGAGATCGCCCAGCGCCGCCTCGTCGAACACCTCGATGTCGACGCCGAGCGCCTTCATCTCCGAAGCGCGGCGGGCGAACTCCTCGGGGAAGAGCACGTTCGGCGGCTCGTTCACGAGCGTGCGGGCGAGCAACACGCCCTCTCCCACCGCATGGCGGCTTTCGGCAGCGCGCTTGGCGGCTGCGACGTCGGCCACCGCGCTCCGGACGTGCATGGGCTGCTCGGGCTCGGCATCGTCCTTCTTCTTGGTCTTGTACTTGTCGAACTTGTAGGCCCGCAGCCTCAGACCGAGCATGAGATCCGCGGCGTCCTCGGGCTTGCCGCCCGGCAGGTCGAACAGGATCGTCACCTCCGACGTCTGCTTGAGCTTGCCCATGATGGTGCCGCCCAGCGTGACGTAGCGATGACCCGGCAACTCCTTGTCGGACGCCGTGCCGACGACGAGCAGCCGGTCCGCCGCAAGGTCCGCTGGCGCAAACAGATCGAGCGTGCTGCCCGATTTGCCCTTGAACTTGGCGGCCGCGGCAGCCCGGGCGACGTGCGGTCGCGCCTTCTCGAGCAGGCTTGAGGCCGCCGCGCCCATCGCGAGGTCGGCTCCGTCGGCGAAGGCGACGACGGTCCCGCCATCGGCGCCGGCCGCTCCACGCCCCGAACCGGCCTGATCAAGGGAGACGAATTCGACATCGACGGAATTGGGCATCACGATCCCTTCATCTTGCACGGCGAGCGACACCGTCCAGCGGCGGCGGCCCGACAAGGCTCGCACGGACATCTCGGCACGAGCGCCCGATCATGTCTCCCTCATGACACACGGTCCCCGCCAAGCAAAGTGGATCGTCTGCCGCGCCCACCGACCCCCGGGCCTGCCGCGAAAACGCCCGCTCCGCCAGCTAGCGATGCCGCCGGGCCACGCAGGCCGGCCAGCGGACCCGGCATGGTGCGCGGCGCTTGTCCGGCTCCGCCGGCCCCGATACCGCTAGGGCAGGTGCGGCACAACCAGGGGCATGAAGCGGTTCGGGATGAGAGTCGTCGAGCGTTATATCCTGCGCACCGCACTCGTGGCGTTCCTCGGAGCCCTGGTGGTTCTGACCGCCGTGATCTGGCTGACCCAGGCGCTCAAGGAGTTCGACCTCCTGACCCTCAAAGGCCAGTCCCTGCTCATCTTCCTGTCCGTGACGGGGCTCGCCGTGCCCTCGCTGGTCATGATCATCGGCCCGATCGCCCTGTTCATCGGCATCCTCTACACCCTGAACAAGATGAACGGCGACAGCGGGCTGATCGTGATGAGCGCGGCGGGCCTGTCGCCGGGACGGCTGCTGCATCCCTTCGCCTGGCTGTCGGTCGCCGCCGCCGTCATGGTCGGTTCGATGTCCCTCTACACCGTGCCTTGGGGCTTCCACGCGCTGCATGACCTCGTCACCAAGATCCGGGCGGATTTCATCACCCGCATCGTCCAGGAGGGGACCTTCGCCACGCTCGACCAGGGCTTCATCTTCCACTATCGCGAGCGCGGACCGGGCGGGTCGCTGCTCGGGATCTTCATCCAGGACCGGCGGGACCCCGGCCACATCGTGACCTACCTTGCCGAGAGCGGCGCGACGCAGACCGCGGGCGATGAGAACTATCTCGCGCTGCAGAATGGTAGCCTGCAGCGGGAGGATGCCCATTCCGCCAATGCGGCGATCGTCGTGTTCAAGTCCTACAAGATCGACCTCACGCAGTTCACCGAGCAGACCGGGGCCCTGGCCTACCGTCCGCGCGAGCGCTCGACCTACGACCTGCTGACCACGGGTGCGGCTGCGCCCGGCGCCAGCGCGGACGGGGGCCGCATCCGCGCCGAACTGCTCGACCGTTTCACCAACCCGCTTTACGCCCTGGCCCTCGGGATGATCGCCGTGGCGGCGCTGTCGCGACCCCGGACGACCCGCCAGGGACGCAGCGGCGCGATGGTGGCTTCCGTCCTCGTCGTGCTGCTGGTCCGGGTCGCCGGGTTCAGCCTCTCGAACCTGGCCGTGCGTACGCCCCTGGCCGTCCCTCTGGGCTGCGCGGTCCCGCTCCTCGGGCTGGCGGGCGGGTGGCTCTGGCTGGTCGGGGTCGGACTGCCGCGGCGGCGGCCGGCGCTGCCGGCGGCGAATCCGGCCTGAATACCCTGTGATGATCTCGACCCTCTCCCGCTACTTCTCGGCTGCCTTCGCCCGCACCCTGCTGATGGTGTTCGGGCTGATGTTCCTGCTGATCTACCTGCTGGACTACGTGGAGCTGCTGCGTCGCGCCGGCGATGCGCGCGGCGTCACGGCGTCGATGCTGGCCGTGCTCTGTCTCCTGCGCGTTCCGACCGTCACCGAGCAGGTCATGCCGTTCATGGTGCTGTTCGGCGCCATGCTGGCCTTCATCGGGCTGACGAGGCGGCTGGAGCTCGTCGTGGCGCGAGCGGCAGGCATGTCGGTGTGGCAGTTCCTCGCGCCGCCGCTCGCCGTCGCGCTGCTGCTGGGGCTGGCCGCGACCTGCGCCTTCAACCCGATGTCCGCGAGCTTCAAGCAGCGGGCGAACCGGATCGAAGCCAAGCTCTTCGGCGGGTCGCTGGCCAACAGTGACAAGACGATCTGGCTTCGGCAGAAGAGCGTCGACGGGCAGGCCATCCTGCGGGCCGATCACGTCGAGGAGGACGGGATCACCCTGACGGACGTGAGCGCCTTCGTGTTCGAGCCGGACGGCAGCTTCCTCGAACGTGTCAACGCGAAATCCGCCGTGCTGCAGCCCGGCTTCTGGCGGCTCGAGGACGCGCGGATCCTGTCGGCGGACGAGGAGCCGCGGGACGACAAGGTCTACCTGCTCGCCACCAACCTGACCGTCGAGCAGGTCACCCAGTCGGAGGTGGTGCCGGACAACGTGCCGTTCTGGTCCTTGCCCGCCTTCGAGACGAGGTCCCAGGCAGCCGGACTCGATCCCACGGCCTACCGCCTGCGCTTTCAGACGCTGCTGGCGCGACCGCTCCTGTTCGTGGCCATGGTGTTGATCGCGGCCACCTTTTCCTTAAGATTTTTCCGCTTTGGTGGGGTCGCGAAGATGGTAATCGGTGGCATCGCGGCCGGCTTCGTGCTCTATGTCGCCACCAAATTGGCTGAAGATCTGGGAGGCGCCGGCATCCTCAGTGCCGCCGTGGCAGCTTGGTCGCCCGCCATCGTCGGTAGCATGTTGGCGACGTTCGTTCTTTTGCACCAGGAGGACGGTTGATGGAGCGGCGTACCGGCTCCCGACTGCAGGACCTCGGACCGGTTTCCAATGGTTTGGTGCTTGCGTTCTGCCTCGCCGCTGCGGGCGTCGTCACGACCCCCGCGCGAGCCGCATCCGCCTTCAGGCCCGTCGAGGCCAGGCCGGCCGGCGCCGCGGCGGCCCCGGCGCCCGCCGCACCCGCGCCGGTGGATCGCCTCGTCGTGGACGCCAAGCAGCTTGTCTACGACAAGGACAGGGATACGGTCACCGCGAGCGGCAATGTGCAGCTCTATTACCAGGGCCGGATCCTGGAGGCCGACAAGGTCACCTATGACCGCAAGTCGAGCCGGGTTTTCGCCGAGGGCAATGCCAAGCTGACCGAGGCCGACGGCACTGTGGCCTACGGCGACCGCTTCGACCTCACCGACGATTTCAAGACGGGCTTCATCGACAGCCTGAGCGCCGTTACCAAGGACAAGACCTACTTCACCGCACCGCGCAGCGAACGCGCGGAGGGCAACACGTCGGTGTTCGAGAAGGGCACCTACACGGCCTGCACGCCGTGCGAGGAGCACCCGGAGCGGCCGCCGACATGGCAGATCAAGGCCATGAAGATCATCCACAACAAGGATGAGCAGACCGTCTACTTCGAGGATGCCACCTTCGAGTTCCTCGGGGCCCCGATCGCCTACGTGCCCTACTTCTCGGCGGCCGATCCGGGCGTTGCGCGCAAGAGCGGCTTCCTGGCGCCGAGCTACGTCTACGAGTCGCAGCTGGGCGTCGGCGCCTCCATCCCGTATTTCTTCAATCTCGCGCCCAACTACGACCTCACGGTCACGCCCACCCTTCTCTCGAGGCAGGGCTTGCTGGGCCAGGTCGAATGGCGCCAGCGCACCATCAACGGCTCCTACAACATCCGGGCGACGGGGATCGACCAGGCCAATCCAAACGCCTTTCCGGACGAACCCTACGGGAC
>CAXTVD010000263.1:0-5690 GCA_964247575.1 uncultured Lichenihabitans sp.
GTCCCGGCCGGACTCGGGCTACAGCTATACGGTGCGCGATGCGCGCGGGGCGCCGGTCGGGCAGGCCGGCCTCGGCAACCGCAAGGACATCCGCAACGCCGTCGAGGCGGCGTCCAAGGCGAGCGCCTGGGGCGCCGCGACGGCCCACAACCGCGCCCAGGTACTCTACTACGTGGCCGAGAACCTGCACGCCCGTGCCGCGGAGTTCAGCCATCGCCTGACCTTGGCGGGCGCGTCAGACGCCGCCGCCGCGCACGAGGTGGCAACCGCGGTCGAGCGCACCTTCTTCTATGCCGCCTGGGCCGACAAGTACGATGGCCAGATCCATGCGACGCGCTCGCGCCACGTGACGCTCGCGATGCACGAGCCCTGGGGCGTGGTGGGCCTCGTCTGTCCCGACGCGTGCCCGCTGCTCGCTTTCGTGTCGCTGCTGATGCCGGTGCTCGCCATGGGCAACTGCGCCGTGATCATCCCCTCGCCGACGCAGCCTCTCGCCGCGACCGACTTCTACCAGGTGCTCGACACGAGCGACGTGCCCGCCGGCGTGGTCAATATCGTGACGGGGGACCGCGACGCGCTGGCCAGGACGCTTGCCGAGCACCACGAGGTCGCGGCCCTTTGGTATGTCGGCTCCGCCGGCGGCAGCGCCATGGTGGAGAAGGCGTCCGCCTCCAACCTGAAGGCCACCTGGGTCAGCAATGGTGCGGCCACCGACTGGTTTTCGGCCGAGCAGGGCCAGGGGCGGGACTACCTGCGCCGCGCCACCCAGGTGAAGAACATCTGGCTTCCCTACGGCGAGTAGCCGGGATCCCGGCCGGCTTTGCGGGAAAGGGGGCTTGTCGTCTCACAGGGAATGTTACAATCCTGACGACATGATCCTCTGGCAGGCAAGGGACTGATGGCCGTTGTCAAGGCCAAGCGCGTGGTGGCGCTGGCCAGCGCGTTGTCGGAGCGGCGTGTTCTGCGCCTGCGGGAGGCGGCCCACCTCCTCGGCGTCTCCGAGATGACGGTCCGGCGGGAGATCGGCCGGCACGCCGACCAGTTCACCTATCTGGGCGGGCACATCATGCTGGCCGCCGACATCGAAGGCGAGCGTCCCTATGAGCTGGCCACGGCGGCGGACAGCCACGCTGCGGCCAAGCGCGAGGCCTGCCTTCATGCGGCGCGTCACATCCGCAACGAAGAGACGATCTTCGTCGATTGTGGAACCACGCTGATCCACCTCGTCGACCTCATTCCGGAGCACTACAGCGTGACGGTTATCTGCTACGCCATGAACGTGGCGGAGCGGCTGGCGCGGCATCCCAACGTGACGCTCATCATGCTGGGCGGCGTCTATTACGCCGCCTCGGCGTCCTTTTCGGGAGGGCAGGACTCCTCGCTTCTCGATGGCATCGGCATCAACGTCGCCTTTCTGTCGGCGGCCGGCGTCGACCCCAAGCGCGGCGCGACCTGCGAACATTTCCACGAGGCGCAGGTCAAGCGGAAGGTCATCGCGCTCGCCCGCGAGAACTACCTCGTGGTGGATACGAGCAAGATCGGCAAGCTCAAGCGGGCCTTCTTCGCGCCCGTCGGGGCGTTCAAGGCGATGATCACTGAGGAGGGCGAGACGGCTCTGCCTGATCCGTGACCGGGCTGGGCGCGGCTCCGCCTTTGTGATTGACTTCTCATTGCCGTGGTGGAAACCTCACAAACAGGAAGCGGGCGAATGTCCCGCGGAGCACGGGAGGCGATGGCGTCGGCATGAGCGAGTCGCGGTCCGTTTCGACGCCGGCGTCCATTCAGCCGCTGGTCCGCGTGGCGGGCGTGACGAAGAGCTTCGGCGGCGTGCGCGCACTGCGCGGGGTGGACCTTGAGATCCAGCCCGGAGAGGTGCACGCGCTGCTCGGCGAGAACGGCGCCGGCAAGTCCACGCTCATCAAGATCCTCAGCGGGGTCCAGTCCCGCGACGCGGGCTCGATCGAGGTTGACGGCCGGCCTGTCGCCTACGGTACGCCGGCCGAGGCGCGGGCGGCGGGGATCGCGGTCGTCTACCAGGATCTCAGCCTCGTCGGCTCGCTGTCGGTCGGCGCCAATCTGATGCTCGGGCGAGAGCCCCGGACCCGTCTCGGCTTCCTGCGCAAGCGGCAGCTGATGGCCGAGGCGAGCGCGTTTCTCGAGAGCCACGGCATTCCGCTCGATCCGCGCGCGACGGTCGACACCCTCCCTTTCGCCTACCGGCAGATGACGGAGATCTGCAAGGCGCTGATCGGGGACGTTCGCCTGCTCATCCTTGACGAGCCGACCTCGGCCCTCACGGGCGACGAGGAGCAGATCCTTTTCGACGCCATCCGGCGGGTCACCGCGCGCGGCGTCGGCGTGATCTACGTGACCCATCGCCTGAACGAGGTGTTCCGCATCGCCCAGCGCGTCACGGTGTTCCGCGACGGCCTGAATGCGGGGCTGTTCACGACGGCCGACACCGACATGAAGCAGCTCGTGGCCGCGATCGTCGGCCCCGGCCACGCTCTGGCGCGCGCCGAACGGGCGTCCGTCGAGCGCGAGACCGCGGGATCGGCGGCTGCCCCGAAACCGGCCGCTGGCGAACGCCACGCCCCTGTTCTCACGCTCGCCGCCGTCGTCAATGATCGGTTGCGCGGTGTCGACCTGACGCTCGCCGCCGGCGAGATCCACGGGCTGGCGGGTCTGGTGGGCAGTGGGCGGACGGAGATCCTGCAGACGATCTTCGGTCTCCGTCCCGTGCAGGGCGGCGACATCGTGCTCGAGGGGACATCGCTGAGGGGCTGCACGCCTGCCGAGACCATCGACCGGGGGATCGCCCTGGTTCCGGAGGACCGCCACGTGCAGGGCCTCGTCCTCGACCATTCCATCGAGCGCAATCTGGTCCTGCCGCGTCTGCCGCTCTTCTCCCGGTGGGGCTGGCTGCGTCGCGGGGCCGCTCTCGATCAGGCGCGCGCCGCGATGACCCGGCTGGCCGTCAAGGCGCCGGGCCCCTCGACGATCGTCAGGAATCTTTCCGGCGGCAATCAGCAGAAGGTCGTCTTCGCCAAGTGGAACCACCCGCAGCCGCGCGTGCTCCTGCTGGACGAGCCGACCGTCGGCGTGGACGTGGGCGCCCGCGAGGAGATTTACGGTCTGGTGCGGGCCGCCGCGCACGGGGGCACCGGCGTGCTGGTCGTGTCCTCCGATCTGGCCGAGCTGCTGATGCTCTGCGATCGCCTGTCGATCGTCGCCGATGGCCGCATCGTCGCCATCGTCGAGCGGGACGCACTGGGCGGCATCGAGGACCTCCATCACCTCATCCAGGCCGCCCCGCCCGTCATGGAGCAGGCCGCGTGACCCCGACGGCCGCCCCCTCGTCGGCCGCCCGCCCGGCCGGACCGCCGATGCGCCGCCTGCAGCGGCTCGCCTGGCTGCTCGTCCGGGGCGACCGGCCCTACATGATCTATGTCGCCTTCGCGGTCCTGCTGGTCGTCTTCAGCTTCGCCTCGCCCTGGTTCCTGTCCCTCGACAACTTCCTGAACATCGGCCGGCAGACCGCCCTGGTGTCGATCATCGCGATCGGGATGACCTTTGTGATCATCGCCCGGCAGATCGACCTTTCGGTCGGCTCGACCCTGGCGCTGTCGGGCATGGCGGCCGGCCTGGCCATGGCGCATGTCGGCAACAGCTGGCTGGTCGGCGCCGCGGCAGGCCTGGGCACGGGCGCCCTCGTGGGTCTGCTGAACGGCCTGCTGACGACCCGGTTGGCGATCCCCTCTTTCCTGGTGACGCTCGGCAGCCTCAGCGCCGCGCGCGGGCTCGCCCTGATGGTGACCAACACCAAACCCGTGATCATCACCAACGACACCTATTTCGCCATTTTCGGAGAAGCGTCGGTGGCCGGGATCCCGGTGCCGATCGCGTGGACGATCCTGGCGGCCGTCGCCGGGATCCTGCTGCTCCACTTCAGCATCTACGGCCGGCAGGTCTACGCGGCGGGCGGCAACCCGACCGCGGCGCTTTATTCCGGCGTCGACATCAAGCGCGTCACGACGCTCGCTTTCGTGCTGACCGGCCTGCTGGCCGGGCTCGCGGCCCTGGTGCTCTCGGCCCGCGCCCATGCGGCGCGGCCCGATGTGGTGCAGGGGATGGAGCTCGACGTCATCGCGTCCGTGATCCTGGGCGGCTGCAGCCTGTTCGGCGGGCGCGGCTTCATCCTCGGCACGCTGCTGGGCAGCCTCATCATCGGCACGCTCAACAACGGGCTGGTCCTGATCGGCGTCAGTTCCTCGCTCCAGCTTGTCATCAAGGGAGCGATCATCGTGGCGGCCGTGGCCTTCACCAGACGATAACAGTCCGGGCGGGTCAGCCGGCCGGATCGACGTTGCACAAGAGAGCCGGAAACCGGCAAGCAGCAGGAGGAAACCATGGTCCGATCGAACAGGCACTTCGCGTTTATGACGGCGGCCGTTGCGCTCGCCCTGTCGGCCAGCACCGCCCTGGCCCAGACGCCCGGCGCCTGCGTGAAGGGTCTCGATCTGAGCGCCCTCGGCCCCAAGACCATCATCGGACAGGGTCCGAACGGCGAGAAGGCCGCCTCCGTCGACGTGCTGCAACTCACGCCCGACGAGGCCGCCAAGGTCAAGGCGGGCCATTTCACCGTCGGCATCACAATGCAGACCGTGAATCTCGACTGGTCGCAACTGCAGGTCCAGGGCGTTACCGACACGCTGAAGCAGTATGGCGTGGAGGTCATCGGCGTCGCCTCGGCCGAGTATCAGGTCGACAAGCAGATCGCGGACATCGAGAATACGATCCAGCGACACCCCAGCGGGATCATCTCGATCCCCGTCGACGGAACGGCTACGGCCGCGACCTACAAGAAGGTCTCGGAAGCCGGCATCAAGCTGGTCTTCATGGACAATGTCCCGCCCGGCCTCAAGCATCCCGACCAGTATGCGTCGATGATCTCGGCCGACAGCCAGGGCAACGGCCAGGTGGCCGCCGAGGTGCTGGCCTCCTGCGTGCCGCAGGGCGGCACGATCGGGCTTGTCAATTTCGGTGTCGACTACTTCTCGACCAACGAGCGGACCAAGGGCGTGCGGGATTGGATGTCCAAGAACCGGCCCGACCTCAAGATCAAGCAGGTCGATTTTACCGATCCGTCCAAGGTGGCGCAGATCGCAGGCGACTTCCTCACCGCCAACCCGGACGTGAAGGGCCTGTTCGCGGTATGGGACCAGCCCGCGCTTGATGCGCTGACTTCCATGCGGGCCCAGGGCATCACGATCCCCGTGACCACCGTCGATCTCGGCCTTGAGTCCTCCATCGAGATCGCGAAGGGGGGACCGCTGAAGGCGACCGGCTCGCAGCGGCCCTACGACCAGGGCGTCGCGGAGGCCCTCGCCATGATGGGCGCGCTGATCGGCAAGACGCCGCCGGCGTGGGTCGGCGTGCAGTCGCTGCCCGTCGTGCAGGCCAACGTGCTGGAGGGCTACAAGACCGTGTTCAAGAAGGACCCGCCGCCCGAACTCGCCGGGGCGTGCAAGGCTGCGGCGCCGGCCTGCGGCTGAGGCGCTTGGCGGATCACGTGAGCAACGGGACGTGATCCGCCGCCACCTTCCCCGGTCCGCCTCGATCCGTGGCGGTCATGCCCGATCGAGGGCGGGCGACAGGCCGGAAGAGATCATGGCCAAACCGCTGGACGC
>CAXTVD010000264.1:0-3979 GCA_964247575.1 uncultured Lichenihabitans sp.
GCCCAGGCCCGCCACGGCGAGGCCGCCCGTGTCGTGCCACCAGCTGCGCACGATCCGGGCGATCGCCCGCTGGGCGACGCGGCCGAGCGGCGCGGCGTAGAAGGTGCGGAGATCGACGACATCGAGCGGCATGCCCCCTTGTGCCACGGCGCCGGGCCGCGGGGAACGCCGCCACGGTCCTCACGGGTGCGGGAGCGCCGTCGCGACGTCGCCGGGGCGCCGCGTCAGCGGACCGCCGCGCGCACGTCCGGGTCGCCGAGGACCGCGTCGAGCGTCGCGCCGAGCCGCTCGCAGAGGATGTCGACGTCCTCCTCGGTGCAGCACAGCGGCGGCGCGAAGCCGATCATGTCGTCGGCGAAGGCCCGGAAGATCAGGCGGTTCTCCAGGCCCTGGGCGGCGAGCTTGCCGGCGATGCCGAGCGCCTTGTCGGGCTTGGCCTTGGTGGCCTTGTCGGTGACGAGTTCCAGCCCCTGCAGCATGCCGCGCCCGCGCACCTCGCCCACCAGCGGATGGTCGGCGAAGGCCTGGAGGCGCCGGCCGAGGTAGGCGCCGACCCTCTGGCCCTGGGCGAGGAGCCCCCCGCCTTCGAGATAGAGGTCCATGACGGCGAGGCCCACGGCGGCGCTGACCGGGTGGGCCGAGTAGGTCAGGCCGTGGCCGATCGTGGCGCCCTCGGGGCTGCCGTCGCGGATGGTCCGGTAGACCGGGTCCGACATCAGCACCGCACCCATGGGGACGTAGCCCGAGGTGAGCCCCTTCGCCACCGTCATCATGTCGGGCACGATGCCCTCGTCCTCGCAGGCGAAGAGCGGGCCGGTGCGGCCGAACCCCGTGATGACCTCGTCGGCGACGAACAGGATGCCGAGGGCGCGGCAGGCTTCGCGCATGGCCGGCAGCCAGCCCTTCGGCGGCACGATGATGCCGCCCGAGCCGGTGATGGGCTCGCAGAAGAAGGCCGCGACCTTGTCGGCGCCGACCTCCTCGACCTTGGCGTGGAACTCGGCCAGCGAGGCCGCGATGATGGCGTCGGGGTCGGGGCCGACCGGGTTGCGGTAGGGGTAGGGGTTGGCGATGTGGTGCTGCCAGGGGAGCGGCAGGTCCGAGTCGCGGTGGAAGGCGGGCAGCGCCGTGATGCCGGCCCCGGTCGAGGACGAGCCGTGGTAGCCGCGGGCGAGCGAGATCACGTGGCGCCGCTCGGGCGTCCCCTTGGCGTGCATGTAGAAGCGGATGAAGCGCACCACGCTGTCGATCGCGTCCGACCCGCCGAGCGTGAAGAAGACGTGGTCGAGGTCGCCCGGCGAAACCTCGGCGAGGCGCGCAGCCAGCCTGATCGACGGCTCGGCGGCATAACCGAAATAGCCGGTCGCATAGGGCAGCCGCATCATCTGCTCGGTCGCCGCCTCGACGACGCTGCGCTGTCCGTAGCCGACATTGACGCACCACAGGCCCGAGAAACCGTCGAGCAGCCTGCGGCCTTCCGCGTCGGTCACATACGCGCCCTCGCCTGCCGTCAGCACGTGGGGTCCGCGTACTTCGTGATCGCGCCAGGACATCACCGGGTGGATGAGGTGGGCGCGGTCGAGTTCCGCGAGATCATTGGCCAGCATGGACGGCTCCGATCGCTTCGCTGAAGCCGCAATCATCACGGCGCGCGCCGGGAGAAGCTGCGGAGTTCGGTCGTCAGGGCGGCATGTCCTGCCGAACAGCTAGAGCAATTCAGAAGTTAGGATTGTTGACAATCCGACGATCCGGGTCATCCTGAGCCGGGGTCGCGACATGGCCCGCAATCCACAGCGTCTGGACCTGCCATGACCGCCTCGACGTTTAAACCGAAATACATCTCCTTCGATTGTTACGGCACGCTGACGCGATTCCGCATGTCCGAGATGGTGCAGGATCTGTGCGGCGATCGTGTTCCCGCCGACCGCATGCCGGCTTTCGCCGGCGATTTCGCGGCCTATCGGCTCGACGAGGTCCTGGGGGCTTGGAAGCCCTATGCCGAGGTGATCGGCAACGCCCTGCGCCGCACCTGCGTGCTCCACGGCGTGTCCTACCGCGAGGATGACGGCCGGGCGATCTACGAGGCCGTTCCGACCTGGGGCCCCCACGACGACGTCCCGGCAGGCTTGGCGAAGGTTGCCGATCGGATCCCGCTGGTGATCCTGTCCAACGCCATGAACTCGCAGATCCACAGCAACGTCGAGAAGCTCGGAGCGCCCTTCCACCGGGTCTACACGGCCGAACAGGCCCAGGCCTACAAGCCTCGGTTCCAGGCCTTCGAATACATGCTGGATCAGCTCGGGGCCCGGCCCGAGGAGATGATGCATGTCTCGTCGAGCTTCCGCTACGACCAGATGTCGGCCTTCGATCTCGGCTTCGGGGCGCGGGTCTGGGTGGCGCGCGGCCACGAACCGCGCAACCCGGCCTATGTCACGCATGAGATCCCCGACATCGGCGGTCTCGCCGCCTGCGTCGGGCTTTGAGCGGCAGGCCGGTCGCGTGAAGCTGGCGTCCTACTGGCACGACACCGCCCGGCCCTTCTCGGGCGCGGCAGAAGGCCCCGTGGAGGGCCGGGTCGACGTTGCAGTGGTGGGCGGCGGTTTCACCGGGCTGTCGGCCGCCCTGGCCTTCGCAAAGCGCGGCGCCAGCGTGGCGGTGCTCGAGGCGGCCCATGTCGGCGCCGGCGCCTCGGGCCGCAACGGCGGGCAGTGCAACAACGGCTTCGCCCAGGATTTTTCGGCCATGGAAGCGCGCTTCGGCTTCGACCGGGCCGTGGCGCTCTACCGGGCCTTCGACGCGGCCGTCGACACGGTCGAGCGCCTCGTCGCCGACGAGGAGATCGACTGCGGCTTTGCCCGGACGGGAAAACTCAAGCTCGCCGCCAAACCCGCCCATGCCGACAAGCTCGCGCAGGCCCGCGACGCGCTCCACCGTGGCGCCGATCCCGACGTCGCCTTCGTGCCGCGCGACGCCTTGCCGGCCGAGATCGCGACGCGGCGCTATCATGGCGGCCTGATCTTCCCGAAATCGGGCAGCATGCATATGGGCCGCTTCGCCGTCGGCCTCGCCGAGGCTGCGGCCCGGAGCGGCGCGCGCATCCATGAGGGCGCGGCGGTGAGGCGGCTCACGCGTATCGGCCGGACCGAGGCCCACGACGTCGAGACGACCCGCGGAACGCTGCGGGCCGCCCAGGTGCTGCTGGCGACAGGCCCATCGATGACGGGCCCCTTCTTCCGCTACCGTCGCCGCATCGTGCCGATCGGCAGCTTCATCGTCGTCACCGAGCCGCTCGGCCGCGGCCGGATCGACGCCCTCATGCCGGGGCGGCGCATGTGCACCACGACCCAGAACATCGGCCACTACTTCCGGGTCACGCCGGACGATCGGCTGCTGTTCGGAGGCCGGGCGCGCTTCGCCCTGTCGAGCGCGACCTCCGATGCCAAGAGCGGCCGCGTCCTCGAAGCCGGCCTGCTGGAGGTGTTTCCCCAGCTCGCCGGCGTGCGGCTCGACTGGTGCTGGGGCGGCATCGTCGACATGACGCAGGACCGGCTGCCGCGCGCCGGCCGTCAGAACGGCATTTATCATTCCATGGGCTACAGCGGCCACGGCACGCAGATGTCGACCCACATGGGCCAGGTCATGGCGGCCGTCATGGCGGGCGAGGAGAACCGCAACCCATGGGGCGACCTCGACTGGCCGGCCATCCGCGGCCACTTCGGGCCGCCTTGGTTCCTGCCTTTCGTCGGTGCCTACTACAAGCTCCAGGATCGGCTGCATTGACCGGAGCGCCCCTCTTGGCGCGGCTGCCCCGCGTCACCCTTTCGGGTCAGGTTGCGGGCGCGATCCGCGACGCGGTCCTGTCCGGCATCTTCGCGCCCGGGCAGCAGATGAACGAGGCGGAACTCGCCCTCCGCTTCGCGGTGAGCCGAGGCCCGGTGCGCGAGGCTCTGCAAAGGCTGTTGCAGGAAGGCCTGCTGGT
>CAXTVD010000264.1:3989-5597 GCA_964247575.1 uncultured Lichenihabitans sp.
CATCGGGGCGTCTTCGTCGTCGCCTTCACCGAAGCCGACCTCGTCGACGTCTACCTGGCTCGCGAGGCCATCGAAGGCGCGGCGCTGCGGCGGATCGCGGCCCTGCCGGACCGGACCGCGCTGGCGCAAGGGCTCGAAGCGGAGATCGCCGGGATGGTGGCCGCCGCCGCGGCCCATGACTGGTCGGCGGTGTCGGCGAGCGATCTCGCGTTCCACCGTAGCCTCGTCGAAGCGGCCGGCAGCCCGCGCCTCTCGCGGATGTACGACACCGTCCAAGCCGAGACTCGGCTCTGCCTTCACCTGCTCATCGCCGGCTACCGATCGAGCGACCGCCTCGCCGAAGAACACCGTCACTTGGCCGCGTTGGCGACGGGCGACGACCTCGAAGCGGCGCTCGCCGAGATCGGCCGCCATCTCGCCGACCCGATCCGCTACCTGCGCCGCATGGGGACGCCCCGAAGCGGTCCGGACCTGCCATGACGAACGTCACCAACCTCGATCACCGGCTGCTCGACACGCTCGTCGGGCTGCGGCGCGACCTCCACGCCAATCCCGAGCTGCGCTTCGCCGAACACCGCACCGCCGGCATCGTGGCGGAGCGTCTCGCGGCGCTGGGGCTCGCCGTGCATCGCGGTCTCGGTGGAACCGGCGTAGTCGGCACGCTCCGCGGCGAGGGGCAAGGCGCGATCATGCTGCGCGCCGACATGGATGCGTTGCCCATCACGGAGGCGAGCGGCGTGGCCCATGCTTCGCGCCACGAGGGCCGGATGCATGCCTGCGGTCACGACGGCCATGTCGCCATGCTGCTCGGGGCCGCCGAGATGCTGGTCCGCGGCGCGCCGCCTCCCGCCACCGTGCATTTCGTCTTCCAGCCCGGAGAGGAGGGCGGGGCCGGAGCTCTGCGCATGATCGAGGACGGGCTCCTCGAACTCTTCCCGGTCGAGGCCTGTTTCGGCCTGCACAATTGGCCGACCCTGCCGGTCGGGCAGTTCGGGATCCGCGACGGCGCGATCATGGCAGCCGGAACCCGTTTCACCATCATCGTCGAGGGCCGGGGCGGTCACGCCGCGCAACCGCATCTCGCCGTCGATCCCATCGCGATCGGCTGCGCGCTGGTCGGCCAGGCGCAGATGCTGGTTTCGCGCCGCACCGATCCCGTGAAAGCCGCCGTCCTTTCCGTCTGCATGTTCCACGCCGGCCAGTCCGACAACGTCCTGCCGGGGCGTGCCGAGATCCGCGGCACGATCCGCACGCTGGACAGCGGCGTCATGGCGGACGTGCAGGAGGCCCTGACCGCGCTCGTCGAAGGCGTCTGCGCCGCGCAGGGCGCGAAGGGGCAGGTGACGTTCCACGGCGCCTATCCGCTGACGGCGAACTCATCGGCCGAGGCGCGGTTCGTCGCCGCGGTGATGCGCGATCTCGTCGGCGGAGCCGCCGTCGAGGATCCTACGCCGCCCAACATGACGTCGGAGGATTTCGGCTTCATCCTCAAGCGTCGGCCTGGAGCTTATGGTCTGATCGGCATCGCGGAGCCCGGCCGGTCCTCACCGGCGCTCCATTCGCCGTCCTATGACTTCAACGACGCCGCCATCCCGCTCGGCGTGTCCT
>CAXTVD010000265.1:0-5590 GCA_964247575.1 uncultured Lichenihabitans sp.
CATCCAGCACCGCGCTGACCGGATGATCCGCCCATCGCAGTGCTCTCCCCGATATTGCATCGACGCGGCCACGATGACATCGAAGGCAAGCACCCTTGCGCCGCTCCCGGCCGGGGGCGCCGGAGCCGCCCGATGACCGAAACCCGCCGCGTCGCCGTCACCCATGCGGCCGTGATCCGCCTGGCCCTGCCGATGACGCTGGCCCACATGTCGACGCCGCTGCTCGGATTCGCCGATGCCGCGGTGATCGGCCGGCTCGGCCAACCGGCGCTGCTCGGCGCCATCGCCGCTGCGGCCGTCATCTTCGACTTCGTCTTTTGGGCGCTGGGCTTTTTGCGGCTCGGCACCGCCGGCATGACGGCACAGGCGGTCGGGGCGGGAGACACGGCGGAACAGCAGGCGACGCTCCTGCGCGCGCTGCTGCTGGCCCTCGCCTTGGCGGCGCTCGTCGTCGTGCTGCAGAAGCCGATCGCCTGGATCGCCTTTTCGGCGCTCGACGCCACGCCGGAGGTCACGGCGGCGGCGCGAGCCTATTACGACATCCGCATCTGGTCGGCCCCCTTCGCGCTCCTGAACTACGTCGTCCTCGGCGCCGTGATCGGGCGCGGACGCACCGATCTCGGCCTCCTGCTCCAGGTGCTGATCAACCTCAGCAACATCGCCCTCAACGTCACGCTGGTGGCCGGCTTCGGCTACGGCGTTCGCGGGTCAGCCTCCGGGACCCTAATCGCCGAAGGGCTCGGCGCCGTCGCTGGCCTCGTCGTGCTGGCGCGCCTGCAGGGTCGCTTCACGGTCGACTGGGTCAGGCTGCGCGACGGTGCGGCCCTGCGGCGGATGGTCGGCGTCAACCGAGACATCATGATCCGCTCGGCCTCGCTGATCTTCGCCTTTGCCTTCTTCACGGCGCAGGGCGCGCGGGGCGGAGACGTCGTGCTGGCCGCCAATGCGGTGCTGATGAACCTGTTTCTCATCTCGGCCTTCTTCCTCGACGGCTTCGCCACGGCGGCCGAGCAGATGTGCGGCCAGTCGGTCGGGGCGCGCGACGGCGCCGGCTTCCGGCGTGCCGTGGCCATCACTAGCCTCTGGTGCCTCGTCTTCTCCGCCGGCGTCTCGCTGCTCGCCTTCGCGGGCGGCGGGGCCTTCATCGATGTCGTGACGACCAGCCCCGGCGTGCGCGAGGCCGCGCGCGCCTTCCTGCCCTTTGCGGCGCTGACGCCTCTCTGCGGCGCCATGGCCTTCGAATTCGACGGCGTTTTCATCGGCGCCACCTGGACGCGCGACATGCGCAACCTGATGGTCGTGGCGCTGACAATCTACCTCGTGCTGTTCTTCGCCCTGAACCCGCTCGGCAATGCCGGCCTGTGGATGGCCCTGCTCGGCTTCCTCCTCGCCCGCGGTCTCTTGCAGGGCTGGCGCTTCAAGAGGCTGGCCGATGCCACCTTCCCGATCGCCCGGGAGATTGTCCCGGCGCCGGTTGGCGGCTAGCTTTCCCCCGTCCTGTCGGTAAGCTCGCCCCGACGGCCCAGAAGGGCCGCGTCAGGAGAGGGCGCCCGCATGCTATTCCCCACGCGTTTCGCGGATCGCCGCGCCGTCGTCACCGGCGGGGCGGCCGGCATCGGCCTCGCGATCGCCGCCCGCATCGTGGCCGAGGGCGGCTCGGTCTGCCTCTGGGATCGCGACCGGGAGGCCATCGACCAAGCCGCCGCCCGGCTCGGCCCGACGGCGTCGGGACTCGCGCTCGACGTCTCCGACTGGGAGGCGGTGCGCAGCGCCGCCAAGGAGACGCAAGGCCGTCTCGGCGGGATCGATACCCTGGTCTGCTCGGCCGGCATCACCGGCCCCAACGTCACGACCTGGGAGTATCCGGTCGAGGACTGGCGCCGCGTGATGGCGGTGAATCTCGACGGCCTGTTCTATTGCAACAAGGCCGTGGTCCCGGCGATGCGGGAGGCCGGCTACGGGCGGGTGGTCAACATTGCCTCGGTGGCCGGCAAGGAGGGCAACCCCAACGCCTCGGCCTATAGCACGTCGAAAGCGGGCGTGATCGGCCTGACGAAATCGCTCGGCAAGGAACTGGCCGGCACCGGCGTCACGGTGAACTGCATGACGCCCGCGGCGGTGCGTACCGCCATCTTCGACCAAATGAGCGAAGAGCACATCGCCTTCATGCTCGGCAAGATACCGATGAAGCGCTTCGGCGAGGTCGAGGAGATCGCTTCCCTGGCCTGCTGGCTGGCCAGCGCCGAATGCTCTTTCTCGACCGGCGCCGTCTTCGACATCTCGGGTGGGCGGGCGACCTATTAGGCCCACCCTCGCCGGCTCTGCTCAGTCCTGGTCGGGCAGGCGCATCACCATGGTCAACAGGCATCCCGGACGAGCCGTATGGATGTTGACGAAAGCTGTCCGGGAATCGGCGAGGGCCCGTTCGAGCGGCCCGTCCACGTCCTGCCCCGTGCAGACCTGTCCGAGATCGTAGAGGCACTGGTCGTCCGGATCGTAGGCCCGGACCGAGACGAGCGAGTTGGCTCGCACGATCGGCGCCACCTCGTTCACGGCGGCGGCGCGCTGGCAGCTGGCCTCGTGCAGGAAGATCGGGCTCGGCGTCCAGTAGATGCCGAGCGGCCGGGGCAGATCATAGGACCCCAGCACCATGGGATCTCCGGGCTCGGCCAACCGGAGACAGTGCCGGCATGGAAACCCGCCGCCCGACGTCGCCACGGCGCGGCGGACCTGGTTTCCGTTGTCGTCGTAACCCGTCCGGCGCATGCGCTCGGCCGTCTCTGTCGCGATAGGGATGCACTGAAACAGGCTCATTGAAGCTCCTCCTCCGCACATCTTGATGGGCGGTGAAGGGGGTGGCACTCGGCTTGTTGCTCTCCTATCGCGTGTCGCCTCCAGCCTCCAGCGTGCCGGACATGCGTTCTCCAGAGCCTCCCCTATCACTCGCGGCAGCTTGTTTCCTGAAAGCCGGAGGACGCGAGGTCGAAATTGGTCAATAAACTATGGCGCAACCACCGATCCGCCTGAGCAGTAGGTTGAAAACCCAGGTTGCTGAAACCGAGCGCTTACCAAATCCGCAAGTTGCGCCGAATGAAAGATTCCTCGGCTTTATCACGAGATATTGATACATTTGGACGAGCTTTCTGCCGAAACGCTGGACGGGTTGAAAAAGCGATTCGTCTGGCTCTTGGGATAGGCACGTGTTTGCAAAAAGCCGTCGTGCGGAATCGGTCCCGTCACGCCTTCATTTGAACGATCGCTCGTTGACGGTGCTTGGTCTGTTGGTTGTCGCCGCCATGCTGGTCGGAGGCAGCATCGTCCTGTTGCAGGCTCGCCGAGATGCCTGGACGACGGCCAAGCAGGCCTCCCAAAATCTCCGGTTTGCCCTCGATCGCGACATTGCTCGCAATCTGAAGGTGTTCGACCTGTCG
This sequence comes from uncultured Lichenihabitans sp., assembly GCA_964247575.1. Lineage (GTDB taxonomy): Bacteria > Pseudomonadota > Alphaproteobacteria > Rhizobiales > Beijerinckiaceae > Lichenihabitans. The sequence continues at coordinate 3,432 of CAXTVD010000265.1, forward strand.
CTGCAGGGCGTGATCCGCGCGCTCGCAACGCCCGGCATCGCCGACGCGAGTGCCGAAGTCCGCCGACTCGCCCTGTTCGACTCCGCCGTAACCGCGGAGGATCTGGGCGCGCTCCGGGTCCTCGATGCCGAGGGGCGGGTCTTGGAAGACTCGACATCGCCGGCCCCGAACGGTGACGATCTCAGTCCTGGGGAGTCGTTCCACGCCCGACCGGATCGACGGGACGACGGCCTCGCCGTCAGCCGGATCGACCGCGATGTGACCGCCGACAGCGACCTCACGCTCTCCCTCACGCGCCGGATACCGATGCCGGACGGGCGCATTGTCGAGGGCGTGTTGAGGCTCGCTCTCTTCCGCGACCTCTTCGAAAACCTGAACCTCGGCCCTCGAGGGACCATCACTGTGTTCCGGGACGACGGGCGCGTTCTCTACCGCCATCCGCGTCTGGCCGACACCATCGATCGTGATCTGAGCGGAAGCGAGGAGTTTCGCCACTTCGCCGAACGCGATCACGGGTCGCTTGTTTCGCGATCGCAGCTCGATGGCGTGAGGCGTCTCTACACGTTCGGTCGCGTTGCAGGATTTCCGATCATCCTGGCTGTCGGTCGTGCGACCAATGACATCTATGCGGCCTGGTGGCGGAGAACCCTGATCGGGGCGCCCTTCCGATTGATCCTCTGCGCCTGCGCGGTCGCCTCGACGCTGTTGTTCAGCCGCGAGATCCGGCGCCGCCAGGCGGCGGAAGCCGCGCTCCGTGTGGCCATGAACGAATTGTCGGCCCTGGCCACGACGGACGGTCTGACCGGCATCGCGAACCGCAGGGCCTTCGATGCCCGATTGGACAGCGAGTGGCGGCGGGCCCTTCGTGCCCGGACGTCGATCGCGGTGCTCACGATGGACGTCGACCATTTCAAGGGCTTCAACGACCGCTACGGCCACCCACGAGGCGACGAAGCCCTGCGTGCGGTGGCGAGCTGTCTTCGAGACGTCGCGCGCCGCCCCTCCGATCTGGCGGCCCGGACCGGCGGAGAGGAATTCAGCGTCGTCCTGCCCGATACCGATCTGGCCGGCGCACTTGGCGTCGCCGGACAGATCCGCTCGGCCGTCGAGGCGCTGGACCTCACCCACGAGGAGAGTGCCACCGGTCGCCTGACCGTCAGTATCGGCGTGGCCGTGGCACGGCCGATGGGAGGCGATCTCTGCCAAGACCTGCTGCAAGCGGCGGACGCCGCCCTCTACGCGGCCAAGCGCGCCGGCCGCAACCAGGTCTGCGCATCGCAACCCGTCCCGGTTCCCGCGCTGGGGGACCTCCTGAGCCAGCCTGGCGTGTGAGCTCCTTGATTCCAGGACAGTGGAGGGGGCAAGATCGCACCTATTAGGCGCAGCCTGAAAAGCTGTCCCTTACACCTCCGACCCGCCTCCCAGCATTGCGCCGCGCCCGGCGAAACCTTCGATCAACAGCTCGAGATCCTTGCGCTCGCGTGCCGCGGCGTCCTCGCGCGACAGGGTTTCGTGGGCTTTGGCGACGAGCTTCTGGCGCGCCGTCGCCTCCTGCATGGTGGTGCGCTCCGTCTCGACGACCTGCGCCGCCGCGCTGCCGCGGGCGTCGAGGCGGCGCGATTGGGAGGCTGCGGCGGCCGCGAAGGCACCCGTCAGCACGGTGACGTCCATGAAGCGCCAGAGCTCGGCCTGGGCATCGGCGATCTCGGCCGAGACGCGCTCCGCCTCGGCGAGCCGCCAGTCGGCCGAGCGCTTGAGCTGGTCCTGCACCTTCAGGACGCGCTTCAGGGCTTTCAGCCGATCGGTCATCCGGCCACCAGGAAGCGGCCGAAAGCGTCGATGAACAGCAGCATCATCGGCTTGATGACAAAGGCCAGCAGAATCAGCCCGCCGACGAGCAGGAAGGGTGTCGACAGGAAGTAGGTCTGGATGCCCGGCACCAGCCGCCCGAGCAGTCCCATGGCGACATTCACCACCAGCGAGAAGATCAGGAACGGGCTGCCGATGCGCAAAGCCAGCAGAAAGGCCTCGCCGGTCTTCGACACCAGTTGGTCAAGCGCAAAGCGCGGCACGAAGCCGTCGCTGACCGGCAGGCTGCCGTAGGAGGCCTGCAGGGCGCGGAAGACTTCGAGATGCAGGTCCGTGAGGAACATCAGCGC
>CAXTVD010000266.1:0-5530 GCA_964247575.1 uncultured Lichenihabitans sp.
GTAGAAGATGCCGCCGTTGTGGCCCGGACAGGTCCAGGGCTGGTTGCCCTCCTCGGCATAGTCGACGAGCGCGCCGAAGAACGGGGTCTTCGGCGTCTCCGCATATTGCTTGAGGCGGCTGATCAGGTTGCGGGCGATGAATTCCGGCGTTTCTTCCGAAAGGAAGATGTAGCCGTCGATGAAGTCCAGCACCTCGACCGGGATATCCTCCAGGCGCTTGCGTCGCACAAGGATGACGATCGGCATCTCCAGGCCGCGCCGGCGCATGAGATTGATAAGGTCCGCGGTCTTCCCCTCGAGGCCGCGCTTGCCCCAGTCGACCACCATGCAGCCGATCGCCGCGTCGGTCTGCACCGCGAGTTCCGCATCCTCGATGCGGCGCGCACGGACCACCTGAAAGCCGTCATCCTCGATGGCAGCCACGATCTTCTGCAGCCGCATGCCTTCGAGTTCGTGCTCGTCGAAGCCTGGCGCGCAGAGGAGAAACTCGAACCGCCTGAAAAAATCCATCGTGACCTGCCTCTCGCTGAAGAGCGGTCATCCGGCTCGATGATGACGCCGACGTGACAAGACGTCGAATGCAGGTGAGAGCGGTCCGCTATGGACAGTTACCGTCGAGCGCTCGTGTCCCGGGTGTCGCTTGCGCCTCAACCGGATCAGGCCGTGGTTTCCCACCCCCGGTCGGACCTCAGGGTCGCGCGGAACGGGGCCGAGCAACGAGCCGGAGACCGTGGCTGTGCCGGTTGCGTCTACGGCGCGGTTCGACGTCCGGTTTCGGCTGCCGTCTCGATCGCCGCGATGACGCGATGGAGGGCGACCGCGTCCTCGAAGCTTGGTGCAGTGCGGGTGCCATCGCTCAGATCAGCGGCCATTGCCGCATAGATGCGGGCCACGTTCCCCGGCACGGGAACCTCCGGCCAGCCTGAACGGAGCGACGCCGGCACGTCCAGCGATAGGAACACCTTCTCCTCGCCCCGGGCGACCTTGAGCGAGAGCTGGACCATCTGGGTGTGACCGGTGGGGGCCCGAGACCCTGATGTCGCCTTCGGTGCCGTTGATCTCCCACAGGAACCCGTCGCCATCCCGCGCCATGCCACCACGGTAGTGGAGGGAAAGGGGCGCCCCCCCGGCGAGGACCCGCCCGTGAGCATCGTCACGGACGTGTTGTACCGGCTTGCGGTCGGACAGGGGCCGTCCGGGACGGCCGCTCATTGTTCGATCAGGGCGAGGATGTCGCCGGCCCGGACGGTCCGGCCGGGCTCCGCGCGGATCTCGCGAAGGCGGCCGGCGGCGAGGCTCGTCACGGCCATCTCCATCTTCATCGACTCGATGATCGCGACCGTATCGCCCGCCCGCACCGTCTCGCCGACGGCCAAAGTGTACTTCCAGACATTACCCGGAACGGTCGAGGTGACCGCGACGCAGCCGGCGGGGAGGTCCCCGTCGAGTTCGGCCGCGGCCTCCTCGGCGTGGAACGTGTCGAGGCCCTCGTCCTTCCAGCGGGCGCGCTCGGCCTCGAAGGCCTGCTGCTGACCGGCCTTGAAGCGCACGATGCTCTCCGCCTCGCGGTCGAGGGCCGCGACATGCTGGGCATGCGAATAGCGGGCCTCCTCGATGCGCAGCGGATAGGCACCGTGCGGAAAGGCGGCGCGCGCCTCGGTCAGCTCATCGTGCGACACTGGAAAGAAGCGGATCTGGTCGAAGCAGCGCAGCAGCCAGGGCGTGCCCGGACGGAAGACGGGCGTGGTCCGCCAGGTGTTCCAGACCTGGATCGTGCGGCCAAACAGCTGGTAGCCGCCCGGACCCTCCATGCCATAGATGCACATATAGGCGCCGCCGATGCCGACTGCGTTCTCGGGCGTCCAGGTCCGGGCGGGGTTGTACTTTGTCGTGACGAGACGGTGGCGCGGATCGAGCGGGGTGGCCACGGGCGCGCCGAGATAGACGTCCCCGAGGCCGAGGACGAGATAGCTGGCGTCGAACACGATGCGGCGCACCGCCTCCTCGTCGGGGAGGCCGTTGATGCGGCGGATGAATTCAATGTTGTCGGGGCACCAGGGCGCGTTGGGCCGCACCAGCTCCTGATATTTGCGCATTGCCAGCACGGCGTCGGGATCGTTCCAGCAGAGCGGAAGGTGCACGATGCGGCTGGGAACGCTGACGCCGGCGGGGTCGGGCAGGCTTTTCTCGATCTCGGCGAGCAGGCCGAGCAGGCGCGCGCGGGTGAGCGCCTGCCCGTCGTAGTGGACCTGCAAGGAGCGGATGCCGGGCGTGAGGTCGATCAGGCCTGGCAGCCGGGCGCTTTCGAGGGCTTCCGCCAGGAGGTGGACGCGCAGGCGAAGGCCGATGTCGAGTGTCATCGTGCCGTATTCGATCAGCAGGTTGTCGTCCCCCTGGCGGCGACAGACGACCGTCACGGGCCCGTCCTCGCGCCGCGCGACGATGGCCGAGCCCGCCTCGGCGTGGGGACGGCGCAGGGCCGGACCGGCGACGGGATCCTGCGGCCGAGCCAGCGGGCGGAAGCGGACCCTGTCGCCCGGGCGGAGCTGCCCGAGCTTCCACTGCTCCTCACGCGCCACCACGGCCGGGCACACGAAGCCGCCCAGGCTGGGCCCGTCCGGACCCAGGATGATCGGCATATCGCCGGTGAAATCGATCGAGCCGACCGCATAGGCGTTGTCGTGCAGGTTCGACGGATGCAGTCCCGCCTCGCCTCCATCCCGCCGCGCCCAGCGCGGCGCCGGGCCGATCAGCCGGACGCCCGTGCGCGCGCTGTTGTAATGGACCTCGTAGGCGACCGCGAACAGATCGTCGATGTCGGCGGGCTGGAAGAAGTCGGGCGCGCCATGCGGACCGTAGACGACGCCGAGGGTCCAGTCATGCGTCAGCGGGGCGGGGGCCTCGCTGGCGTGGTCCTGCGCGGACGTCGCATCCGCGGGCTGGGTGAGGTGCAGGACGTCGCCGGTCTTCAGGACGCCGGTCGCATGGCCGCCAAACCCGCCCAGGGCAAAAGCGGCGCGCGAGCCGAGCACGAGGGGCGCGCTGAAACCACCCCGCACAGCGAGATAGCTGCGTTGGCCGGGGCCTTCGATGCGACCGATCGCCAGCACCTGGCCGGCGCGCAGGAGCAACGGCTCGTCGTGAGGGGCTGGCACCTCGTCGACCAGCAGCGTCATGCGGGCGCCGCTGAGCGCGACCAGGGCATCGGTGTTGAAGCGGAGCGTCGGTCCGCTGACGGTCAGCTCCAGGGCGGCGGTGCCCGGCGCATTGCCGACGAGGCGGTTGGCGCGGCGGAACGAGCGGTCGTCCATCGGGCCGCTCGGCGGCACCCCGACATGCCAGTAGCCGAGCCGGCCGGGCAGTTCCTGCAGGCTGGACTGGGCGCCGGGCCCGAGGACGTCGACCGTCGGCGGGGCGAAAGGGAAGCTGCGCAGCGCCGTCGTGGCGAGGCGTCCCTCGGCCAGCAGGTCGGAGGCGGCGATGGTCCGGAGGTAATCGAGATTGGTTTCGATGCCGGCGACCGACGTCGCGGCGAGGGCGGCCCGCAGGGCGGCCAGTGCGGCGGGGCGGTCCGCGCCGGTCACGATGATCTTGGCCAGCATCGGGTCGTAGAAAGGCGTGACCTCGGTGCCGCGCTCGATCCAGGTGTCCACGCGGGCGCCCGCCGGCCAGCGGACCTCGGTCAGCACGCCCGCGCTCGGGCGGAAGTCGGCCTGCGGGTTCTCGGCATAAAGGCGCGCTTCGATGGCCGCGCCGGCGGGCGCGGGCGGCCGGGCTCCGATCGCGTCCTCGCCGGCGGCCTGACGGATCATCCACTCCACGAGGTCGATGCCGAGCACCGCCTCCGTCACGGGGTGCTCGACCTGCAGGCGGGTGTTGACCTCCAGGAAGAAGAAGTCGTCGCGCTGCGGGTCGTAGATGAACTCCACCGTCCCGGCCGAGGCGTAGTCCACATGAGCGCCAAGCGCGACGGCGGCTGCATGCAGCCGGGCGCGGGTCGCCGCGGACAGGCCGGGCGCGGGGGTCTCCTCCAGCACCTTCTGGTTCCGGCGCTGCAGGGAACAGTCGCGTTCGCCAAGCGCGATGACCCGGCCCCGGCCATCGCCAAAGATCTGCACCTCTACGTGACGCGCCTCGGCCACGTAGCGCTCGAGGAACACGCGGGCGTCGCCGAAGCTGGAGCGGGCGGTACGCTGCACGCTCTCGAAGCGCTCGCGCAGCGCCCGCGCATCGGCGCAGAGCTGCATGCCGATGCCGCCGCCGCCCGCGCTGCTCTTGAGCATCACGGGATAGCCGATGTGCTCCGCCTCGCGGAGACCCTCTTCGACATCCGCCAGCACGCCCGTGCCGGGGAGCAGCGGGACGCCGCTCGCCTGCGCGATCTCGCGCGCCGTGTGCTTCAACCCGAAGGCCCGCAGATGCTCCGGGCGCGGTCCGATGAAGACGATGCCGGCCGCCGCCAGCCGTTCCGCAAAGTCGGCGTTCTCCGACAGCAGGCCGTAGCCGGGATGAACGGCGTCCGCGCCCGTCTGGCGACAGGCCGCCAGCACGGCCTCGATATCGAGATAGCTCGCCGCGGCCGGCGCGGGGCCGAGCCGGACGGTCTCGTCGGCGTCGAGCACGGGCCGGGTGAAGCGGTCGGCGTCGGAATAGACGGCGACGGAGGCGACGCCGAGCCGCTTGAGCGTCCGGCCGATGCGGGCCGTGATCTCTCCGCGGTTGGCGACGAGGACCTTTTTGAACATCAGCCCTCGGCGTCCCAGATCAGAATGCGAATCGGGGTCGGGTTGAAGCCGTTGCAGGGATTGTTGATCTGCGGGCAGTTCGAAACGACGCAGAGCACGTCCATCTCGGCGCGCAGCTCGACGTAATCGCCGGGCCGGGAGACGCCGTCGACGATGGCGAGTTCGCCCGAGGGCTCGATCGGCACGTTCATGAAGAAGTTGATGTTGGGCACGATGTCCCGCTTGGTCATGCCGTGCCGGCCGACCTCCAGGATGAAGTTGTCGCGGCAGGCGTGCAGATAGCGGGTGGCATGGCCGAAGCGCACGCTGTTGCTCTCGCAGGAACAGGCGCCGGCCGAGGTGTCGTGCCGCCCGCAGCTGTCGGCCGTCACGATGAGCATGACGTTGCCCTCGTTGGACAGCACGGGCGTGCCGGTTGTGACATAGGCCCCGCCCTGGTTGCGCACCGTATCCTGGGACGAGTAGCGCTCGCCGAAATCGTGGGCGTTGTAGAACAGGGTATCGACGGCCTGCTGGCCTTCGAGGTCGACGATGCGGATCGTCTCGCCCCGTCGCACGACGCCTGACCAGGGGGCCTGGGCGGGGACGATGGCATCATAGCGCGCCTGCGCCGGAGAGCGGACGGAGTCGGCGGTGAAAGTCATGCCGGGTCTCCCGCAAACAGCGCGTCGGTGTTCTCAAATCCCCGCACAGCTTCGGCCGTGGCGGTGCGGCAGAGATCGTCGGGTCCAACGGCCGGCGCCCTGAAGCGCGTGACGGCGACCGGGGGCGGCACGCTCTGGTTG
>CAXTVD010000267.1:0-5504 GCA_964247575.1 uncultured Lichenihabitans sp.
GTCACCTCGTCGCGACCGTACGACTGCACGTGGATATGCGCGCGCTGGATGACACGCTGGAAGCCGGCGGTCGGCTTGGCGTCGTCGTGCCCCTCTGCCACGAGGTTTTCGAGTTCGTTGTCGATGTACTCGGTCAGGTGCTTCTTGAGCACGTCCGTATCGACCGAGCAGGCCCGCATGACGGAGGCGGCATCGCCGTCGTCGATGAGCGCGAGAAGGAGGTGCTCGAGGGTTGCATATTCGTGATGGCGCTCATTGGCGACCGCCAGGGCACGATGCAGCGTCTGCTCGAGGGAACGCGAGAATGCAGGCATGTCGACAGCAGCCTTTCAGTTCTTTTCCATGATGCATTGCAGAGGATGTTGATGCTTGCGCGCGAAATCCATCACCTGCGTCACCTTGGTCTCCGCAACTTCGTAGGTGAACACACCGCACTCCCCGACGCCGTGATGGTGGACGTGCAGCATGATCCGGGTCGCTTCGTCCGGACCCTTGTTGAAATGAGTGCGCAGCACGGCAACGACAAACTCCATCGGCGTGTAGTCGTCGTTGAGCAGCAGGACCCGGTACATGCTGGGACGCTTTGTCTGCGTCTTGGTGCGGGTGATGACCGCCGTACCAGCGCCGTCCCCATTCTTCTTGGGTTCCTTGGCCAGACGAAGCGGGTCGCCTGCCGACGCCGTGAGCAGGCGTGTGTCGGAGAAACCGCCCCTGGTCGTCACGCTCACATTGGCCTCGTCAACGAGTTGATGAGAACCCTCACCGGGTTCGCTGATAAGGGTAGTGTATGGTTGCACGTTCGGCTTCGCCAGAGGCCTTTCATCGCTGCGCACATCGGGACTGTCGGGATCGATCGTGGCGCAACGATGGCCCGCGGTGATCGGCGCCCTCGACGAAACCTGCTCAATGCGAGCCGTTGCATCCACTGCCGATTAACGCCCCTGTAACTGCAACCCCCTAGCCTCGGCCGTGGTGATTTTCGTCACGCCCCCGGCCCGGCGCCGGTCGGAGGTGGCGACAGACGCGATTGAGGGTTGCTTATGCATTCGCGCCATCTCGGCCCGGTTCGGCGGTTTTCGATCTCCGTCCTCGGCCTGACGCTCGCGGTTCTCGCGTCCACCGGTTCGGCTGACGCCCGGCGCCATCACGGCTTCGCGCATGTTCATCATCGCCCGGGACCGCGCCATGCGCGGGCCTTCTCGCTGGTGGACTCGCCCGGCTTCTCCGCCATGGTCGTCGATGCGGGATCCGGCCGAACGCTCTACGCCAGCAACGAGAACGCGCTCCGCCACCCGGCCTCGATCACCAAGGTGATGACGCTCTACCTGCTCTTCGAGAAGCTCGACAGCGGGGACATCCGGCTCGACAGCCGCATTCCCGTCTCCGCCCACGCGGCCAGCCAGGCCCCCACCAAGCTCGGTCTGCGCCCCGGCTCGACCATCGCCGTCGAGGACGCCATCAAGGCGATCGTGACCAAATCCGCCAACGACATGGCGGTCGCCGTGGCCGAGGCGATCGGGGGTGACGAGGCAAGCTTCGCGGCCATGATGACACGCAAGGCTCATGCGCTGGGCATGTCGCGCACCATCTACGTGAACGCTTCGGGACTGCCCGATGACCGGCAGCTGACCACGGCCCGCGACCTGACGGTGCTCGGCCGTTCGATCCACGAGCGCTTCCCCAGCTATTACCGCTTCTTCTCGACGCCGAGCTTCACCTATGCCGGCTCCACGATGCCCAACCACAACCACCTGCTCGGCCGCATCCAGGGCATGGACGGCATCAAGACGGGCTACACCCGGGCGTCCGGCTTCAACCTGCTGTCGTCGGTCAGCCGCGGCGGCCACCGCATCGTGTCGGTCGTGCTCGGCGGCCACACGGCGGCCAGCCGCGACCGGATCATGGCCTCGCTGATCGAGGATCATATCGAAGAAGCCGCGCCCACCAGGGTGGCCGACGCCGTCGCACCCTCGCCGGTCGAGACGGCAGCCCCGACACCGGCCGCGATGGACATGGCCGACAACGGCGAGGACGACGTGCCGGATGCGGAACCCGGCCCGAACCTGATCGCGCCGACGATGGCCGTCCCGGCCCCGCGCACGACGCGACCCAACGACCGCGCCCAGACGCCGCGCGATCTGGCCACCGACCACGCACGCGGGCCCCTGGACCGGCCGCGTCCCGCCTTCATCGCGGGCGCGCCCAAGCTCGACCCCGCCCACCTACCCTCGCCGCTGTCTCTCGCCGAGCGCCGTCGCCTCGTTCTCGACGGCTCGACCACCAGCAGCACCACCGCGCGGTCCGGCTCGACGGCCGTCGCGCTCGCCACGTCGACCCCGTCCACCATCCGGAGCGCACCCCGCGCCGCGCAGGTCGCCACGACGGCGCCGGGGGCAGCGTCCCGACCCGACACGGCAGCCAGGACCCGCGCCGATGACCAGCGCGTCGAGGCATCCGGCGCAAGGGAGCGATCCACCTCGGCAACCGGGCACGACTGGCTCATCCAGGTCGGAGCCACCGACGCCGCGGACAAGGCGACCGATCTGCTCGACCGTGCGCGCTCACAGGGGCGATCCGCGCTCGCCGCGGCAAGGCCGTTCACTGAAAAGGTCCGCAGGGGCGGCACCACCCTCTATCGCGCCCGCTTTGCGGGTCTCGACACCGGCGAGGCCGAGGCAGCCTGCAAGACCCTCAAGCGGTCGGGCTTCGCCTGTTTCGCCGTGAAAGACTGATCCGCCGCCGATCAGGATCGGTTCCGCGGGGCATCGATCCCGCCTTCACTCCGACAGTGCTTCACCACCCTCCATCCAGCGTAGCGAGTCACGGATGTCGGCGCAGCAGAACGTCTTTGGCTTCATTCACCCGGGCCGCGAAATCGGTCGAGCCGCCGTGGTCGGGATGAAATTTCTTCATCAGGGTGCGATGCGCCCGCGTGATCTCCTCCCGGGATGCGCGCTTGGGCACACCAAGCACCTCGTGCGCTTCATCCTCGGACATGAAGCCCGCTCGTTCCGGCTGACCGGACGTCGGGCCACCGCGCCCCGCGTCGCCTCGACGGTCAGCTGCTTCACGCCAGCCGGCAAAGCGGCGATCGAAATAGGCTTCTAGCAACCGCGCGCCTTCCGGGTCGTCCGCCAGGCACCGGTCGAAGAGCTTGAGGCAGCGCGCTTGGCTGAGCTGGTCGATGAGGGCGCCTTCGTCGGGCCCGGCCAGGACCGTGCCCGACATCGCGCCCGTCGCAAGGTCGAGCTCCATCTCGATCATGGCGGACCGCACCCGCGACACTTTTGCGCGGCGCTTTCGGGTCCCCGCGAAGCCCCCGAACGGTTGCGACCCGCTCGGCCGGCCCAGCCAGAATGCGGCGCCGAGCAGGCCGAGCGCGACGTCGATCCGGCCGCGCAGGAGCATGAAGAGAGCGAAGGCGAGGCAGGTCAGCATCCCGCCCTTCCGCAGCATGCGGGCCATCGCGGCCGGATTGGCCCGCACGAAGCCCTTCATGGCCACCGAAGCGAGCCAGAGCAGCAGAAGTCCGGCAATGAGGTAGGGCATGGGCCGTACTATTGCCTCGCTTACCGCAATTGGGAAAGCAGGTTTTGCGCCACACCCGCATCCCCCTTGCGCGAGCGCGCCTCGAGCGCCGTGCGACCGCCCGCGGCATAGGCGGCCGCGGCGGACAGCAGGGCGGCCAAGCGCGCCGGCGAGGTCGTGTCGAAGGCGGCATAGGCGCCCCCCGTCAGCCGCGCGATCTCGCCGAACCCCCGGGCGGCGGTTCGATCGTTTCCCTCGTGGAACATGAAGGCCTTCACGCCGAGCAGCGCGAGTTCGCCAGCCTTGCCGCAGAGCGGGTCGATGCGCTCCTCCAGCGCGTCGCCGACATAGATCAGGGCGCCGACGCGACCGCGCCTGGCCTCGTCGCGAGCATGGGTAAGCACGCGGCCGATCTGCGTGTTGCCGCCCTCCACGGTGATGCGCGACATCACCTTGGCCAGGCCGAGGCCGCCCGACACGAAGCGCGAGGACCGGCATTCCGCCAAGCCCCGGAAATAGACCAGCTGGACGTCGAGGCCGCCCAGCGTCGCCGTCGTATCGAACATCTGGCCCTGCACCTTGACGGCGAGATCCCAGGTGGGCTGTCGGCTCATGGTGGCATCGAGCGCGAAGATGAGCCGGCCCCGCGACGGTCCGGCGGGAGCCGGCGCTGGCGTTCTGGCGGCCTGATCGATAAAGGCGTCGACATCGGAGCGCGCCTGCGCAGAGCCGGACGATACGGAACGTTGGTCTTTATGGGTCACGACGCAGCCTCGCCGCGAAAGCCGATGTCCGCAACAGATCGGCACGTGAGCGCCGCATGGCAAGCGCGGCGCGGTGACCTCCCATGAGGGCGCCGGCGATCGTCCGCACGGTCGAGGCCCTGCGCGCGCAGGTCGCGGCCTGGCGTGCGGAGCGGGAGCGGGTGGCGCTCGTGCCGACGATGGGCGCCCTGCATGAGGGTCATCTCGCGCTTGTCCGGAAGGCCCGCGAGAACGCCGGCCGAACGATCGTCTCCATCTTCGTCAATCCGACGCAGTTCGCCCCGTCCGAAGACTTTGCAGCCTACCCCCGCACCTTCGAGAACGACTGCGCCCTGCTCGCGGCGGAGGGAGCGGACCTGGTCTACGCCCCGACGGCCGCCACCGTGTACCCTGCCGGGTTCAGCAGCGCGATCCAGGTCGGAGGGCCGGCCCTGGCGGGTCTCGAGGATGCCTTCCGCCCGCAGTTCTTCGCTGGCGTGGCGACGGTCGTGGCCAAGCTCCTCCTCCAGAGCGCTCCGGACGACGCGCTGTTCGGCGAAAAGGACTACCAGCAGCTCCTGGTCGTGCGGCGCATGGCGGCCGACCTCGATCTGCCGGTGCGGATCATCGGTGCGGAGACGGTCCGCGAGCCGGACGGTCTCGCCCGCTCATCGCGCAACGTCTATCTGTCGGCCGCCGAGCGCGCCGCCGCGAGCGCCCTGCCCGGCGTCCTGGCCGAGGGCGCAAGCGCCTTGCGGCAGGACGGTGTGAACGTCGATGCCATCCTGGATCGGGGCCGACAGGCGCTGGGCGAGGCCGGTTTCATCGTCGACTACCTCGCGCTCCGGGATGCCGGCACGCTGGCGCCGGTCCGTGCGATCGGCGCGGCTCCCTTGCGCCTTCTGGTGGCGGGCCGCCTCGGCTCGACGCGACTGATCGACAACTGGGCGGTCTGAGCCGCCCCCACGTCAGAGCAGGCCGAGGTCGCGCAATTCCCGCCGCAAGGTGTCGGGCAACGCGGCAATTCCCGTCCGCACGAGGCCGACATCCGGCGGGATCTCGGCCGACGGCAGGTAGCGCCACCCCTGGAAAGGACGACGCGGGCGAGGCTCGACCGGCACGAGTTCGGGGTCGAGCACGAGATGGCAGCGCCCGATGCCGTCATGATCGGTGAAGGGACGCACGTCCCGGAGCGCCTGCCGCACGGCGATCTCCCCCTGGATGACCCAATAC
>CAXTVD010000268.1:0-742 GCA_964247575.1 uncultured Lichenihabitans sp.
CCGGCGATGCGATTTCTGGAGGAGCGGGCGTGACAGAACCGAACCGCCCTCACTGCCGCGCGCCGAAGGCCTGTCGGTCTACGACCGAGAAGCATTGCCGCGCCTGTGCCTCGGCGCGTGTGCTGCAAATGCTTTGGGACGACCCAGACTATCGGCAGCGGCAGTCCGACCGAATGGCCCGTCGCAACCGCGATCCCAAGGTCAATGCGCTTCAGGTCGCTGGATGGAAGAAGAACAAGGCTGGCGTCGCCAAGGTCAAGCGGGTCGCGCGCGCCGCGATGCAGAAGCTTCGGGCCGATCCCGATGTGGCCGCCCGGCGCAACGTCGCGATCATAGCTGCGATTCCGAAGCGGAAGGCAGACCGCGCCGCTGCCTTTGCAGCGCGGCTGAGCATCCCGGTCAGCCTGATCCCCGAGTTTCGGGCGATCCGCTACAGCAGCGTTCCGAATGACGAGATCGTGTCTGCTCTGCGGGCTTCGTATCCCGAGGCATTCGCCGCGATGGAGGCGGCGGCTGGTGCCACGACGGTCCGCGACCTGGGCCCCATCCCCGCGATCGGCATGCCCGGCCGTGCGGAGTGGACGCGGCGGGCGAATGCGATCCAGGCGGGGGCGCGGGGATGAGCGCTTGGCCCTTCGGCGAGCTGCGACCGCTGTCCTACGACGTCATCATGGCCGATCCACCGTGGCTCTTCGCGCTCTACAGCGAAAAGGGCGAGGAGAAATCCGCCCAAGCACAATAC
>CAXTVD010000268.1:752-2874 GCA_964247575.1 uncultured Lichenihabitans sp.
GTCGCCGCAAGGCCAATACGCCTGCATGTCGATCGCCACCATCAAGGCGCTGCCGGTCGGCCATCTGGCGCGCGGCGATTGTTGGCTCTGGCTTTGGGCGACCTATCCGATGCTGCCCCAGGCCGTCGAGACCATGGCGGCGTGGGGCTTCAGCTACGTCACGGGCGGGCCATGGGTGAAACGTGGCACCTCCGGCAAGCTGGCGTTCGGCCCCGGCTACGTGCTGCGGACCTGTTCCGAGGTGTTTCTGCTCGGTCGCTACGGCAACCCGGCGACCTGTTCACGGTCGATCCGCAACGTGATCGAGGCTCACCGGCGCGAGCATAGCCGGAAGCCTGACGAGGCCTACGCGATGGCGGAGACGCTATTCGGGCCCGCGCGCCGGCTCGACCTGTTCAGCCGCGAGTCTCGCCCGGGCTGGGACGCCTTCGGGCTTGAGGCCGGCAAGTTTGATGGGGCCGCCCCATGACCCGCCCCTACGTCACCGACCACGCCGTGATCCGCTTCTGCCAGCGGTCCCAAGGCATCCAGGCCGACACCACGGAGGGCCTTCGCGCCGCCAGCGTCGATGTCGACCGGGTCAGGCAGTCCATCTCGATTGTGGTGCAGCGTGGCGTCCAGTATGGCGCCGCCGCGGTGCGCTGGGCCGGGCTTCGGTTCCTGCTTGATGGCGTGGCCTGCGTCACCGTCGTGGTGGGTCAGGACCGGTCGTATCGCGCCCAGGACAGGATGGCCCGGCAGCGGATCCGGCATCGCGGGGGTATGCGGTGAGCGGCGGGCGCCAGGGCGCGCCACTCCACATGTCCGCCGCGGCCTACCGTGCCGCAACCGTGCCGCTCGAGCGCGTCGAGCAGGTCGCGTTTCACGGCTGGTGCCGGCAGCACGTCTCGGCGGTGTGCTTCCATGCGCGCAACGAAGGTCGCCTCACCGACCTGCAGCGGATCCGAGCCGTGGCGGAAGGCATGCTGTCCGGTGTCGCCGACGAGGTCGGGATCATCGAGTTCGGACCGTTGGCCGGTCGCATGTTCGGCGTCGAGCTGAAGCGGCAGGACGGCACTGCATCGGACGTCACCGCCGAAGAATGGCGGTTCGGGCGGATGCTGCAGGAGCGCGGCGGGATCTGGTCCTGGCAGCCCGGCGCCGAAGCCGCCAAGGCCTGGTGCTACGCGCAGGGCATCGTGCGGCCGCGCGGGTGGGTGGCGCCTTGGGTGAGAGAGCCCGAGAGGCACGCGATATGAGCGGCCTTCGCTACCTCTCCGTCTGCTCCGGCATCGAAGCCGCCACTATGGCCTGGCACCCGCTCGGCTGGACGCCTGTGGGCTTTTCCGAAATCGAAGCCTTCCCCTCCGCTGTGCTGGCACATCACTACGGGTCGAACATGCCCGGCCAGCCCCTCTCACAAAACGGGGTGCCGAACTTTGGCGACTTCACGCAAATCCAAGCCACCGACTGCGGACCTGTTGACCTTCTTGTCGGCGGAACCCCCTGTCAGGACTTCTCGGTCGCTGGGCTCCGAAAAGGACTTTCAGGCGAGCGTGGCAACCTCACGCTTGAGTTTCTTCGCCTGGCTCAGCGGCTCGGCCCCCGCTGGCTGGCGTGGGAGAACGTCCCCGGCGTCCTGTCGGATGACGGAGGAAGGGCGTTTGGAGCCATCCTCGGGGGGATGGTCGAACTCGGGTATGGCGTCGTCTACCGAGTCTTGGACGCTCAGTCTGTCCGAGTGGACGGCTTTTGGAGAGCAGTCCCGCAGCGACGACGGCGTGTGTTCGTTATCGGATATCTTGGAGACTGGCGTCGTGCCGCAGCGGTACTTTTTGAGCGCGAAGGCCTGTCGAGGAATTCTGCGCCGGGCCGAGGCTCGAGGCAAAACGCTGCCGGAAACTCTTCGTTTGGCATTAGTCCAGATTGCTTCGACCGAAGCGGAGAAGGATCTGGAGGCTCTGCCGGAGAGCGAAGCGGCTTAGGTGTCGAAGATGAGATTGCCTACTCCCTTCGCGCCAAGCGGCCGGGCGGCGTGGCATTCGGCGGCAATCGTCAGTCCGGCCCCCTCGATGTTGCCACCGCCGTCAACGCGCATGGTGGCCCGAATGGACGCCAGGATTTTGAGAGCGAGACCTTCGTC
>CAXTVD010000268.1:2884-5479 GCA_964247575.1 uncultured Lichenihabitans sp.
TGCGCGCCGCCACTGACCAGCAACCCTTACGGTGACCACGAGAGCCGTGAGGGGCTGCTTGTGGCTGCGCCGGTCATAGCACGCACCCTGACCAGAGGCGCGGAAAGCGCAGGCAAGGGTGGTTATGCTGGACGGCGGCAGGAGGACGACGACAACCTCGTAGCGCACTCACTCCGCGCTGAGGGCTTCGATGCCAGCGAGGACGGGACAGGGCGCGGGACGCCGCTTGTTCCGGTACATCCCTACACACTCGCCATTCGTGGCCGAGGCGACAGCCATCAACTCGAATACCGGCAGGATGGAACCGCCAACGCGATCCTGACGCCCAACGGAGGTCGAGCAGGTATCGGCTGCGGCGCGGTAGCATTCGCAGAGAACCAGCGGAATGAACTGCGCGAGATGGCTGTCTCTGGTGCGCTCGCTAGCATTAGGCGTGGCGATGCGAAAAACGAGACGCTGCTTGCCCAAGCTTGGGCTGTCAGGCGCCTGACACCGCGCGAATGCGAGCGGCTTCAGGGCTTCCCTGATGATTTCACCGCGATTGCATTTCGCGGGAAGCCCGCATCGGACGGCCCTCGCTACAAGGCTCTCGGCAACAGCATGGCCGTGAATGTCATGCGCTGGATCGGCACACGGATCGCACAGGTGGAGGCGCTGCCATGACCGCCTTCCGCGGCCGGGCCCGCATGAACCCCGCCCTCGCCAAGAAGCAGGCCGATCAGAAGGTCCTGCAGCGCCTCGCGCGCCGTGCCGAGGCTGATGACCGGTCAAAAGTGCTCGACGGCCCCCACGGCCCCGCATTTCGCGATCTGGAGGCCTTTCTGCGCCGGATGTGCCTCGCCGATGGCCGCGCGCTGGTGGCGTTCGTGGAGGCGTCTCCGCTGCGGGTAGCGGACGTCAAGACGCGGCGGATGGCGACGAGAGCCGTTGGCGTGCGGATTCGGGCGCTGAAGGCTCGGGCCGGGTTGCTGGATAGCGATCCCATGCCCGGGCAGCCGGAGAGCGCGGGGCAGGCTGTGATCAGGCTGTCGCGGGATGGGCCGCCTTGACCCTGACCGAAGAGCCCTCCCGCATCACCGATGCGTTCTACACCACCACGCGCGCCCTCACCGTCGCCCAACGCGGCTGGTTGCGGCGCCAGGGTGTGCCGCCCGACGCCTTCCTCGGCGACGGCGACGCCCATGGCTGGCCGATCCGGCAGGCCCGGGTCGAGCGCCTCGGCAAGCTGTTCCGGTTCACGACCGAAGAGGGCGAGGGTGTCCCGGCGATCATCATTGTGGCGCGCGACCAAGCCGGCCAGGGCGTCGATCTGGTGGCGTGGTCGGCGCGCGAGGGGTGGGTGGCGTCGGAATCGGGCACGTTGCCGTTGCTCGGCGCCGAGGCGCTGTGCTCGCTCGGGGATGAACCGGTCGAGGTGCACGCGGATGTGCTGGCTTGGCTGCGGGCGGGACGGCGCGGGGTCGTGGTGCTCGATCAGCGCAGGGCGGTGCCGGTGTTGCGGGAGTGTAGGGCGCTGGTGGTGGGAGACGTCACGCTCGGTGAGCGTCTGGAACGATCGCTGACGGTGAAGACGCCGCGGATCCTCGTGAAGGAGGCGGCATGAAGGACGACAACAAGCTCACGTCCTTGAGCGAGGCAAAGAAGGCGCGTGCCAAAAAGGCTCCACCGCATCTGGTCGACGATGCCCGCCCCGTGATCCGCGTCACGGTCGGCGACCTCGCCCGCATCGTCGACGAGACCGAGGCCACGATCATCGACGCCGATCTCGGGGTCTACCAGCGCGGCAACAGCATCGTGACGACCGGCATCGTGCCCGTGATTACGGCGGACAAGCGCGAGGTACCAAGCCAGCAGGTCGTACCACTCGGCGACCACGCCCTCATGGAAAAGGCGATGGTCGCCGCGGCTTTCGAGAAGTGGGACGCACGCGCCGACGACTTCGTGCCTTGCAACGTGCCGCCCATGGTGATCAAGGCGCTCGAGCAGCGCACCGGCCGCTACCAATTCCCGGTCCTGGCCGGCATCGTCAACGCGCCGACACTGCGCGCCGATGGCACGATCCTCGACCAGCCCGGCTACGACCACGCCACGGGACTGCTGTTCGATCCCGCCGGCGAGAAGTTCCCCACGATCCGGGCCGAACCGACACGCAAGCATGCCGAAGCCGCACTGGCCAAGCTGTCGGCCCTCATCGCCGGGTTCCCGTTCGTCAGCGAGGCTCATCGCTCGGTGGCGCTCTCCGCCATCCTGACGGCCTGCGTCCGCCGTTCGCTGCGCACCGCGCCGCTGCACGGGTTCTCGGCGCCGGTCGCGGGTTCCGGGAAATCGAAGATCGTTGACATCGCCTCGGTGATCAGCACTGGCCGTGAGGCTGGCGTCATCGCCATGGGCAACAACCCAGAGGAGCTCGAGAAGCGTCTCGTGTCGCTTCTCCTCGGCGGATCCGCCATCGCGATCGACAACGTCGAGGGCAGTCTCAACAGCGACCTCCTCTGCCAGTTGCTGACCCAGACCACGGTCAGGCCGCGCATCCTGGGGAAGTCGGAGGTCCCCGAGGTCCCGACCAACGTCCTCGTCACCGCCACTGGCAACAAC
>CAXTVD010000269.1:0-5442 GCA_964247575.1 uncultured Lichenihabitans sp.
GAGATGATATAGGCGAGATAGATCATCGCCTTGACGTTGACGCCGGTGAGCCGCGCCGCCTCCGCGTTGGAGCCGATCGCATAGAGGTAACGGCCCCAGCGGGTGTGCTGGAGCAGCATGTAGGCCGGCACCGCGATCAGGATCACCATCCAGAACAGGAGCGGCAGGCCGGCGAGATTGGCCCGCGAGAAGTTGGTGAAATCGTCGGGCAGGCCCGAAATGGTGGCGCCGTTGGTCATCAGCAGGCCGACCCCGCGCAGGGCGGTGAGCGTGGCGGGCGTCATGATGAAGGGCGGCAGCCCGAGCTGCACGATGCCGAAGCCGTGAAAGGCGCCGATCGCCACCCCGACGAGCAGCGTCAGCCCGACGGCGGCCGCGATGCCGAAGCCGTGCACCAGCAGACCGGCCACAATCACGCTGGTGAAGCCGACGACTGCGCCCACCGACAGATCGATGCCCGCCGTGATGATCACGAAGGTCTGCCCGACCGCGATAATCGCAACCATCGCGCCCTGGCGCAGCAGGTTGGTCAGGTTCTTCTCGGTCAGGAACGTGTCGGTCGAGAGCGACAGCCCGACCCACAGCAGCAGCAGCAGCCCGAGCAGCGTGAGGCTGAGGATCAGGCCCATGCGCGAACCGCGGGGCGCGGTGGTCGGCGGCGCGGCGGTGGTCAACGGATCCTTGGTCTGAACGCTCATGGCTCAACTCCCTCTCGGATGGCGTCCGGGCGGCGCGGGTCAGACCCCGATGGCTTCGGTGAGGATGGCTTCCTGGCCGGCCTTCTCGGGACCGACGTGGCTGGCGACCAAGCGTCCCTTGCGGAACACGTGCAGCGTGTCGCAGAGGTCGTAGACCTCGGGCAGATAGGAGGAGATGAGGATGATGCCCGCGCCCTGGGCGAGGAGGCGCGCGAAGATCGTGTAGATCTCGGTGGTCGTGCCGACGTCGACCCCCACCGTGGGCTCGTCGAAGATGAACAGCGTGGCACCGTGGTTCAGCCACTTGCCGACGACGATCTTCTGCTGGTTGCCGCCCGACAGGCTGGAGGCGAGCGCCTCGCGCGAGGCCGCCTTGATCTGGACGTCCCGGATCTGCCGGTCGGCCGCGCTCCGCTCGGCGAAGGGGTTCAGCATCAGGCCCCGGCTCAGCCGGTCGAAGACGGGCAGGTTGAGATTGTGCCCCACCGCGAGGTTGAGGCAGAGCCCCTGGTCGCGGCGGCTCTCCGGCACCAGGGCGATGCCGCGCCGGATGGCGTCGGCCTCGTTGCGGATGGTGATCTCCTCGCCCTGCCAGAACAGGCGCCCGCCCGAACGGGGAAACCGGCCGAACAGCGTCTGCACGAACTCGCTGCGCCCCGCGCCGATCAGGCCGTACAACCCGACGACCTCGCCCGCCCGCACGGCCATCGAAACGTCCGAGAAGCCGGGGCCCGCATAGGCCTCGACCCGAAGGATTTCGGGCCCGAACGGGATGGTCTCCTTATAGTGGATCTGGTCGACCGAGCGGTTGATCATGCCGCGGATCAGGGTCGGCTCGTCCGTGTCGGCCACCCGGGCGGTCGAGACGAGGGCGCCGTCGCGCAGCGTCGAGACCCGGTCGGCGAGTTCGAAGACCTCCTCCAGGCGATGGCTGATATAGACGATCGTGACCCCTTCGGCCTTCAGCCGCCGGATCAGCGTGAACAGCTGGGCCGCCTCCTGGCGGGTCAGATATCCCGTGGGCTCGTCGAAGATCAGGAACCGGGTGCCGCGCATTGAGGCCCGGGCGGTGGCGACCAGCTGCTGCTGGCCGATCGTCAGGCTGGACAGGGTGGCGCCTGCCGCGAGCCTGAAGCCGAGGTCGTCGAGGATGGTCTGTGCCGCCCGGACCATGGCGCGGTGCTTGAGCAGGCCGAAGCCGGTGGTCTCGTCGCCGAGGAACAGATTGGCGGCGACGCTGAGGTGCGGGCAGAGGACGACCTCCTGGTGCACCGCGTTGATGCCGAGCGCGAGCGCCTCGTGCGGCGAGGCCAGGGCAACCGACCGGCCCTCCCACAAAATTTCGCCGCTGGAGCGCTGGTGGACGCCGGTCAGCGTCTTGATGAGGGTCGACTTGCCGGCCCCGTTCTCGCCGACGATGGCGTGGATCTCGCCGGGCATGAAGTCGAGATCGACGCTTTTGAGCGCGTGCGTCGCCCCGAACCGCTTGTCGAGCTTGTGCAGGACGAGCAGCGGGGCAGCCGCGGCGGCGGACGGACGAGGCGCATCGAGGGTCGCGGTGGTCATGGCCTCCTCCATCCTTTGTCTTGCCGCGCAAACGGCGAAGGCGGCGCTTCACGCGCGGCAGACAGGCGACCGCGCAGTTGGTCCCCATCCGCCCGAGAAGGCGCCGTCTTCCCGGGCGGGCAGACCTGCCGTTAGTTCAGCTTGGGGCTGAGCAGCTCCTGGCTGCGGGCCGAGGTCATGTTGGCCTTGGTGATGACGTTGACGCCCGTGTCGACGGTCACCGGCACCTTCTCGCCCTTGGAGGCGGCCAGCGCCGTCTTCACGCCGTCATAGCCCATGCGGAAGGGGTCCTGCACGATCAGCGCGTAGATCGTGCCGTCCCCCAGCAGCTTGACGAGCTTGTCATCCGAGTCGAACCCGATCAGGGCCAGCTTGTCGCCGAGCTTGTTCTCGGCGACGGCCTGGCCGGCGCCCTGCGCCATGATGAGGTTGGAGGCGAACACGCCGACGAGCTTCGGATCCGCCGTGATCAGGTCGGTCATGATGTTGAGCGCGGTGGTCGCCTGTCCGTCGGCCACCTTGTCCTGCGCGAGCTTCAGGCCGGGATACTTCTTGAGCTCCTCGCGGAACCCCTCCGCTCGCTGGTCGAGCGAGCCGACGCCCGGCAGCGAGGTGATCAGGGCCACGTCGCCTTCGGCTTTCCCGGTCTTCTGCTTGATCCCGTCCGCCAGCGCATCGGCCGCGGCCCGGCCGCCCTGCACGTTGTCCGTCGTCAGAAAGGAGGTGAAGGCCTTGGAATCGGCGCCCGAATCGATGCCGATGATCTTGACCGACTTGGCCGCCTCGTCGATCGGCTTGCCGAGCGCCGCGAACTGGGTCGGCGAGATCACGATCGCGGCCGGCTTCTCCGAGACCGCGTTCTCCAGAATGGTGATCTGCCCGTTGATGTCGGCCTCGGACTGCGCGCCGAGTTCAGGAACCTTGACGCCAAGGTCCTTGCCGGCCTTGCGGGCACCGGCGAGCACGATCTGCCAATAATTCGAGGTGGTGTCCTTGACGATGACCGGCACCGTCGTGTCCGCCGCGCGGGCCGGCCCCCCGAAGGCGGCCACCGACACGATGAGCGCGGCGAAAAGCGTCTTGTTCATTGCTGCTTCCTTCCCTGAGTCTTCCGAGCGGCATTCTTCCGCTGCCTTGAAGCACTCATCTCATAAATGCGGCGTCCGCGCATCCATGTTGTTCGTTGCTCCTGCCTCGCGCTTTCCGCCTGCGGATCGGCTTGAGGAGGCCGGCGCCGCTCAGCGGTCCCACTGCCGCGCGCCGGCCTCGGTGAGCGCCTTGTCGAGATAGCAGGCGGCCGAGATGAGGGTCAGATGCGTCAGGGCCTGGGGCATGTTGCCGAGCTGCTCGCCCGAGGGGCCGATCTCCTCGGCGTAGAGGCCGAGGGGCGTGGCGAAGCCGAGCATCTTCTCGAAGGCCAGCCGCGCCTCCGACAGCCGCCCGGCGCGCGCGAGACACTCGACGTAGAGGAACGAGCAGGCGGTGAAGGCGCCTTCCTGCCCTTCGAGATGGTCGGGGCCGCGGTAGCGGTAAACCAGCGGATCGTCGACGAGAGCGTCCCCCATGGCGTCGAGGGTCGCCAGCCAGCGCGGATCCTTCGGGCTGATGAAGCCGCAAAGGGGCAGGACCAGCATCGCCCCGTCGAGGCCCGTCTCGCCGGCCGCAGCCACCAGATGCCCGCGCTCGGCGTCCCAGAACTCGTCCCAGATGCTGCCGTAGATCCTGTCGCGCTCCTCGTGCCAGCGCACGATCGGGGCGGGAAAGGCGCGCTCGACCGCGAGCCGGATGGCGCGCTCCAGGGCGACCCAGCACATGACGCGGGAATGCAGCCAGTGCTTGGCCGGGCCGCGCGTCTCCCAGATGCCCTGGTCCGGCTCGCGCCAGTGGCCGCAGACATAGTCGACGCAGCGGGCGACGTGCCGCCAGCCGTCGTAGGACAGCGCGGTCCCGCAGCGCTCGGCGTGATACACGGCATCGAGCAACTCGCCGTAGATGTCGAGCTGCACCTGCGTATAGGCCGCGTTGCCGATCCGCACGGGCGCGGCCCCGCCGTACCCCTTGAGGTGGCTAAGCTCCTGCTCGTCAAGGCGGGTGTGGCCGTCGACGCCGTACATGACCTGCAGCGTGCCGTCCGCCCCGCTCTCCTCGGCGCGCAGCCCGATCCAGCGCATGAAGGCCGTGGCCTCGTCGCGGAACCCGATATTCATGAGGGCCGCCACGGTGAAGCTCGCGTCGCGCACCCAGACGGCCCGGTAGTCCCAGTTGCGCGGACCGCCCGGCGCCTCGGGCAGGCCGAAGGTGGGCGCGGCGACGATGGACCCGTGGACCTGAGAGGTCAGCAGCTTGAGGGCCAGGGCCGAGCGGAGGACGGCCTCGCGCCAGCGGCCGCCATAGGTGCACTGGGCCGTCCAGCGGTGCCAATGCGCGACACAGGCCGTGAACAGCCCTTCGACGGCCTCGAGCGTGGGCCCGTTCAGGTCGGCGTCCACCAAGAGGAAATCGGCTGCCTCGCCGGCCCGGAGCGAGAAGGCGGCAACGCCCGTATCGTGGTCGGGCCCATGCTCGATGCGAAGAGGAACGGACGCCGTGAGCCTGAGGCGTGCCTCGCCCGTGTCAGCCGCGCGGAACAGGACATCGCCGTGCGCCGACAGCTCGGCCCTGGTCTCCGAGCCGGCATAATCGAGGCGCGGCGCGCACCGGGTCTCGAAGCGGACCTCGCCCCGGATGGCGCGCATGCGGCGCACCACGCGCGGCCCGCCGCCCGGCTCGGGAAACGGCATGAAGTCGGTGATCTCCGCGACGACCGCCTCGGACAGGAACCGCGTCACGAGGACGTTCGTGTCCGGAAGGTAGAGCTGCTTCTTCCGCAGACCGTCCAACTCGGGCGCGATCGCGAAGAACCCCGCGCTGGGGCCGCCGAGGATCGACGCGAAGAGGGTGGGGGAATCGAACTCGCCCCAGCAGAGAAAGTCGACCGTCCCGTCGAGCGTCACGAGGGCCACCGTCGAGAGGTCCCCGACGACGCCGTGGTTCTCGATTGGCGTGTGAACGTTCTCGGATCCGGGCTCCACGGGACGTTCTGCCACGATCCCCAGGGCTCTTTCGACCATGCCGTGAGCGCAAGCAAGGTCTATTCTCGGGACATCGTGCCGCGCATCCTCCTCATTGACGACGACGC
>CAXTVD010000270.1:0-5420 GCA_964247575.1 uncultured Lichenihabitans sp.
GTTCAGGGTTCGGCAGGACGGTGATCTTGGGATGCGATCGCGCCAAACCGGCCAGAATGCGTTCACATCCGTCGGACGATCCGTCATCGACAACAAGGACTTGGGTGACGATCAGCGATTGAACAGCCGATGTGAGGCAGGACAGGACGAAATCCCGATGGTTGAAGACAGGAACGACGACGGAAATCATCGCCTGCCACCGAGCTTTTCGCCAAAGCCAGGGCCCAGAAGCTCCCGGAACGCCGCCTGTTTCAGCTTTCCTGTGACGCGCTCGAAAAGCCAACGAGCCCCTGCCGCGACATTGGCGTCGCTTCTTACGATCGTCCTCAGATAGCCCTCGAAATAGCCGAGTTCGAAGACCGCGCTCAGAAGGTCCCCATGCCAGTTCTGCGATCCCAAGCTATCGAGCTTCTCGACGATGAGAGCCCAGGACTTCAGGCCCTCGAAGACGGTCATGTAGTGATCGACGGGAACTCCGCCGTCGGGCGCCTCGCGCAGCGCCTCGTTCAACGCGCTTAGACCGATCTCACTTGCGATCTCCGGATGTTTTTCGAAGAAGACCCTGGCCATCATCCCGCAGGCGACCTGTCGTCGCATGAACGACGCAACCGTGTAGGGATGGTCATGCCGAAGCGTCGCCGCCGGCACATAGAGGATTTCAAACCGCTGCCCGACGGATTGCAGACGCCGTGTCACCCGATAGGCGAACTCTCCATCCTCGAATGCGGCTAGATTGAAAGCTGCATCGTATCCCTCGCTCGTCCAATCCGAGATGAGACTGCGTTTGATCGAAACGTTCGAAGAGTAGAAGAACCGCCAATCGTATCGCTTGTACGGTTCCATGAACTTGAATCCGAACTGCTGCTGTCCATCGCCCTGCACATGCTGCATGACGAAGTTCACATCGGCCCGCTGCGGCCAGACGATCTTGCCCAGAACGGCCGTGCCGCGGTCGGGGAACGCCTCGTGAGCCGTCAGATGCGTCGCGAGGAAATTGTCGTCGAGGGGCTCGACGTCGTCCCCGATGAACAGAAGGAGCGGAGCCTTGGCGAGCCCCGCGGCCAGGTTGCGCGCCGTCCCGGGGCCTGAGTTCGGGATCGTTGCGGTGACGATATTCGCGTGCTCCTGGCACAAGGCCCGGACGCGTTGCGACGTGTCGTCCCGTGACCCGTCGTCCACGATGATCAGCTCCGCCGCCTCCCATTCTGCGCATTTCGCGTAGCGGCGCACCGTGCGTTCCAGGACCGCGCCCCGGTTGAACGTAGGGAGGATCAGCGAGATTTTCGGGGTGCGTGAGGGGCGTACGACCTCCGAGCGCGACCTTTGTTGAGCCGCCGGACTGGGGCGGTCTCCAAAGATGAGGAGCGGAGGGGTGTTCTCAATGCCCCTCCCCGAGGGCTTCAACCTCAGATCGATCTGATGGGGGGCGCTGTCGAAAAAGCGGGCGGGAATCTCGATCTGAAAACCGTGCTTGCCGTTGCCCATCCCGGCATCCAGCAAATGTGGACGAAAAAGATCGGCGGCGACGGTGCTGACGGGTTCTCCGTCTACGGACAGCTCGACGATGACGGGATCGTCGGGGGCTGTCGTATCGAAAGCCCAACCCCCGATCTGGTTCTGCTCGTAATATTCGTAGTGGCCTTTGGTCGTGTCCTCAGTTTCGGAAATCAAGGCGCCCACCTTCCAGCCTCACCGACCACTGACAGCGAGAGGCCACGTACTGCCAGCAAAAAGACCGCGTCCACGCGTTGATCTCAGGTTCAGTCTCACGCACCGTCATGACCTCAGGATCCGCTCCATTCACCTCAGTCCTCCGGCGCGAGGGAGGAGCGGATCAGTTGCCTTGAAAGCCGTGCCGTTCGAACCATTGCCACGCGTGCGTCACCATCTCATCGATTTCCAGGTGACGTGGTAAAAAGCCCAGGGCCGACCTCGCCTTGTCGGCAGCAGCGACGACCTCGGCCGGATCGCCTGCCCGTCGCGGACCCACAAGCACGTTGATCTTACGGCCCGTAACGCCTTCCACAGCATCGAGGATCTGCTTGACGGAGTACCCTCGTCCCAGGCCGATGTTGAACTGCTCGGTCCGGCCACCGTCTAGCAGATAGTTCAGCGCTGCGAGGTGGGCGCGGGCGATGTCACTGACATGTGTGTAGTCCCGCACGGCGCTGCCGTCGTCGGTCGGATAGTCATCGCCGTTGAGGACGAAAGAAGGGAGAACGCCAACCGCAGCCATGATCGCGCGAGGAATGAGATGCGGTTCGGGATCGTGCATCTCACCGAGCTCCCCATCTGGATCGGCTCCCGCAGCATTGAAGTAGCGAAGGCTTACGGATTTCAACCCGGCCATTTGCGGAGAGGTGAGCAGGTCCTCCGTAAGCAGTTTTGTGCGTCCGTAGGGACTTATCGGTCGCTTCGGATCGTCCTCACGGATGGGCAATCGTTCAGGACTGCCGTAGATCGCGCACGAGCTGGAAAAGACGAGCTTGTCCACACCAGCCTGGGCGAGGGCGTTGAACAGGGTCGAGCTTCCGACGACGTTGTTGAGGCGATAGAGTTCCGGCTCTTCGAACGACTCTGCGACATAGGCGAGCGCGGCGAAGTGCATGCAGGCGACGGGGCGCGTGGCGTCCAGCACCGTCCTGAGACGTGCTCCGTCGAGGACCGATCCTTCAAAGACCGGCCCGAACTTCACGAGAGAACGAGACCCTCGCACAAAGCTGTCGAACGTGACGGGTTCGAAGCCGGCCGACCGCAAGACCTTTGCCGTATGACTGCCGATGAACCCGCCTCCTCCTGTAAGCAGAATCCGAGGCACGTCGGTCATCAGGTACACTCTCGCGTATTCGTCAGGCGATGAGTTGGCAGGGGCGAACCAGACGTAGGAGCATTCTCGTCAGTGTCCGCCATCGCATCGACGCCGCGTTCCCTTTCGTAAACTGCATTTCTGATCAGAGCGGAACAGCAACGATATGGTCTCGACCGCTGTTGGCCGTGTTGGAAGTCAATCACCAACTGATTGAACTCGTCGTTTTCAAAACTGCTGTTTGAGAATGCTTTGCCGGCTTATGCTCGCTTTTGCCCTTCGCTGTTGCATTGCGGTTAGCTAATGCAGGATTACAAGGCGGGTCAACCCTGCTTGTTTGCGCGCTCTGCAGTCGGCGCGGTGAAGGATTGGACCACAATCTCCCGTCACGATCGGATTGAACAGGCCCTGATCCTCGCGGATGGTGGCGGCCTGTCCTTCAAACTCCCGGCGGGTTAGTCGGTGGTGATCGTGGTCGAGGCGATCGAAAAGGCGCGAACAGCTTGGATCATCGGATCCGCGTGGCGGTTCGAAGGGCGGCTCGGCAAGACATCGTTTACCACTGTAGGAGAGCCTTGGCGCGGCGGGGCATGAAGGCCCGTCCTCCTGGGCGGCATCTCACGATGGCGTGGGCTTGCGGCCGGGGCACGATCAATGCTGCTTGCCCTCGACACCTCCCTTGCGGAGCAATTTGAACGCGAACAGGAGTGTTCGCGTGCGCCGCTTCGGCGCCCGACCGGCCGATCCTTCGCCAGCTTCGTGGACCGGCCCGATCTGCCTCGGATCGCGCCGCCTCTAACCATGCTCAAGGGCGACACCGGAGCCGCTGTCGCCCTGCTGAGCCGCATCCTGCTGTCCCGGACCGAGTAGGGCGGGGCCCCGGGATCAGCGAGGCGCGCCGTTTTCGGAACAGCTCAGCCTTCCTGGTGTTGATGGCTGCTGCCCGTGTGTGGGCGTTCTGGAGATCCCGATGTCGAAGACACTGGCCGCTGAGTTCGAAACCCGTCGCGACGCCGAGATGACGGTCGAGCACCTTGTGCAGGAGCATGGGATGAACCCGAAGGCGATCGTCATCGCCCCCGCTTCCTCCGAGAACAGCGCCGGCATCAAGGTCGCCGGCAGCGACAACGAAAGCGGTCACGACAAGAACGGCTCGGAGGCGCAGCCTGCCCTGGCCGGTAGGCTCCGGGTGTCGGTCGAGGCAGACGAGGCCCTGGCCGACAAGGTCCTCAGCTCCTTTTCCACCTACGGCGGCAAGCAGGTGGTCTGACCGCAGACGGACCGGACCATGGACCCATGCCCATCCGCCCCGTGCCCCGTGCCCCGCTGGCTTGACCGGATCGACCGGTGCGATCTGTCACACGGCACGCGATTCGGTCGGGCAAAGGACGACCGGGGCCCTTCCAGCCTGACCCAAAGGCATCCGGCCGTCCTGACGGCCGGCGCCTTTGGGGTCCACTGATTGTCTGGCGTGAGTGGGGATGGACTTTCTGACCGGAGCCGGGGGCCGCCGATGCTTAGTCGCCGAGGCGGGACATCCGCATCACGGAGTGGGAATAGCCGCTGCGCGACGGCCGGGCGCCCAGCCCCCGGTTGTAGAGGGTTGCGGCATAGGCCGAGTTTCCGCGGGCCATCTCGTAGGCTTGCCGCAGATAGCGCATCCCGGCCTCCAGGCCGGTTCGGCACGATCGCAAGCCGCCCGAAATGCCGACCGAGCGCGCCGTCGCTGCTCTGACTTGCATGATGCCGGCCGCCCCTCGGTTGTAGGCCGCGCAGTTGTAGCCGCTTTCCACCCGGACGATCCCGTGCGCGAGCGCAGGGGGCAGTCCATGTTCGATCGCTGACCGCGTGACCATTTGATAGACGCCGGCCCGGCTTTCCGCGACACGCGGGCTACGGTCGTGGTTGCTCCGGTTCGGGGCTTGTACTCCCCCGGCATGGAACCGGTAGCGGTGATGACGAAACGCCCGGTGGTGATGGCGGACATGATGAAAGCGATGGCCGTGATGATGGGAGTGACGGCCATGGGCTTGAGCGCCGAGCGCGAGCCACGGAACGATCGCGAGCGCGATCAGGAGCGATGATCTCAAAGGTCTTCCTCGATGGTTGTGCACCGGCGGGGATGTCGAGGGACCCGGCCAGTGAAGCGCCTCCTGCGCCGCCCAATCGCAGGGCAGAATGCCCAAAACGACGGCGCGGGCGGACTGAACCAGTCGCAAGGGAGCTTGCCAACCCTCGAAAGGGCCTTTGAAAGTACGTCTGGTATTCTGGCCACAGCCGATCCGCACCACGGATTCACCTGCCGGGGCAGCGGCGAGGCGCCCGCTCTGTGCGGGGCCCTTGCCGGGTGGCGCGTTCAGGATCCTCGCGCGCTCCCCAGCCGTTCGAACGATTTCACGCGCCTGGCGATCAATCGAAGGCCTTCACGGCTGCGGTCCACTTTGAGGTGTTCCGCCCGAGGCGAGGTGAGGGCCGGGGCTGGCCATCGGCAGGACACAGCCTGAAGCCGTCGGCAAGGCATACCGGCGACGCAAGCCGAGCCGAACTTTCCAATGACAGCTTGGCTCCCCGAGCAGGAATCGAAGCTGCGACCATTCGATTAACAGTCGAATGA
>CAXTVD010000271.1:0-5291 GCA_964247575.1 uncultured Lichenihabitans sp.
TCTGGTTCTACTCGCACCCGGCGGTCTACATCATGGTGCTGCCCGGCATGGGCGTCATCAGCGAGATCGTGCCGGCGTTCTCGCAGAAGAAGATCTTCGGCTACCGCTTCATCTGCTACGCCACGATCGCGCTGGCCTCGATCACCTTCTTCGTGTGGGGCCACCACATGTTCGTGAACGGGCAGTCCGAATATGCCAGCGTCGTGTTTTCGTTCCTGAGCTTTGCGGTGGCGGTGCCCTCGGCGGTCAAGGTCTACAACTGGACGGCGACCATCCATAAGGGCGATATCCGGCTCGACACGCCCATGCTCTACGCCATGGGCTATATCGGGCTGTTCGTGCTGGGTGGCCTGACCGGCCTGTTCCTGGCGACCCTCGCCCTTAACGAGCATGTCCACGACACCTACTACGTCGTGGCGCATTTCCACTACATCATGGTGGGCGGCACCATGCTCGCCTTCCTCGGCGGCCTGCACTTCTGGTGGCCGAAGTTCACCGGCCGCATGTACAACGAGGCCTGGGGCCGCATCTCGGCCGTGCTGATGTTCATCGGCTTCAACGTGACCTTCTTCCCGCAGTTCATCCTGGGCTATCTCGGCATGCCCCGGCGCTACCACGTCTATCCCGCCGAGTTCCAGCTCCTCAACATCCTGTCCTCGGCCGGCGCGACCATCCTCGCCTTCGGCTATCTCTTCCCGATGGTGTACCTTCTCTACTCCCTGTGGTTCGGCAAGCGGGCGTCCGACAATCCCTGGGATGCGAAGGGGCTGGAGTGGATGACGACCTCGCCGCCGCCGCTCCACAACTTCCACACGCCGCCCATCGTCGACTTCGAGGCCTATGCCTACGACCACACGGTCCCCGAAGCGTGAGCGACCTTGCCGAGAATGTCGGCCTCGAGCGGCGCGACTACTTCACCACGGACGAGCAGCAGCGCCATGTCGGCATGCTCGGCATGTGGGCCTGGCTGCTCACCGAACTGCTGCTGTTCGCCGGGTTGTTCCTGATCGCGATCGTGCTGCGCGTGCAGTACCCGGCCTCGGTCGAGGCCGCGGTCTCGCATCTCAAGTTCTGGATCGGAGCGACCAACACCGTCGTTCTGATCGTGTCGAGCCTGACGATGTCGGCGGCGATCATGCTGTCACGCATGGGTCAGCAGCGCCTCATGGTGCTGTCGATGCTCGCGACCGCCGCCCTGGGCGTGCTGTTCCTGCTGCTCAAGTCCTACGAATACTACAGCGACTACGTCGAGAACCTGACGCCCTTCATCCAGGGCCGGCCTTACGCGCTCGCCGGCGACCCGCAATCCACCCTGTTCATCAATCTCTACTGGCTGACGACCGGGTTGCACGCCTTCCACCTGATCACCGGCGTCGGCATCATGGTCGGGCTGGCTCTGCAGGCGCGGGCGCCCGGCTATCTCCAGCGCCACCAGAACCGGATCGAGGTCTACGGCCTGTACTGGCACTTCATCGACCTGATCTGGATCCTGGTCTTTCCCACGCTCTACGTCATCGGACGGAGTGCCGCGTCATGACCCTGGGCATGAGCCCCGACGAGCGAAAGGACCTGTGGCGCCGCATGAGGGTGCCCGTGTTCACCTTCGCCGCGCTCCTCCTGCTGCTCGGCGTGAACGTCGCCCTCGGCGCCCTCATGCCGTTCCCGAGCGTCTGGATCATGGAACTCGCGGTCGCCGTTGTGATGATCGTCGTCGTGCTGCTGTTCTCCATGGAAGTCCTGCACGAGCCGCCGCTGATGCGCTTCTTTTCCGTGCTCGGCTTCTGCTGGGTGGGCATCCTGTTCACGATGACGCTGATCGACTACCTGACGCGGTGACGCCGACCGCGTCAGGCGCAGGCGCCGGGGCCGTCCTGGCCGGGATCGCATGTCCGGCCCGGCCCGCTTCGGTCATCCGGGACCGGTGCCGGCCTGCCGCGAACCAAGCGCAGGAACTTGCGATTCCCGTTCCGCATTGCCCTATGGATGACGGGAAACAAAGATGATGGCCGCGCGCGCTCGATTGATCGCCCCTCTGATGCTGTGGACTGCGATGCTGGGGTGCGGGGCGGCGCTCGCCAAGCCGGCGGCCCTGACCCTCGAGAGCATCAACGGCGCACGGTTCGCGCCGTTGCCCGATCCGGCCGCCAAGACCCCGACCGGCGAGATCGTCCGCGCGGAAGTCCTGCTCGACCGGGCCCGCGTCTCGCCCGGCGCCATCGACGGGATCGACGGCGACAACTTCCGCAAGGCCGTCGGGGCCTATCAGGCGATCATGGGCCTGCCCGTCACCTCGCGTCTCGACCAGGCCACCTGGGACAAGCTGACGGAGGGGGACAAGGGTCCCGTGGCGGTCGAGCGCAAGCTGACCGCCAAGGACGTCAAGGGGCCGTTCGCCCAGCGTATCCCGGCCAAGTTCGAGGCGCAGGCGGACCTCAAGCATATGGCCTATACGAGCGTGCTCGAGGAGATATCCGAGCAATCCCATGCGAGCCAGGGACTGCTTAAGGCATTAAACCCCCGCGCGAACTGGAAGCGCGCCGACCAGACGGTCATCCTCCCCCAGGTGGTGGCCGACCGGCCCAAGGCGGAGGTTGCGCGCATCGTCGTCGACAAGCCCGGCCATGCCGTGGCGGCTTTCGCGGCGGACGGCAAGCTCATCGCCTTCTACCCCGCCTCGATCGGCAGCGAGGAGAAGCCGGCACCGTCGGGCGACTTCGTAGTCGAGCACGTCACCCACAATCCCGACTACACCTACAATCCGAAATACGCCTTCAAGGGCGTGAAGGCGACGCAGCCCTTCACCATCGCCGCAGGACCCAACAACCCCGTCGGCTCGGTGTGGATGGCGTTGTCGGACGAGGGATACGGCATCCACGGCACCCCGCAGCCCGACCTCGTGGGCAAGACGCAGTCGCATGGCTGCATCAGGCTGACCAACTGGGATGCCGAAGACCTCGCATCCATGGTGGGCAAGAAGACCCCCGTTCATTTCGCGGACGAGGCGGTCGCATTGGTTCCCCCGCCACCGCCCGCGCCCGCGCCCGCGCCCGCCGTTCCCACCCCGGTCGCGGCCCCGTCCGCCCCGCCTTCCCCTCCGCCGGTTGCAGGCACGCCCCCTGCCGCGCCCGTGCCGGCAAGCCCTGAGCCCAAGACCACCCCGACGACCCCTGGGTCCGCGCCTGCGCCGCAGGGCGGCTGAGAGGGCCGTCGAGGGAGTCCTCCGACGGCCCGGAAGGTTGCGCGACTAGCTCTTCAAGTCGTCCGGCACCGTGCCGCCGTTCTCGGCGATCTTCTGCATGACCTGCTTGTGGAGCCAGACGTTCATCGTGGCACTGTCGCCGGTGTCGCCGGTATAGTGCAGTTCTCCAGCCAGTTCCTTCCGCGATGCCAGGCTGCTGTCGAGGCCGAGCAGCTTCAGCATGTCGACGATGGAGTGCTTCCAGTCGAGCGTCTGGCTGTTCTTGGCCGCGAGGCCGTCGAGGATCGCCGCAACATCGACGGGCCCGGCGGGCGCCACGGCCTGCGGCACCTTCTGGCCGGCTTGGTCCACCTGCGCAGGCGCGCTGGCAGCCGGCGCGGTGGTGGACGCCGCAGGATCGTGCGCAGCGGAGGCGATGGGAGCGCTGGGCCGGCCCGCATTCTCGGGCGCCGCGCCGGCGCTCGGCTGGGCGGAGGCCGTCTGGGCGGCCGGTGCCGCCTCAGCCTCGCCGTGGTGGAAGATCTTCGACATGATCGACCCGAAAATACTCATCGTGCTGTTCTCCCTGAGCCCCGCCATCGCGACGACGTTGACTAACGCAGGTGTCCACGAAAAGACCCATGCCTCCTGGCGCGGGTACGGGTTTCACCCCGCGGGCGGCGGCGGCTTGCGCATCCCAAGCCGATGCCCGACAATCGATGCGCCTGCGACGCGGCGAATGCCGGCGGGGCATTCCCCGAAGGATCCATGAACGCATGACGAGCCGCGTAATTCCTGTCGCCCCCTTCACGCTCGTCGTCTTCGGCGCGACCGGCGATCTGGCACGCCGCAAGATCCTGCCTGCCTTGATCCATCGTGACATTGCCGGGCAGCTGCCAGCCAGAGCGCGGATCGTGGGCGTCTCCCGCCGGTCGATGTCGCAGGCCGACTACCAGGCGGAGTCCCGCGACGCCCTCGCCAAATTCGTGTCGAGGACGGATATGACGGACGAGGCGCTGGAGCGCTTCATCGCCCGGCTCGACTATGTCTCGGCCGACGCGACGGCCGAGGAGGGCTGGTCCGACCTCAAGGCGCTGCTGGCCGACAGGCCCGACGACATCAAGGTGCTTTATCTCGCCACCTCGCCCGACCTGTTCGGACCCATCGCCGACAAGGTCGGCTCGCTCGGGCTCGTGGACAGGAACACCCGCGTGGTGCTGGAAAAGCCCATCGGCAAGAATTCCGCCTCGGCGCTGGCCGTCAACGACGCCGTCGGCCGCGTCTTCCCCGAGCAGTGCATCTACCGGATCGACCACTATCTCGGGAAGGAGACGGTGCAGAACCTGATGGCGCTGCGCTTCGCCAACGCCCTGTTCGAGCCGGTCTGGACAGCTGCGCATGTCGACCATGTCGAGATCACGGTGGCCGAGGAGCTCGGCGTCGAGGGTCGCGCGGGCTACTATGATACGGCCGGGGCCATGCGCGACATGGTGCAGAACCATATCCTCCAGCTCCTGTGCCTCGTCGCGATGGAGCCGCCGACCTCCATCGGCGCCGATGCGGTGCGCGACGAGAAGCTGAAGGTGCTGAAAAGCCTCAAGCGGATCGATGCGGCCAACGCGGCCACCTCCACCGTGCGCGGGCAGTATCGGGCGGGCGCTTCGTCCGGGGGAGCCGTGTCGGGCTACCTCGAGGAACTCGGCAAGTCCAGCGACACCGAGACCTTCGTGGCGATCCGGGCGGAGATCGCCAACTGGCGCTGGGCCGGCGTGCCGTTCTATCTGCGGACCGGCAAGCGCCTTCCCTCCCGCGTCTCCGAAATCGTGGTCGCGTTCCGTGCCATCCCGCATTCGGTGTTCGGAGCCGGTCCACCCGAGCCCAACAAGCTGGTGATCCGGCTGCAGCCCGACGAAGGCGTCAAGCTCTGGCTGATGATCAAGGATCCCGGCCCGGGCGGCATGCGTCTGCAGCACGTGCCGCTCGACATGAGCTTTGCGGCCGCCTTCGGCGCCCGCAACCCGGACGCCTACGAACGGCTCATCCTCGACGTGGTCCGGGGCAACCAGACGCTGTTCATGCGGCGCGACGAAGTCGAGGCGGCCTGGGCCTGGGT
>CAXTVD010000272.1:0-5267 GCA_964247575.1 uncultured Lichenihabitans sp.
TCGAACATTGGGGCGTGCCCTTCTCCCGCACCGAGGAGGGCAAGATCTACCAGCGCCCCTTCGGCGGCATGACCACCGACTACGGCAAGGGCACGGCCCAGCGGACCTGCGCCGCCGCGGACCGCACGGGCCATGCCATCCTGCACACGCTCTATGGGCAGGCGCTGCGCGCCAAGACCGAGTTCTTCATCGAATACTTCGCCATCGACCTCATCATGGAGGAGGGCCGCTGCCGCGGGGTCGTGGCCCTCAAGATGGACGACGGCACCATCCACCGCTTCCGGGGCGGGCTCGTCATCCTGGCGACGGGCGGCTACGGCCGGACCTACTTCTCGGCCACCTCCGCCCACACCTGCACCGGCGACGGCAACGCCATGGTGCTGCGCGCCGGGCTGCCGCTGCAGGACATGGAGTTCGTGCAGTTCCATCCCACCGGGATCTACGGCGCGGGCTGCCTGATCACGGAAGGGTCCCGCGGCGAGGGTGGCTACCTCACGAATTCGGAAGGCGAGCGCTTCATGGAGCGCTATGCGCCCTCCGCCAAGGATCTCGCCTCGCGCGACGTGGTGTCCCGCGCCATGACCATGGAGATCCGCGACGGGCGCGGCGTCGGCCGGGAGAAGGACCACATCTATCTTCACCTCGACCATCTCGACCCGAAGATCCTGGCGGAACGGCTGCCCGGCATCTCCGAGAGCGCCCGGATCTTCGCGGGCGTGGACGTCACCAAGCAGCCGATCCCCGTGCTGCCGACGGTGCATTACAACATGGGCGGCATCCCCACGAACTATCATGGCGAGGTGCTGACCAAGGTGGGCGGCGATCCCGACAGCGTGGTGCCCGGCCTCATGGCGATCGGAGAGGCGGCCTGCGTGTCCGTGCACGGCGCCAACCGGCTCGGCTCCAACTCCCTGATCGACCTCGTCGTCTTCGGACGGGCCGCGGGCCAGCGCG
Organism: uncultured Lichenihabitans sp.; assembly: GCA_964247575.1. Lineage (GTDB taxonomy): Bacteria > Pseudomonadota > Alphaproteobacteria > Rhizobiales > Beijerinckiaceae > Lichenihabitans. The sequence continues at coordinate 955 of CAXTVD010000272.1, forward strand.
CGGCTGAACTCGTCACCCCCGGCGAGCGGCAGCGGGAGCTGCCCAAGGACAGCGCCGACCTTGCTTTGAGCCGCCTCGACCGGATGCGCCACGCCGACGGGGGCACGCCGACGGCCGAACTCAGGCTTCACATGCAGAAGACCATGCAGAACAACTGCGCGGTGTTCCGGACCGGCGAGATCCTCGAAGAGGGGTCGAAGCTGATCCACGATGTCTGGCATCGCGCAGCCGACATCCGCGTGACCGACCGCTCGCTGATCTGGAACTCGGACCTGATCGAGACGATGGAGTTCGACAACCTGATCACGCAGGCCGTCGTGACGATGGACAGCGCGCTCAACCGCACGGAGTCGCGCGGGGCGCATGCCCGCGAGGACCACCCCAACCGCGACGACAAGAACTGGATGAAGCACACCCTCGCCTGGCTGGATACCGACAGCCAGACGGTGAAGATCGATTTCCGGCCCGTCCACACCTACACGATGAGCAACGACGTCCAGTACGTCGAGCCGAAGGCACGTGTTTACTGATGGTTCAACTCACGCTTCCCCGAAACTCGCAGGTCAAGCAGGGCAAGACCTGGCCGAAGCCCGATGGCGCAACCCGCCTGAAGGAGTTCCGTGTTTATCGCTGGGACCCGGACGACGACGCCAACCCGCGCATCGACACCTACTTCGTCGACCTCGACACCTGCCTGCCGATGATCCTCGACGGCCTGATCTGGATCAAGTCGCGCATCGATCCGACCCTAACCTTCCGGCGGTCCTGCCGCGAGGGGATCTGCGGCTCCTGCGCGATGAACATCGATGGCGTCAACACGCTCGCCTGCACCAAGGGCATGGCAGACGTGAAGGGCGCCATCAAGCTCTATCCGCTGCCGCACATGGAAGTGGTCAAGGATCTCGTCCCCGATCTCACGCGCTTCTACGCCCAGCACGCGCTGATCGAGCCCTGGCTGCACACCTCGACGCCCGAGCCCGAGAAGGAATGGAAGCAGTCGCCCGAGGCGCGCCACGCGCTGGACGGCCTCTACGAATGCATCCTGTGCGCCTGCTGCTCGACCTCGTGCCCATCCTACTGGTGGAACGGCGACCGCTATCTTGGCCCGGCGGCCCTGCTGCAGGCCTATCGCTGGCTCATCGACAGCCGGGACGAGGCCACCGGCGCAAGGCTCGATACGCTCCAGGACCCGTTCCGCCTGTACCGCTGTCACTCCATCATGAACTGCGCCAAGGCCTGCCCGAAGGGGCTGAACCCGGCCAAGGCGATCTCCGAAATTAAGAACATGATGATCGCCCGCCAGAACTGATATTTGGCTGGCTGACAGAGCGAGCGCGCTGCCGAGTGGCTGGCAGACTCATGCCCGAATGGATTGCGGGGGGCGCTCGCGGTTTGAGAGGGGCCGGACCCATCGTCGGCTCCTCCCTCACAACAAGGTTGCGGACGACCCTCTGGGGCCAGCAGTCTGATCGGCCAGGCCAACCTCGCCGGCAGGATTTTTCTGGTCCAGCCGGGGTTTCGTTGCGGAGAGGAACTCGACCGCGTCGAAGGGGAGCGTGGCCCGGCCGGCTTGCTGCCTTCCGTGGCCGGGGCGATATCTATTGCACGAGCTGGGGGCCCGCCGGTCGCGCCGCTTCGCTTTCCTGCATGATACCCAGGCGCCGCGCTACTTCGGAGTAGGCCTCGACAAGACCGCCGAGATCGCGACGGAAGCGATCCTTGTCCATCTTGTCATTCGACTTGATGTCCCACAGGCGGCACGAATCCGGAGAGATCTCGTCGGCGACGACGATGCGCATCATGTCGCCCTCCCAGAGCCGTCCCGTCTCCATCTTGAAGTCGACAAGGCGGATGCCGACGCCCAGGAACAGGCCGGACAGGAAGTCGTTGACCCGGATCGCCAGGGCCATGATGTCGTCGATCTCCTGCGGGCTCGCCCAGCCGAAGGCCGTGATGTGCTCTTCCGACACCATCGGATCGTTCAGCCCATCGTTCTTGTAGTAAAACTCGATGATCGAGCGCGGCAACTGGGTGCCTTCCTCGATGCCGAGGCGGGTCGACAACGAGCCGGCCGCGACGTTGCGGACGACGACCTCGAGCGGGATGATCTCGACTTCCTTGATCAGCTGCTCCCGCATGTTCAGCCGGCGGATGAAATGCGTGGGAACGCCGATATTATTGAGGTGCTGGAAGATGTACTCGGAGATGCGATTGTTGAGGACACCCTTGCCGTCGATGATCTGGTGCTTCTTCGCGTTGAACGCGGTCGCATCGTCCTTGAAGTGCTGAATGAGCGTGCCCGGCTCCGGTCCCTCGTACAAGACTTTAGCCTTGCCCTCATAGATACGACGGCGGCGGTTCATGGGAATCAACCGTGGCTTGAGAAAATCCATGGGTCGGCCGGGCTCCTGTTCGAACCGGAGGATCGCGCGCGAAACTCTCCGTCATTCTTGTTCATCCGAGTGGCCGCATGCTGGCGATCAAACGAACATCCCTGAGCCATACCACCCAAACCTCTTACGCGATCGAACCGGGCAGCACAATGTCAAGAGGACTCGGTGCCTGGTATCGCAGACAGAACGGTATATGGGCGAGGGTCGGACCATTCGCCATAACAAGACCTCCGGCCAACCGCGGACGGACCGCACGCGCCGCCAGAGCCTTCTATATGGTGGCAAGACCGACATGCGATCAGAAGAGGAGCACATCGATGACGACCTTCGACAAGCGGGAAGAAGCCTTCGAGAACCGCTTCGTGCATGACGAAGAGATCGAGTTCAAAGCCCACGCACGCCGCACCTACAAGCTCGGCCTGTGGGCGGCCGGGCAGATGGGCCGGCAAGGCCAGGAGGCGGAGGACTATGCGCAATCGCTCATAGCGGCGGAGATCGAAGGCGGGGGCGCTCCGGCGCTGCTCGGCCGGTTAACCAGCGATTTTGCAGCCGCCGGCATCGTCCAGAGCGAGCACCAGATCCGCCGTCACATGGACGAGTTCCTGGCGCAGGCGCGGCTCGAGGTCCGAACCGCCTAGCGGCGGCCTGCTGCGATGTCTGCTGAGCGCAGGGAGCCTCCGTTGTCCTTTGCCATCGACGATCTCGTCGCCATCCTCGACTTGGCCGAGGCCGGGAAGGATGTCTTCCACGGGACCAGCCCGGCCGTGGGATGGACCCGCATCTTCGGCGGCCTCGTGGTCGCTCAATCGCTGGTGGCCACAGCGCGGACGGTCGAGGGCTGGGCGCCCCATTCCCTGCATGGCTACTTCCTGCGTCCCGGGGATCCGGCGACGCCGATCGTCTACGAGGTGGAGCGTCTGCGGGACGGGCGAAGCTTCGCGACGCGCCGCTGCGTCGCCCTGCAGAACGGGATCCCGATCTTCACGATGGCGGCCTCGTTCCAGGTCGAGGAAGAGGGCTTCGCGCACCAGATGCCGATGCCGGACGTGCCCCGGCCCGAGTCGCTTCCGAGCCAGGCGGAACTGATGAGCCGCTTCCGGGACGCGCTCCCGGCGAGCCTTCGCCTTTACCTCAAGCGGGAGCGGCCCGTCGAACTGAGGCCGGTCGATCCGATGCGCTACCTGGCGCGTCCCGGCGACGTCCCGGCTTCCCCGGTCCAGCAGATCTGGATGCGGACGGGCCCGATGCCGGACGATCCGGCCGTTCACCGCGCCGTTCTTGCCTATCTGTCCGACATGACGCTGCTGGACGCGACCCTCGTCGCCCACCACCGGACGATCTTCGATGCCGGGCTGCAGGTGGCGAGCCTCGACCATGCCCTGTGGTTCCATCGGCCGTTCCGCGCGGACCAGTGGCTGCTCTACGCTCAGGATAGCCCCAGCACCTTCGGGGCGCGAGGCTTCGCGCGGGGCTCGTTCTTCACCGAGGATGGTCGCCTGGTCGCCTCAGTCACGCAGGAAGGCCTGATCCGGCCGCGTTGATCCGCTCCTGTCGGGAATGAATGCCTAAAAAATAGACAACCCGACGCTTACGATCTGAGCTTAGCTGCAGCTGAGCTGTTTCACCGTGGCCGCTTTGCGGCGGAACTATTCCGAATCGGCGGCATCCCTGCGCTGGCACACGCTTTGAAAGCGAGGAGCTACTCTGCCGGTCACCGTGCAGAATTGGTGAAGCGCGGCACTGCCTTGTTCGAGGCGGACCACCGCCGACGAGGATGGTGCGACATGAAAATCGTGATGGCGATCATAAAGCCTTTCAAGCTCGAGGAGGTTCGCGACGCGCTCACCGCCGTGGGCGTGCACGGCCTGACGGTGACGGAAGTGAAGGGTTACGGCCGCCAGAAGGGCCACACCGAGATCT
>CAXTVD010000273.1:0-922 GCA_964247575.1 uncultured Lichenihabitans sp.
CTCCAGCAGCGTGAAGGTGCCCACGATGTTGGTCTGGATGAAATCCGACGCGCCGGTGATCGAGCGGTCGACGTGGCTCTCGGCCGCCAGATGCATCACGTGGGTCGGCCGGAACTGCGCGAAGATGGCATCCATCGCCGCCCGGTCGGCGATATCGGCGCGTTCGAAGCTGTAGGTCGGCAGATTGGCGACCGAACGCAGCGTCTCGAGGTTGCCGGCATAGGTCAGCTTGTCGAGGTTCAGGACGTCGACGCCCTCCTGCCCGGCGAGCAGGCGGACCACGGCCGAGCCGATGAAGCCGGCCCCGCCGGTGACGATGACCCGGCTCATCGGGGCGCCTCGTAGTGAAAGGTGGGCGGCAGGTCGGCCAGGCACGGCAGCTTGGTGTCCTTGTCGGACAGCACCGCGCCGTTCGGGCCGAGCGGCCAGTCGATGCCGAGCGCGGGATCGCTCCACAGAATTCCGCCATCGTCGGCGGGGCTGTAGAAGTTGGTCACCTTGTACGCCACGATGGTGTCGGGCTCGACCGTGCAGTAGCCGTGGGCGAAGCCGGGCGGCACCCAGAGCTGGGCGCCTTCGGCGGCGTCGAGCCGCGCCGAGACGTGCCGGCCGAAGGTGGGGGAGCCCACCCGGATGTCCACCGCGACGTCGAGGATGGCTCCCTTCAGGGCGCGGACCAGCTTGCCTTGCGCCGTCGGATGGCGCTGGAAATGCAGCCCGCGCAAGGTCCCGACGGCCGCGGACAGCGCTTCATTGTCTTGCACGAAGTCTACCGGGGCGACATGCTCGTGGAAGGCGCGGGCGTTGAACGTCTCGACGAAGTAGCCGCGCGCATCGCCGAAGCGGCGCGGCCGGACCAGGACGACATCGGCAATGGCGAGAGGCTCAACGTTCATGCGGGCGGCCCGTCCGACAAGTGAGG
>CAXTVD010000273.1:932-5246 GCA_964247575.1 uncultured Lichenihabitans sp.
GCCGGAGCCGCTGGTGATGCACGCGTGCTTCTTCGCAGATGCGAAGAGCGACCTGAAGGGACAATCTTCGATCGGATGGCGCGACGCAATCTCAACCTTAACCTCGGCCGGACGGCCCGATGAACGCCATCCGCCTTCATGAGCCCGGCTCGCTCGATGCCCTGCTCGCCGCGCTGCCCGAATCCGTGATCGTGGTCGGCGACGACACCCGGATCGTCGCGGCGAACGCGCTCGCGCGCGACCTCCTGCCGAGCCTGCGGACGGGCGATCTCCTCGCCTTGCGCCTGCGCGACCCCGACGTGCTCGACGGCGCGCGGCGCGTGCTGTCGAGCGGCCTGCCCGAGACGGTGGCCTGGCGCGACCGCGTCCCCGTCGAGCGCGCCTTCGACGTCGCGATCGCCCCGCTCGAACTGGAGCAGGGCGCCCGGGCCGTCGTGCTCACGATGCGCGACCTCACGGAGAGCCGCCGGGTCGAGCGGATGCGCGTCGACTTCATCGCCAATGCGAGCCATGAGCTGCGGACGCCGCTCGCCTCCCTGCTCGGCTTCATCGAGACGCTGCAGGGCGCGGCACGCGAGGACCCGGCCGCCCGAGACCGCTTCCTCGGCATCATGGCGGAACAGGCCCGGCGGATGTCGCGCCTCGTGGACGACCTGCTGTCGCTCTCGCGGATCGAGCAGAACCTGCACCTGCGCCCCAGCCAGTCGGTCGACCTCACGCTTCTCGTGCGGCACGTCGCCGACACGCTGGCCCCGCTCGCCGCGGAGAAGGACGTGATCCTTCGCATCGATGCGCCCGAGCCCGTCCTCGTCACCGGCGACCGGGACGAGCTTATCCGGGTCGCCGAGAACCTGATTGAAAACGCCATCAAATACGGCTGCGACGACCCGGGCGATGCCGTCGATTTGGTCGCCCGCGCCACCGGCGCGTCCGGCACCTTCGTGGTCCGCGACCATGGACGCGGCATCGCACCCGAACACCTGCCCCGCCTGACCGAGCGGTTCTACCGTGTCGATGCGGGGCAGAGCCGCGCCAAGGGCGGAACCGGCCTCGGGCTGGCCCTGGTCAAGCACATCATGGCGCGCCATCGCGGCCGGCTGACGATCGACAGCACCTTCGGGCGGGGCAGCGTGTTCACCGCGACGCTTCCCCTGCGGGCCCGCTGATCTCTTCAGTGCAATGACCGGGCCGGCGCAGGCGCAACCCTGACCGGCCGTGTAACAAAAGTGTCATGACCCCGTCGTAAAACCCTCTTGGCTTCGGCTTATGGACGGGCCGCGCAGCCCGGCCCTGGGAGGCAGGTTGCTTTATCGCCAGACAACAATCGAGGCGTCCATGATCATCACCACTTTCGTGCGGACGGCCTGCGTGGCCGCCCTGCTGACCTCGGCCAGCCTGTCCGCCCGGGCGGCCGATATTTCGGGCGCCGGCGCGACATTCCCTTTCCCGATCTACGCCAAATGGGCCGACACCTATAAGAAGATGACCGGTACGGGCATCAACTACCAGTCGATCGGCTCGGGCGGCGGCATCAAGCAGATCAAGGCCGGCACCGTGACCTTCGGGGCCACCGATGCGCCCCTGATGCAGAAGGACCTGCAGGAAGCCGGTCTCGAGCAATGGCCGATGGTGATGGGCGGCATCGTGCCCGTCGTGAACCTCGAGGGCGTGAAGTCGGGCGACCTCGTCATCGATGGGCCCACGCTCGGCGCCATGTTCATGGGGACGATCACCAAGTGGAACGACCCGGCCCTCGCCAAGCTGAACCCGGGCGCCAAGCTGCCGGATCAGGCGATCGCCGTCGTGCATCGCTCGGACGGCTCGGGAACCACCTTCAACTTCACCGACTACCTCAGCAAGGTTTCGCCGGACTGGAAGTCCAAGGTCGGCGTGAACACCGCGGTCGAGTGGCCGGTGGGCATCGGCGCCAAAGGCAACGAGGGCGTCGCCAACAATGTCGCCAACACCAAGGGCTCGCTGGGCTACGTTGAATACGCCTATGCCAAGCAGAACAAGCTGACCTTCACCAAGATGATCAACAAGGACGGCCCGACCGTCGCGCCGACGGTTCCCGCCTTCCAGGCCGCGGCCGACAATGCCGACTGGGCCAATGCGCCGGGCTTCTACCAGATCCTCGACAACCAGCCGGGCAAGGACTCCTGGCCGCTGACGGCGGCGACCTTCATCCTGATGCACAAGCAGCCCAAGGACGACGCGGCCTCGATGGAAGCCCTCAAATTCTTCAGCTGGGCCTTCGACAAGGGCGGCAGCGACGCCGAGGCGCTCGACTACATCCCCATGCCGGCCAAGGTGGTCACCCTGATCAAGAAGGCCGTCGCCGCCGACATCAAGGGCAAGGACGGCGCGCCGCTGATGCCGATGAACTGATCGGCAAGGCCGGGCTCTTGTCTGGGCCGGCAACGGGGCGGAGGGCTGGATCGAGGCCCTCCCCCGGCGGAAACCCGGCTCTGGCCTCGCCGTCGCAACACAAGGGCGAACGCCGCGGCGTTTCGACAACGGAGGCGGCGATGACGGCGCCGCCGGAACTCCTGGCAACGGATCGGACGATTTGACCATCGCGGTGAACCAAACGGAGCGCGTGTCGCAACGGATCGAGGCGCAACCGGGCGTCTGGGGTCGGCTGCGCCTCTACGATTCGGTTTTCGCCAATCTCACGCGAGCCGCGGCCCTCCTCGTCCTCCTGATCCTCGGCGCCGTCGTTGTCTCGCTGGTGAGGGGTTCGTGGCTCGCCTTCAGCACCTTCGGGCCGCGTTTCCTCGTCGACCAGACATGGAACCCGGTGACCGACGTCTACGGGGCGGCCGGTCCGATCTATGGCACACTGGTCTCGTCGGTCATCGCCATGGTCATCGCGGTGCCCGTCGGCCTCGGCATCGCGATCTTCCTGACCGAACTCTGCCCCTACGCGCTGCGCCGGCCGGTCGGCATCGCCATCGAGCTGCTCGCCGGCATTCCCAGCATCATCTACGGCATCTGGGGCCTGTTCGTCTTCGCCCCCTTCGTCCAGACCACGATCGAACCCGGGCTGATCGCCCTGTTCGGGCCGGTGCCGGGCCTCTCGCACGTCTTCGCCGGGCCGCCTTATGGCATCGGCACCTTCACTGCGGGCATTATCCTGGGCATCATGGTGCTGCCTTTCGTGACCTCGGTATCGCGCGACGTCTTCGAGACGGTGCCCCCGGTCCTCAAGGAAGCGGCCTACGGGGTCGGCGCCACGACCTGGGAGGTCGTGACGAGCGTGGTGATCCCCTACACCCGCACGGGCGTGGTGGGCGGGGTCATGCTCGGCCTCGGCCGCGCCCTCGGCGAGACCATGGCGGTCACCTTCGTGATCGGCAACGCCCACAAGATCTCGGCGTCGATCCTGGCGCCGGGCACCACGATTTCGGCCGCCATCGCCAACGAGTTCACCGAGGCGGTGGGCGACATCTACACCTCCGCGCTGATCGCCCTCGGCCTGATCCTCTTCGTGATCACCTTCATCGTCCTCGCGGTGGCCCGGCTGATGCTGATGCGCATCGACCGGCGCAAGGGAGCCTGACGCCGTGACCCCGACCGCGCTTCGGATGCAGGCGGCCCGCAAGCGGCGCAGCAGCATCGGCCTAGGGCTCTGCATGGCGGCCACGCTTTTCGGCATGACCTGGCTGGTTCTGATCCTCGCAAGCCTGCTCTGGAACGGCTTTTCCGGCCTGTCCGTGGCCGTCTTCACCCAGAACACGCCTCCGCCCGGCAGCGCCGGCGGCCTGCTGAATGCGATCTTCGGCAGCGTGATGATGACGCTCATCGGCGTCGCCGTCGGCACGCCCATCGGGATCGGCGCCGGCACCTACATGGCGGAGTACGGGCGCTATGCGAGGCTGACCACCATCGTGCGCTTCATCAACGACATCCTGCTGAGCGCACCGTCCATCATCATCGGCCTGTTCGTCTATCAGATCCTGGTGGCGCCCGTCGGTCACTTCTCGGCCCTCGCCGGCGCCGTGGCCCTGGCCTTCATCGTCATCCCTGTGGTCGCGCGAACCACGGAGGACATGCTGCTGCTCGTGCCCAACCCCTTGCGGGAGGCCGCCTCCGCCATGGGCCTGCCGCGGGCGCACGTGATCACCAAGGTCGCCTACAAGGCCGCCCGGGCCGGCATGATCACGGGCGTGCTGCTCGCCATCGCCCGGGTCAGCGGAGAGACCGCGCCGCTGCTGTTCACCGCCTTGAACAACCAGTTCTGGAGCAGCGATCTCACCGCGCCGATGGCGAGCCTGCCGACCGTGATCTTCCAGTTCGCGCTCAGCCCCTACA
>CAXTVD010000274.1:0-5242 GCA_964247575.1 uncultured Lichenihabitans sp.
GCAGGAAGCCGTCGCCACGATCAAGGCCATGGCGAAGCAGCCGACCTTCTACATCCACACGGGCGACATCAGCCATCTGTCGAAAGCCTCCGAGTTCGACGATGCCGACCAGGTCATCCGGGGCCTGAACGCGCCGGTCTTCTACGTGCCGGGCGAGCATGACCTGCTGGATGAGGGCACCGGAGCAGCCTACCTCGCGCGCTACGGCAAGGGATCGCGCGGCGCGGGATGGTCTTCCTTCGATCAGAGCGGAGTGCATTTCCTGGGTCTCGTGAACGTGGTCGACCTCAAGGCCGGCGGGCTTGGCAATCTGGGCGCCGCGCAGCTCGCCTGGATGGAGGCCGACCTCAGGGGGCTGTCGTCCTCGACCCCGATCGTGGTCTTCGCGCATATTCCCTTGTGGACGATCTATCCCGCCTGGGGATGGGGCACGCAGGACAGCGCGCAGGCCCTCGCTCTCCTGCAGCGCTTCGGCTCGGTGACGGTTCTCAACGGTCACATCCACCAGGTCATGCAGAAGGTGGAGGGACATGTCGTGTTTCACACCGCGCGATCGACAGGCTTCCCGCAGCCGGCCCCCGGCTCGGCCCCCTCGCCAGGACCGATGAAGGTCCCGGATGGTGAGCTCCGCAAGGTCCTCGGCATTACCGCGATCAGCGCCGTCAGGGGCGAGCAGCCGCTCGCCCTGCTCGACATTCCCCTGGCCGGATAGCCGCGATGAAGCCCGGCCCAACCCGGCGCGGCGCGGCGGCCTGGCAGGCGCTCGCGCGGAGCGCCATCCTGGCTCTTGCCGTCACGCTTCTCGGGACGCCGGTGCAAGCCGACGAAGCGCGTGTCTCCATCGACAATTTCACCTTCACCCCGGCTCTCCTTCACGTGCCACCCGGAACGACGGTCACCTGGATGAATGGCGACGACATTCCCCATACCGTCAAGGCCGTGGATAAGAGTTTCAGGTCCAAGCCGCTGGATACGGGCGACCATTTCGCCTTCACCTTCCTGACCGCGGGCGACTATGACTATTTCTGCTCGTTGCATCCGCACATGACCGGGAAGATCATTGTCAGGGCGCGCTGATCCCGGCCCACCGCCCGCCTCGTCCGGGGGCCGATCATGACGGCGCTTGCCCGCGCGCGGTTCAGTCAGATCGTCCTGCCCCGGCTCGACGAAGCCTACCGGCTCGCGCGTTGGCTCACGGGCAACGCGACGGATGCCGAGGACGTCGTCCAGGAAGCCAGCCTCAGAGCCTTTCGCGCGATCGAAGGCTTCGCCGAGGGCAATGCGCGCGCGTGGTTCCTCACCATCGTGCGCAACACCTGCTACTCCTGGCTCGAACGACGTGGCCCGCGCGGCGTTGTTTCGAGCGACGATCTTGCACCCGCCGATCTGGCGGTGATGGAAGCGGGGGGCATCGGGGAAGCGGCCTCGGAAACGCCCGAGAGCGCCCTGATCCGCAAGGGCGACGTCGAGCGCCTGTCTCGGGCCATCGACGCCCTGCCGGTCGCTCTGAAGGAGGCCCTGATCCTGCGCGAATACCATGGCCTCAGCTATCGCGAGATCGCCGAGGTGAGCGGGGTGCCGATCGGCACGGTCATGTCGCGGCTCGCGCGAGCCCGGCAGCACCTGCTCAACCGGTTCGGAACGGACGACCTATGACAGCGGACGACGAGAGCTTCCTCCTCATGAACGCCTATTGCGACGGCGAACTCTCCCCCGGGGAGGCTCTCGACATGGAGCGCCGCCTGGCGGCCGACCCGACCCTGAGCGCCTTGGCCGAACGGCTCTCGGCGCTCTCATCCGCGATGAAGCCGGCGCTTGCGCTCCCCCCGGCGTCGCCGGTCCTGCGCTCGCGCATCGTCCAGCAGATCGGCTTCGCCGACGTCGCCCCGCGGCGGCGGTTTCCCGAGCACTGGCGCTCGCTCGCGGCTACCCTCCTGGTCGGCCTCATCGGAGGCGCGGTCCTCGACAACGGACGGGTTTTCCTCGGCCTGCCACCGGCGTCCGAGCAGATCGCCGATGCGGTTCTGGCCGGGCATCTGCGGGGCCTCGTCGCGCAGCAGCCCTACGATATCGCTTCCTCGAACCGCCACGTCGTCAAGCCCTGGTTCAACGGCCGCACGACGATCGCACCGGACGCGCCGGATCTGGCGGCGGAGGGCTTTCCGCTGATCGGGGGCCGCATCGACATCGTCGGCGGCAAGGCCGTTCCCACGCTCGTCTACCGCCGCGATCAGCATGTGATCAGCGTGACGGTCACGCCGCATGCGGCAGAGGGGCCGCCCGGCGAGACCCGGCACGGCGGATCGACGATCGAGCGATGGGCCGCCGGGGACCTCGACTACTGGGCCGTGTCGGACGTCGCAATCGCCGACCTGCGCGCCTTCACCGGCCTGTTCCGCGCGCAGACCTCCAACACGCCGTGACTTTCGAGCCCGTCGGTCCGGTCGTACGGGAATAAAGACGTGCTTTCGCAGGTCTTCTCTTCGTCACAAGGACGGAGTACCTGCCATGATCCCGCTCGATGTTTCGATGTATCAGGCCAGCCATGTCCAGCAAAGCGACGTGGCTTTCTTCCAGCAGCACAGGACCTATTCGCGTGAAATGCTGCGCATGAAGGCGATCCGGCGCGAGGCGCCACTGTCCGACCGCTGGGTCGTCGGACCCGACGAGTCGCCGTCGGGCGGCGGCTCCGGCGGTGGGGCGATCCTTGGCGGCGAAGGCGCGCCCGGCGGCGGAACCGGCGTTCCCGGCGTTCTGCAAGGCCAGGGCCGTTTCTGAATTGAAGGGGCGGGCATCGCGCTCGCCCCCTTGCTCTTTCGAGAGATGCTGATCCGAACGCGCGGGCTCCGGACACGGCCGGCGCGGGCCGAACCAGCCACCCTGGCGTAGGGGGTCACGAAGCGTTAGCCGCTAGGCCCGACACTGGCATCCCTGACCCGTTCCCCTCGCCCCGATGATCCCATGCGCGCACCCCTCCCGAGCCGCACCGCCGCCGAAGTCCTCGTCGACCAACTGATCGCCAATGGCGTGCGCCACGTCTTCTGCGTGCCGGGCGAGAGCTTCCTCGGCGTGCTCGATGCCTTCCACGACCGGGACATCAGCGTCACGGTCTGCCGGCAGGAGGGCGGGGCCGCCATGATGGCGGATGCCGTGGGCAAGGCGACGGGCCGCCCCGGCGTCTGCTTCGTGACGCGCGGGCCCGGCGCCACCAACGCTTCGGCGGGCATCCACATCGCCCACCAGGACTCGACGCCGATGATCATGTTCGTCGGGCAGGTCGAGCGGGCCTTCCGGGAGCGGGAGGCGTTCCAGGAGCTCGACTACAAGGCCGTGTTCGGCACGATGACCAAGCTGACGCTGGAGATCGACGATGCGGCGCGCGTGCCCGAACTCGTCAACCGCGCCTTCGTCGCGGCCACCAGCGGCCGGCCCGGGCCGGTGGTGGTGAGCCTGCCCAAGGACATGCTGAACGAGCGGGTCGTACTGCCCGACGCCCTGCCCCATACGGTCGTCGAGACCGCGCCGGGCCGCGAGGAGATGGACCGGCTCGAGGACCTGATCGCGGCGGCGCAACGCCCCCTGTTCGTCCTGGGCGGGGCGCGCTGGACGCCGGATGCCTGCGCCGCAGCCACCCGCTTCGCCGAGCGCTTCGCCATGCCGATGGCGACCTCCTACCGCCGGCTGCCGCTGTTCGATCCGTTGCATCCCAACTATGCCGGCGACATGGGTCTCGGGCCGAACCCGAGGCTGGTCGCGCGGATGAAGGCGGCGGACCTCGTCGTGCTCTGCGGCGGGCGCTTCGGCGAGATCCCCTCGCAGGGCTACACGCTTCTGGAGGCGCCCCGGCCCGCAACGACACTGGTGCACATCTATCCCGAAGCGGCCGAACTCGGGCGGGTCTATCAGCCCGCCTTGGCCATCCACGCGACGCCGATCCGCTTCGCGGCGGCGCTCGACCGTCTGCGGCCGCGGACGCCACCGGTCTGGGGTGCCGAGACCGCGGCGGCCCATGCCGACTATCTCGCCTGGTCGGAGGAGCCGACGCCCCAGCCAGGCGGCGTCAATCTCGGCACGATCCTGACGTGGCTGCGGGACAATGTGCCGACCGACACCATCCTGTGCAACGGAGCAGGCAACTACGCCTCCTGGATCCACCGCTTCTACCGGTTCCGGCGCTTTGCGACCCACATCGCGCCGACCTCGGCCTCCATGGGCTACGGCATTCCGGCGGCGGTGGCGATGCAGCGGCTCCACCCCGACCGGCTCGTGCTCTCGATCAACGGCGACGGCGACTTCCTCATGAACGGACAGGATTTCGCGACCGCCGTGCAATACGAGCTGCCCATCGTCACCGTCGTCGCCGACAACGGCAGCTACGGCACGATCCGCATGCATCAGGAGCGCGAGTTCCCCGGCCGAGTGTCGGCGACGACGCTGCGCAACCCCGATTTCGCCGCCTATGCCAGGGCCTTCGGCGGCTTCGGTGCCACGGTCGAGGGAACGGACGATTTCCCGGCCGCCTTCACCGCGGCGCGGGCCTCCGGCCTGCCGTCGATCATCCACCTCAAGATCGATCCCGACGCGATCCTGCCGGGCATCACCCTCACCCGGATCCGGGAGCAGGCGCTCGCCCGGGCCCGCTGAGCGGCGCTGACAAGTGATTCACCTTAGCATCGCATTCACGCCTGCTCTGGCGAAACCAAAGCGGCGGGTCTGCGTCAATCAAGGGTAAGGACGCACGGGATGACCGCATGACCCTGCACGCTGCCGCAACGCCGCCGAGGCCCGTCCCGAGCGAGGCGAACGGCGCGGAGATGGCGACGCTCAGCCTGACGGGACAGGCCGCCACGCAGGCCGATCGCGCCTTCGCCCTGGCGCGCATGAGCGAGAGCCAGGCCCGTTACAACGCCCAGCATGCGGCCGCGCTTCAGGCGCGCCACCGCCTCGTCGCGCTCGCGGCCGGCCTGATCGGTCTGGCGGGGTCCTGGCTCTGCGGTTGGGTTGTGCTGACGGGGTCGGCGCAAGCGTCGGCGCTGCCCGCGGCCGCACTCCTGGCCGGCCTGGTCCCGGCCGTCCTGGCCCTGCAGATCGCGCTGTTCCGCCCCGACCACCGCCGCCTGCATCGCGAGCAGAGCAAGGCGATCCGCTACATGGAGCTGGCGGCGCTGGCCCGTCGCATCGGCCAGAGCGCCGGCGAGTCGGGCTGGATCGGCATGGACGCGCTCGTCGAGGCGTTTAAGGG
>CAXTVD010000275.1:0-5226 GCA_964247575.1 uncultured Lichenihabitans sp.
GGCGCCAGGCGGTCGATCGGAGCCGTGCAAGGACCTATCGTTTCTTTCCAACAGGCAGGCCCGGCGAGACATCCGCCAGGCAACATCGCGGCCAAGTCACAAATCGCCGGGTCAGCGGACGGCCAGTCACCGCGAAGGCCGGATTTCACTCCCGCGGGAAATCGAGCCCCATCTCGCGGTAGCGCTCGGGATCGTCGCCCCACTTTTCCCGCACCTTGACGAACAGGAACAGGTGGATCTTGGTCTCGGCCGCTTCCGCGATATCCTTGCGTGCCGCCGAGCCGATCGACTTGATGGTGCGGCCGCCTTCGCCGATGACGATCTTCTTGTGACCGTCCCGCGTCACGTAGATCGTCTGCTCGACCCGCGTCGAGCCGTCGCCCAACTCCTTCCAGAGCTCGGTTTCCACCGTCGTCTGGTAGGGCAGCTCGTCATGCAGCCGCTCGAACATCTTCTCGCGGGTGATCTCGGCCGCGAAGGCCCGGAGCGGCGCGTCGGAGACCTGGTCTTCGGGATAGAGCCATGGCCCTTCCGCCATCGCCTCGGCGAGCTTTTCCCGCAGTTTCGGCACGCCATGGCCGCGCAGCGCCGAGATCATGAAGGTGGCGTCGAAAGGCAGCCGTTCATTGAGCCTCTGGGTGAGTTCCAGGAGCTTCTCGGTTTCGACCGTATCGATCTTGTTCAGGATGAGCATGCGGCGGCGGCCGACGCCCTCGAGCTTGGCGAGAATCGCCTCGTTCTCCTCGTCGAGCCCCTTGCGGACATCGATCAGCAGCGCGACCACGTCCGCGTCCCCTGCCCCTCCCCAGGCTGCCGTGACCATGGCCCGATCCAGCCGACGCCTGGGCGCGAAGATGCCCGGCGTGTCGACGAAGATGATCTGGCTTCGGCCTTCGATCGCGATGCCGCGGACCAGGGTGCGGGTCGTCTGCACCTTGCGCGAGACGATCGACACCTTGGTGCCGACGATCTCGTTGATCAGCGTCGATTTGCCGGCGTTGGGCGCCCCGATCAGGGCGACGAAGCCGCAGCGTGTTCCGTCCGTGTCCGTCACCCCTGCTCCGCCTGTAGGCCTTCGCGCGCCAGAAAGGCCTGGGCCGCCGTTTGCTCCGCCGCCCGCTTGGACGACCCGGACCCGATGCCCGGCTCGAACCCTTCGAGGTCCACGGCCACGGTGAAGACCGGCGCATGGCCCGGCCCCTGCCGCTCGATCTCGCGATAGACGGGCGCGGCCCGCCCAAGGCCCTGAGCCCACTCCTGCAGCGCCGTCTTGGGGTCGCGCAGGGATCGGCTCGGCGCGTGCATGCGCGGCGCCCAGGCAGGTTGCACGACCCGTTCCGCAGCGGCCAGACCGCCATCGAGGAAGGCCGCTCCGACCAGCGCCTCGCAGACGTCGCTCATGATGGTGGGCTTGGCATGACCGCCGGTCTGGGCTTCGTTGTCGCCGACGCGGATGTGACGCGACACCAGCCAATCCACCGCGACCTCGGCGCAGGTTTCCCCACGCACCAGCCCCGCGAGACGGCGGGACAGTTCGCCCTCTTCCGCGTTTGGGAAGGCCTCGAACAGCATGGCGGAGACAATCAGGCCGAGGACACGGTCCCCCAGGAACTCGAGCCGCTGGTAGGATTGCAGCCGCGAGCGTTCGGGCGGCAGGACACTCACATGCGTCAGCGCGCGGGTCAGAAGCTCGCGATCGGCGAAGACGTGGCCCAGACGCGCTTCGAGATCGCTCAGGGGCTCCCTCGGCGCGGCAGCCTTCACGTCAGTGAACGGGCTTCAGGATGCGGTTCCATCGGATGCTGGTCGGCCAGGTCCAGAACTGCCAGATGGGATGGCTGTCGTCGATGGAGAAGAACAGGATCTCCGCCCGGCCGACGAGATTTTCGAACGGCACGTAGCCGACCCCATCCTCGTCCGGCGAGACCCGGCTATCGGTGGAATTATCCCGGTTGTCGCCCATCATGAAGTAGCTATCCGGGGGCACCGTATAGACCGGCGTGTTGGAATAGAGCCCGCTGTCGCCGTTGAGCTGGATGATCTGGTGCTTCACGCCGCCCGGCAGCGTCTCGATGTAGGTCAGCACCTCGACCTCCTGCCCGAACTGGTTGCGGGTGGTGATCTTCTGGGTCGGCTCGCGCGGCACCATCTGCCCGTTGATGAAGAGCCGGGCATCGATCAGCTGGATCTTGTCGCCGGGCAGGCCGATCACCCGCTTGATGTAGTCCTTGGATGTGTCCTTGGGGAACTTGAACACCGCGACATCGCCCCGCTTGGGCGGCGAGGCGAGCACGCGGCCGGAGAAGAAATCCGGGCCGAAGGGAAACGAGAAGTGCGAATAGCCATAGGAGTACTTGGACACGAACAGGTAGTCGCCGATCAGCAGCGTAGGGATCAGCGAGCCCGACGGGATGTTGAAGGGCTGGAATAGGAAGGTGCGCACGACCAGCGCAATCACAAGCGCCTGGACGACGACCTTGATAAGTTCGCCGACCCCGCCTTCCCCGGACTTCTTCCTGGCCTTGGCGATCTGACGGTCTTCTAAACTGATCGGCTTCGTCATCACTTGTTCCAACCGTGACTGCCCATCGTTCCGAAGGAGATGGGCACGCGCCGGCCTCGGCGAGCAGCGCGAGAGGCCTGGGCGGCTTTGGTCCTCGCTATAGCCCTCCGACGGGATCGCGCCAAGAGCAAGGCGAAGCCCGGCCGGGGCTGTCACCCTGCACGGGGCCGAGCCTCGATCAGCACGTAGGCTTGGGCCAGCGGGTATTCATCGGTCAGCGTGAGGTGGACCACCGCCTCGTGGCCGGCCGGCGTCAGCGCGGCAAGCCGCTCGGCGGCGCCGCCCGTAAGGTGGAGGGTCGGCTGGCCCGAAGGCAGGTTGACGACGCCCATGTCGCGCCAGAACACCCCATTCGACAGGCCGGTGCCCAGCGCCTTGGCGCAGGCCTCCTTGGCCGCGAAGCGCTTGGCATAGGAGCCCGCCCGGTTGGCGCGGCGCTCGCTTTTCTGCCGTTCGATCGCGGTGAAGCAGCGCTCGACGAAGCGGTCGCCGTATCGCTCCAAGGTCTGCTCGACGCGGCGGATGTCGCACAGATCGCTGCCGAGCCCGATGATCACGCGATACGCTCCCCGGCCTTGGCACGGCCCCGTGCCATCGCCGCGCGCATCGTCGCGATGGCCGGACCCAAGCCGACAAAGAGGGCCTCGCCGATGAGAAAATGGCCGATGTTCAGTTCCATGACGGCGGGCAGCGCCGCGATGCGTTCAGCCGTCGCGTAGTCCAGCCCATGGCCCGCATGGCATTCGATGCCGAACCGGGACGCGGCGGCGGCAGCGGCCGAAAGTCTCTCGAACTCGGCTGCAGCCTCCCCGTTGCGCCCGTGCGCCACGGCCTCGCACCAGCGGCCCGTATGCAGTTCCACGACAGGGGCCCCGAGCGCATGCGCGGCCTCGATCGCCTCGGGCGACGGCTCGACGAAGAGCGACACCCGGATTCCCGCCTGGGTCAGGGCGGCGACGATCGGGCGAAGCGAGACGTGTTGACCGACGACGTCGAGCCCACCCTCGGTCGTGCGCTCCTCCCGCTTCTCAGGGACGAGGCAGGCGGCATGCGGGGCGATGCGCACGGCAAACGCCAGCATGGCTTCGGTGGCCGCCATCTCGAAGTTGAGCGGCTTCGTGATGGCGTTCCTCAACGCCTCAATATCGGCATCGCGGATATGGCGGCGGTCCTCCCGCAGATGCGCCGTGATCCCATCGCAACCGGCCTCGATGGCAAGCAGCGCGGCGCGGAGCGGATCGGGCACGGCGCCCCCGCGGGCGTTCCGCACGGTGGCGACATGGTCGATGTTGACGCCGAGCCGGATGGCTGGTGGGTGCGACATGCCAGCTGTCCCGATCAGGCCGGCTTGGACACGGACAGACCGCGGCTACCCGGCTTCACGGGCGGGATCGCGGCGAGGTCCGGAGGCAAAGCGTCGGCGGGATAGCTGGGGACGTCGAGGGTCGCCAGGGCAACACGGTCGACCCCGATCTCGGCCCGTCCCCCCGATCGATCGATCAGGCAGGCGGCTCCCACAAGATGACCGGGCTGGTCCCGCAGAGCCGCGATGCATTCGCGCGAGGACAGTCCCGTCGTGATGATGTCCTCGACCATGAGGACCCGCTCGTGCGGCTCGATCGAGAAGCCGCGCCGCAGCGCGAACTGGCCGTTCTCACGCTCGACATAGATCGCTCGCGCGCCGAGATGCCGCGCCGTCTCGTAGCCGGGCACGATCCCGCCGACGGCCGGCGAAACGACGACATCGATGTCGCCGAAGCGCGCCTGGATCTGCGCGGCGAGGGCGGCGCAGAGCCGCTCGGTGCGGCGGGGATCCTGAAACACGAACACCTTCTGGAGGAATACCGGGCTGCGCAGGCCCGAACTGAGAATGAAGTGACCTTCAAGCAGCGCGCCGGCCGCCCGGAACTCCTCGAGGACCTCGTCTTGCGTCATGGCCGTTCCGCCCTCTCCAAGAGTCATCCGTTCACGCGCTCGACCGCGGACACGACCGTCTGCGCCCGCAGACGCGACATGATCTCATTGAGCTGCTTGAGATCCCAGACCTCGACGTCGAACAGCATCTTTCGCACGTCCGGCGAGCGGACCAGCACCCGGACGTCCTCGATGTTGGCCCCGAGTTCGGCGATGACGCCGGTGATGGTGGCCAGGCAACCCGGCTCGTTGATCGCCGTGATCTCGAGCTGCGCGGGGAAGAGTTCCTTGTGGGTGAAATCGAGGTCCCATCGCACGTCCAGCCACCGGTCGCTCTCGTCGAAGGCGCCGAGCGCCGGCGACTGGATGGGGTAGATCGTGATGCCCTCGCCGGGGGTCAGGATGCCGACGATCCGGTCGCCCGGCACGGCGCCCCCGTTCGGCGCAAAGCGGACGGGCAGATCGCCCCGAAGACCCCGGATCGGGATCGACGGGCCATTCTCGGGGAACTTGAACCGCAGGTTTTCCGCCTTGCTCAGCCCGAACCAGCCGGGATCGCCCCGGTCGGGTGCCGCCCCGGCCTTCCGCTCTTCCTTGAACTCCGGATAGACCGCCTTGACGATATCGCCCGAATACATCTCCCCACGGCCGACGGCGGCGAAGACGTCCTCCAGTGAGGTCCGGGCCAGGCGGGCCAGGGCCGCGCGGAGCTTGTCCTCGGAGAAGCCGTGCTTCGCCCGCTCGAAGGC
>CAXTVD010000276.1:0-5224 GCA_964247575.1 uncultured Lichenihabitans sp.
AGGCCATCGCCTGATCCTGCAGGTCGCACTCGCCGCCCTGGTCGCAGATCGGACAGTCCAGCGGATGGTTTATGAGCAGAAACTCCATCACCCCCTGGCGCGCGTTCTTCACCAGCGGGGACTTCGTCAGCACCTGCGGCAGTTCGCCGTTCGGACCCGGCCGGCAGTCCCGTACGCCCCAGGCGCAGGACGCGACGGGCTTGGGGCTCCCCTTCACCTCGACGAGGCACATGCGGCAATTGCCGGCGATCGACAGCCGCTCGTGAAAGCAGAAGCGCGGGATCTCCGCCCCTGCCTCCTCGCAGGCCTGCAGCAGCGTGAAATCGGCGGGAACGTCGACCTCGCGGCCATCGATGATGAGTTTCGTCATGAGTGACCCGATGATCCTTCCGCCGCGCAGGCGATACCATCCAGAGTGTGTCGGAAGCGAGCGTAACGAGGCGGTGCGGGCGGCCTATTCGGCCGCGATCTCGATGGGTTCAGGATGGGGATTGGCCATGTAGCTGTCGATACGCCGCTCGATCTCAGGCCGGAAATGCCGCAGCAGGCCCTGCACGGGCCATGCCGCCGCATCGCCCAGCGCGCAGATCGTGTGGTTCTCGATCTGCTGCGTCACCGACAGCAGCACGTCGATCTCCCGCTTGTGCGCACGGCCCTCGGCCATGCGGACCATCACGCGCCACAGCCAGCCCGTTCCTTCCCGGCACGGCGTGCACTGCCCGCAGCTCTCGTGCTTGTAGAAGTAGCTGAGGCGGGCGATCGCGCGGACGATGTCGGTCGACTTGTCCATGACGATCACGGCCGCGGTGCCGAGGCCCGACTTGAGGGCTCGAAGCGAGTCGAAATCCATCGGCGCGTCCATGATCTCGTGCGCCGGCACGAGCGGCACGGAAGAACCGCCGGGAATGACCGCGAGGAGGTTGTCCCACCCGCCGCGGATGCCGCCGCAATGGCGGTCGATCAGCTCCCGGAACGGGATCGACATGGCCTCCTCGACGTTGCAGGGCTTGTTGACGTGCCCGGAAATGCAGAACAGCTTGGTGCCCGCATTGTTCTTGGCGCCGAAGCTCGAGAACCAGGCCGCGCCCCGGCGCAGGATGGTCGGCGCCACGGCGATGGACTCGACGTTGTTGACAGTCGTCGGGCAGCCATAAAGGCCCATATTGGCGGGGAAGGGCGGCTTCAGGCGCGGCATCCCCTTCTTCCCCTCGAGGGACTCGAGAAGCGCCGTCTCCTCACCGCAGATATAGGCCCCTGCCCCGCGGTGGACGTAGATGTCGAAGGGGTAGTCGTGGACATTAGACTTGCCCACGAGATTGTTCTCGTAGGCTTCCTCCACGGCGGCATCGAGCCGGTCGGCCTCGAAGATGTATTCGCCGCGGATGTAGATGTAGCAGGCATGCGCGCCCATCGCGAAGGACGCGATCATGCAGCCCTCGATCAGCATGTGCGGATCGCTGCGCATGATCTCCCGGTCCTTGCAGGTGCCGGGCTCGGACTCGTCCGCATTGACCACGAGATAGGAGGGTCGCGCCGGGTCGGGCTTGGGCATGAAGGACCATTTGAGCCCCGTCGGAAATCCCGCACCGCCCCGGCCGCGTAGCCCGGACGCCTTCATCTCGTTGACGATCCAGTCCTTGCCCCTTTCCAGGATCGCCTTGGTCCCGTCCCAGATGCCGCGCTGCCGCGCACCGGCGAGCCGCCAATCGGCGTAGCCGTAGAGGTTCCGGAAGATCCGGTCCTTGTCTTCAAGCATGGTGGGCGGCTCCCGAAGCCCGAAGGGCCAAGATCGCGGTATGGGGAAGGAGGCGCATCAGTGGGCGCCGTCCGGGTTGATCGGGGTTCCGGCTGCGGCAGGCGGCTGGGGCGCCGGCGGAATGATCTCCTGCGTGACATGCTCCAGCCGCGGGAACTCCACCGAATGCAGGTCGGCCGGGGGCACCGGATGCTCGCCGTAGAGCGACGTGAGGGATGTCAGCCCATCCGCAGGCTCCGACGTCACCCGACCCGTCTGCGAGCCCTGCTGCACCGGCCGTCCGGCGGCGAGGTCCGAGAGAAGCTTGTCGAAGTTCTCCGGCGTCAGGTCCTCGTAGTAGGTGTCGTTGATCTGCACCATCGGCGCATTGCAGCAGGCGCCCAGGCACTCGACCTCCATCCAGGAGAACAGCCCGTCCGCCGACACATGCCCCTGCGGCCCGACCCGCTGCTCCAGCACGGACTTGATCGTGTCCGAGCCCCGCAGCAGGCAGGGTGTGGTGCCACAGAGCTGGACGAAGTACTTCCCGACCGGTGCGAGGTTGTACATCGAGTAGAAGGTCGCGATCTCCAGCACCCGGATGTCGGGCATGTCCAGCATCTCGGCCACGACTTCGATGGCCTTGCGCGGCACCCAGCCCTCGTGCTGCGCCTGGGCGCGCCACAGCAGAGCCATCACGGCGGAGGCTTGCCGGCCGGGCGGGTATTTCGCGATCTGCTTGTCCGCCCACGCCTTGTTGTCAGGCGTGAACGCGAAGCTGTCGGGCTGGATCTCGGCTAAACGGCGAACGGCCATGCGACTTGTCTCAACTCCATCCTGCCCGGTAATCCGCCGCGCGGCTCACCGGTCGACCTCGCCGAACACGATGTCGAGCGAACCGAGGATCGCGGACACGTCGGCGAGCATGTGCCCGCGGCACATAAAATCAATCGCCTGCAGATGCGCGAATCCCGGCGCCCTGATCTTGCAGCGGTACGGCTTGTCTGTCCCATCCGAGACGAGATAGACGCCGAACTCGCCTTTGGGCGCCTCGACGGCTGCGTAGACCTCGCCGGCGGGAACGTGGAACCCTTCGGTGTAGAGCTTGAAGTGATGGATGAGCGCCTCCATCGAGCGCTTCATCTCCGAGCGGGACGGCGGCGTGAGCTTGCCTTCGCGGGCATGGACGGGCCCCTGCCCGCCGGCCGACAGCAGCTTGCTGACGCACTGCTTCATGATCTTGGTGGACTCCCGCATCTCCTGCATGCGGATGACCTGACGGTCGTAGTTGTCGCCA
Source organism: uncultured Lichenihabitans sp. (assembly GCA_964247575.1). GTDB lineage: Bacteria > Pseudomonadota > Alphaproteobacteria > Rhizobiales > Beijerinckiaceae > Lichenihabitans. Next base: position 3,033 of record CAXTVD010000276.1, read on the forward strand.
TTCCGGCCCACGGGGATGTCGAAGTCCATCTCCTCGTAGCACTCGTAGGGCTGGCTCTTGCGCAGGTCCCAGGCAGCCCCCGAGCCTCGCACCATCACGCCCGAGAACCCCCAGGCCCAGCACTCCTCCAGCGTCACGACGCCGATATCCACGTTGCGCTGCTTGAAGATGCGGTTCTCGACGAAGAGGTCCCACAGGTCGTCGAGCACCTTCAGGAACGGATCGCAGAACGACCCGATATCCTCGATAAGCTGCACCGGCAGATCCGCATGGACCCCGCCGGGACGGAAGAAGTTGGCGTGCATCCGGGCGCCCGAAGCGCGCTCGTAGAACACCATCAGCTTCTCGCGCTCCTCGAAACCCCAGAGCGGCGGGGTGAGTGCGCCAACGTCCATCACCTGCGTCGTCACGCACAGAAGGTGAGACAGGAGCCGGCCGATCTCGCAGAAGAGAACGCGGATCAGTTGGGCGCGCCGCGGGACCTCAAGCTTCAGCAACTTCTCGATCGCCAGGCAGAAGCCGTGCTCCTGGTTCATCGGCGAGACGTAATCGAGCCGATCGAAATAGGGCAGGTTCTGCGTATAGGTCCGCGACTCCATCAGCTTCTCAGTGCCGCGGTGCAGCAGGCCGATATGCGGGTCGACCCGTTCAACGATTTCGCCGTCGAGTTCCAGAACCAGCCGAAGCACGCCGTGGGCCGCAGGATGCTGCGGCCCAAAATTCACGGCGAAGTTGCGCAGATTGTGGTCGTTCATGACGAGCGTGCCTTTTCATCACCCGGCAAGGCCGCGATGTCGGTCCCTTCCCACGGCGACAGGAAATCCCAGTTCCGGTACTCCTGAGTCAGGGCGACCGGCTCGTTGATGACCCGTTTCTCGATGTCGTTCCAGCGGACCTCGACGAACCCCGTCTGCGGAAAGTCCTTGCGCAGCGGATGGCCCTCGAAGCCGTAGTCGGTCAGCAGGCGGCGCAGGTCGGGATGCCCCTCGAAGATGATGCCGTAGAGGTCGTAGGCCTCGCGCTCGTACCAGTTTGCGGCCGGGAAGACGCCGATGATCGAGGGGACGGGCGTCGCCTCGTCGGTCTCGACCTTGATCCGGACGCGCGTGTTGTGCTTCGGCGACAGGAGATGGACGACCACGTCGAACCGCATGGGACGGTCGGGATAGTCGACGCCGCAGAGGTCCGTAAAGCAGAAGAACAGGCAGCGCGGATCGTCGCGCAGGAAGGTCAGCACGGCCGGCAAACGGGCGGCCTGGACACTCAGCGACAGCTCCTCCCCCAGGACCGTCGGCGTGATCCGCGCCTCCGGGAGAGCGTCCCTGATATAGGCGCCCAGGTCTTCGTACATCGCGATCAGCGCGTCGCTCATGCCTGTCTCACTCGCTCCTGGCCGCGAAGGCGCTATCGCTCGATCGTTCCGGTGCGACGGATCTTCCGCTGCAGCATCAGGACCCCGTAGAGCAGGGCCTCGGCCGAGGGCGGGCAACCCGGAACGTAGATATCCACCGGGACGATGCGGTCGCAGCCACGGACCACAGAATAGGAGAAGTGGTAGTAGCCCCCGCCATTGGCGCAGGACCCCATGGAGATGACGTAGCGCGGCTCGGGCATCTGGTCGTAGACCTTGCGGAGAGCCGGAGCCATCTTGTTGGTCAAGGTGCCTGCGACGATCATCACGTCCGACTGCCGCGGGCTCGCACGCGGTGCGAACCCGTAGCGCTCGGCGTCGTAGCGCGGCATCGACAGCTGCATCATCTCGACCGCGCAGCAGGCGAGCCCGAAGGTCATCCACATCAGCGACCCGGTCCGCGCCCACTGGATCAGGTCATCGGTCGCGGTGACAAGGAACCCCTTGTCCGCCAGCTGGTCGTTGAGGCCGAGGAAGAACGGATCGTCGGCGCCCACGGGCTTGCCCGTGCGGGGGTCCATCACGCCGCGCGGCGTATCCGCGACGAGCGTCTGGCCCGGATTGGCGATCAGTCCCATTCAAGGGCTCCCTTCATCCACTCGTAAACAAAGCCGACGGTGAGCACGAAGAGGAACACCATCATCGACCAGAACCCCGCCGCCCCGATGTCGCGGAACGCCACTGCCCACGGAAACAGGAACGCCACCTCCAGGTCGAAGATGATGAACAGGATCGACACCAGGTAGAACCGGATGTCGAACTTCATTCGCGCGTCGTCGAA
>CAXTVD010000277.1:0-5146 GCA_964247575.1 uncultured Lichenihabitans sp.
GATGCCCTGCCCCTTCACGTCGTGCGGGAAGCCGACGACGGCGGCCTCCGAGACGGCGTGGTGCGAGTCGAGCGCGCTTTCCACCTCCGCGGTTCCCATGCGGTGACCGGAGACGTTGATGACGTCGTCCACCCGCCCGGTGATCCAGTAGTAGCCGTCGGCGTCCCGCCGGCAGCCATCGCCGGTGAAATACTTGCCGGGATAGGCGGCGAAGTAGGTGTCCTGAAACCGCTTGTGGTCGCCGAAGACGGTCCGCATCTGGCCGGGCCAGCTGTCGGCGATCACGAGATTGCCTTCGCACGCCCCTTCGAGGACGAGCCCGTTGGCGTCCAGGATCTCGGGCCGGATGCCGAAGAAGGGCCGCGTGGCCGAGCCCGGCTTGAGGGGGGTGGCGCCGGGCAGCGGGGCGATGAGGATGCCGCCGGTCTCGGTCTGCCACCAGGTGTCCACGATGGGCAGGCGGCCGCGGCCGACCACACGCCAATACCACTCCCAGGCTTCCGGGTTGATCGGCTCGCCCACCGAACCGAGCAGCCGCAGCGAAGCCCGGCTGGTCTTGGCCACCGGATCGTCACCTGCGGCCATCAGGGACCGGATCGCCGTCGGCGCCGTGTAGAACTTCGTGACCTTGTGCTTGTCGACCACCTCCCAGCAGCGCGACACGCTGGGATGATTGGGCACGCCCTCGAACATCACCGTGGTGCAGCCGTTGGCGAGCGGGCCATAGACAGTATAGGAATGCCCCGTCACCCAGCCCACATCCGCCGTGCACCAGAAGATATCGTCCGGCTTGATGTCGAAGACGTATTCGTGGGTCATCGAGGCATAGACGAGATAGCCGCCCGTCGTATGCAGCACGCCCTTGGGCTGGCCGGTCGAGCCGGACGTGTAGAGCATGAACAACGGATCTTCGGCGTTCATGCGCTCGCAGGGGCAGTCCTCCGGCACGTCCGCCGCCGCGTCCGCCAGCCAGACGTCGCGCCCCTCCTTCATGGTGACGGGTCCGCCGGTCCGCTTGACCACCAGGATCGTCTCGACGAGGTCGCCGCATTTGGCGGCGGCGACGTCGGCATTGGCCTTCAGCGGGACCTTGCGGCCGCCGCGCAGGCCCTCGTCGGCGGTGATGACGAGCTTGGACCGGCAGCCTTCGATGCGCCCGGCCAGGGCGTCGGGCGAGAAGCCCCCGAAGACGACCGAGTGCACCGCCCCGATCCGCGCGCAGGCCAGCATGGCGAAGGCCGCTTCGGGAATCATCGGCATGTAGAGGGTGACCGCATCGCCCTTCCCCACGCCGAGCGCCTTCAGCACATTGGCGAAGCGGCAGACCTCGGCATGCAGTTGCCGGAAAGTGATGTGCTTGGATTCGGCGGGATCGTCGCCCTCCCAGATGATCGCGGTCTTCTCGCCCCTGGTCGGCAGGTGCCGGTCGATGCAGTTCATGGCGGCGTTGGTATAGCCGTCGCCGAACCACTCGATGGACACGACGTTGGGGGCGAAGGTGGTGTTCTTGACCCGGCTATACGGGGTCAGCCAGTCGATCCGCCGGCCGTGCCGGCCCCAGAAGGTCTCCGGATCGTGGATGGACTCCTCGTAGAGCGCGGCATAATCGGGCGCCTTGACCAGGGCGGCCCTCGCGAACTCCTCCGGAACCGGATGAACGGTGCCCTGCATATGATCCCTCCCGGCAACGCCAGCTCTGAGAAGACCGGCAGCACGATCGCTCGACTATGGCGGCATCGCGGGACGGTCACAAGAGTGGCGGCGACGGGAGAGCGAAGGCGCTACTGGCAGTCCTTGACGGCGCGGTCGAGCGCCTGCCCGAGCCCCGACAAGGAGTAGCTGTCGGTGGCCTTGCCGCCCTTGCCCAGCGTGGCCTTGACGACGAGCTTGCCGCTTTTCTTCATGGCGTCGATGAAGCGGCCCTCGTCCGCCGCATTCTTCACCCAGGCGTTCTGGCCTTTGGACACGAGGTCGAAGGTGGCGCTGCCGACCTCCGCCTTGGCCTCGGCCGACCCGTCCTTGAGCGGAACGCCCATGATCACCGAGATCTCGTTCCGCACGCCCTCGGCGGGACGGTTGGAGATGAAGATGTAGGCCTGGTCTTTCTTCAGCGTCGGCGGCGTCCGGTCCTTGGGCTGGGCCAGGGCGTAGCAAATCTTGGCCTTGCCGCCCTGCGTGGCATAGGCGCCCCAGTCGCCATAGGTCCCTACGAGAATGGGCTTGGCCGGCCCGCTTTCGGCGGCGGCGGCGGCCGGTTCCTTGTTCCGGTGCCTCGACGCCGCCAGGGCGCCTGACGACAGGGCCCCGGTCACGGCCGCGGCGACGACCGCACGGCCCCAGATGGTTGATGTCAGCATGGATCGACCTTCATTCCCGCCACCGCCGGAGCACCAGGCGACGATATTGCCTCAACGTTTAACGAAGCCGAAACCAAGCGGCCGATGGCGGCGAAATTCCGGACGGGCCGCCCCCCGCCCTGCGCCATGACGTCTGCGACCACCTTCTTTGCTGTTGCGTTCCGCTCCGGCCGCTCACTACTATGGCCGCCAAGATCAAACGGGGAAGGGAGCGCGCTTGAGCGCCTTGGCTGGTACACGTCCGGAGGCGGCGAGCAGGTCCGTGCTGGAGCTGCAGGGGATCGGCAAGGAGTTCGGCGCCATCCGCGCCCTCTCGAACATCGATCTAGCGATCGCGCCGGGCGAGGTTGTCGGCCTCATGGGCGACAACGGCGCGGGCAAGTCGACCCTCGTCAAGATCATCGCCGGCAACTTCCACCCGACCCACGGCACGATCCGCTTCGCCGGGCAGGAGCATCGCTTCGACAAGCCGCTCGATGCGCGCAGCGCGGGCATCGAGGTGGTCTACCAGGACCTCGCGCTCGCCAACAACGTCAGCGCCGCGTCCAACGTCTTTCTCGGTCGGGAGCTCACCCGCCGCGTCGGCCCCTTCTCGTTCCTCGACCATCGCGCCATGAATGCGCGGGCGCTGGAGCTGTTCGCCGAGCTGAAATCCGAGACGCGGCCCCGGGATCTCGTCAAGTCCATGTCCGGCGGCCAGCGGCAGGCCGTCGCCATCGCGCGGACGCGGCTCGCCAATGCCAAGCTGATCCTGATGGACGAGCCGACCGCGGCCATCTCCGTCCGCCAGGTGGCGGAGGTGCTCGACCTCATCCGCCGGCTGCGCGACCAGGGGGTCGCAGTGATGCTGATCTCGCACCGGATGCCTGATGTCTTCTCGGTGTGCGACCGTGTGGTCGTCCTGCGGCGGGGCGAGAAGCGGGCCGACAAGCCCGTGGCCCAGTCGAGCCCCGAGGAAGTGACCGCCCTGATCACCGGCGCGCTGGAGTCCGCCTGATGTCGCAGAACGTCGCCGGACCCCTGTCCTTCGGCAATGTGGGGGCGGCCCGCTGGTACAAGCGCGGCGCCTTCGGCTCGCAGACCGCCTATGTCGCGGTCGCCTTCGTGCTCATCACGGTTCTCGTGTCGATCTTCGCGCGCAATTTCCTGTCGCACGGCAACCTGCTGAACACGTCCAAGAACTTCAGCTACATCGCCATCGTGGCTCTCGGCTCCACGCTGGTGATCATCACCGGCGGCATCGACCTGTCGGTCGGCTCGGTCATGGCGCTTGTGGCCGTGCTGACGGCGATGCTGATGAAGATCCTCACCGGAACCGCCCTCGCCGGCATTCCTTACGCCGTGATGACCGTCTCCGTGCTGCTCGGCCTCGCTGCCGCGGCCGTCGCGGGGCTGGTCAACGGGCTGCTTATCGCCAAGGTGAAGCTGTCTCCCTTCGTGACGACGCTGGGCATGCTGTCGATCTGCCGCGGCATCACCTACGTCATCACGCAGGGGCGCGGGCAGGCGCCGGCCGGCCCGAACGTGGACACCTTCTATGCGCTGACGGACGGGCGGGTGTTCGGCCTTCCCGTCCCGCTCGTCTACCTGCTGGTCCTCGCCGTCATCATGGGGGTCGCCCTGCGCCACACGCGCTGGGGCCGCTATGTCTTCGTGCTCGGCGGCAACGAGCGGGCGGCGCAGCTGACCGGCGTCGCTGTCGCCCGGGTGAAGATCTCGGTCTACGTGCTCTGCGCCCTGTCGGCGGGCTTCGCCGGCATCCTGATCGCGGGCTGGCTCGGCTCGGCGCCGGCCAATCTGGCGACCGGCTACGAGCTCAAGATCATCGCGGCCTCCGTGATCGGCGGGGCGGATCTGGCGGGCGGCGTCGGCGGCCCGGTCGGCGCGATCATCGGCTCGGCCCTGATCGAGGTGATCCGCAACGGCCTCGCGCTGTTCGGCGCCGACACCTACTGGGAGCAGGTCTTCGTCGGCTCGATCATCATCATGGCCGTCCTCGTCGACCGGATCCGCACCCGCGAGCCGGAGTGATCGCTGGCGGACCGAACGCTCCGGTGGCGGACCGGGTCCACCCGTCGCCGGACAACAAGAACAGGGCCGAATGGTGGAGGAGAATCTCTTGAAGACCTTGCTGTTGAGCGGCATCGCCGCTCTGTCGCTGCTGTCCGTCGCGCACGCCGCCGATGCCCAGCGCTTCGCCCTCATCCCGAAGGGCATGGACAACCCCTATTTCGACCTGTCGCGCGACGGGTGCATGGCCGAGGCCGCCAAGATCGGTGTGACCTGCATCTACAAGGGCCCCGCCACCCATGAGCCGGCCACCGAGGTCCAGATCACGCAGGACTTCGTGACCAAGGGCGTCGACGGCATCGCCATCTCCGTCGCGGACGCCGACAGCGTCACCGGTGTCATCAAGCAGGCGCGCGACGCCGGCATTCCCGTGATCACCTTCGACGCCGATGCGCCGGGCTCGGCGCGCCAGGCCTATGTCGGCACCGACAACACCGAGATGGGCCGCGAACTCGGCCGGCAGCTCATCAAGGCCCATCCCAAGCCCAGCACCTTCGCCACCCAGTCCGGCGGGCCCGCCGCGCAGAACCTGAACGAGCGGCTGGCGGGGCTCTACGAGGTGCTCAAGGGCGCCGGCTGGACCGAGGTCAAGGGCTCGCCCGCCTTCTGCAACGACGATGCGGCGCTCGCCGCCCAGCAGCTCAGCGACTTCGCCACCGCCAATCCCGACATCGGCGCCATCATCCCGGTCGGCGGCTGGGCCCTGTTCGCGCCCAAGG
>CAXTVD010000278.1:0-4077 GCA_964247575.1 uncultured Lichenihabitans sp.
GCAGGCCTGCATGCGATGGCTGAAACGCGATCCGCCCGACCTCGCGGCGGCCTCGCTGGCGGCGGAGCGCGCGGTTCGCGATGGCATGAGGGCCAGCCAGATCGTTCAGCGCACGCGGGAGCAGGCGAGCAGCAGGGCGCGGAGCGTGGAACCGGTGGCGCTGCGACAGGTCATCGAAGACGTGGTGTCCCTGCTCGACCGCGAGTTGGAAGCCTCCTCGACCAAGGTCCACACCGACCTCGAGGACGGACCGGCGATCGTGATCGCCGACATGGTCGAACTCCAGCAGGTCCTGGTGAACCTGCTGACCAACGGCATCCATGCGATGGCGGACCTGCCGGAGGCTCGACGGGAGCTGCGCATCAGTCTTGGTTCACCCGATCCGGGCCATGTGCGCCTGACGGTCCGCGACCAGGGCGAGGGCATCAGCGACGAGCATCTGTCCAAGCTGTTCAACCCCTTCTTCACCACCAAGCGCGACGGCATGGGCATCGGGCTGGCGATCTGCAAGACGATCGTCGAGGCCCATGGCGGAACCCTGCGCGGGCGAAACCACGAGGAGCAAGGCGCGGTGTTCGACCTCGTGCTGCCCTCCGCAGACGCCGGTCGCCAGCGGAACGATCGTCTCGAGACGGGATCCGCCGACGCGAAAGCGTGAGCCTGTCGAAACGCTGGCGTTGAAGCTCCGCTGCTCCGGCGGCCTGTCAGGCTCGAGCCGCACGCCGGCGCAGATGGGACCGGATCGAGAGCAGCGTCCTTAAGGGAAGTTGAATCCGATACGCCAGTATAGTGTCCTCGCCAGTTCGTCAGTGACATAGACGTCCCGACAACAAGGGAACAGTGTCATGATCAAATTCCGTACTGCCGCTTGCACCATGGTCCTAGGGGCGATGACGTGCATCAGCGTTGCGTCTCCCGTGTTCGGCGCGAGCGCTCACAACTCGCAGATCGGCGCCGCGGGGCCGACGACGGATCCCTATTCGCCGGACCCGGTCGCAAAGCCCGGCGCCGCCGTCCTGGGCTACAAGGCCATCAGGATCGTCAAGGCGAAGCGAAGTGTGGCCTGCGCACCGGGCCAGTTGCGTACCGGGCTCGACCGCAGGCGTTGTGACTGAGGGCTCATCCAAAACGTCACGGCGGCAAGACCGTTCTCCCCGCCGTGCTCGGAGGGCTTGCCCCGTCCTCGCCGGTGCCAGCGGTCGCCCTGCCGACGCTTCGGCCCGTTTCGAGCCGACCGTCGGCAACGCAGGGGCAACCCTCAGCGCCCGCGCCGCCGAGCGACTCGGCGACCGGTCATCGTTGCGTTGATCCGGCGCCTTCTGAAGCGGCACGAGGCGATTCCGGGTCGCGGCGCGCGAATGCTGGCTGCGACACCGCTCCGAAGCGCCTCAGGACCCCTCACCGGCGCGCGAAGGCCAGGATGTCGGCGCTGATCGCGTCTTTGTGGGTCGAGCACAGGCCATGCGGGGCGCCCGGGTAGACCTTGAGTTCTGCACCCGCGATGAGCTTCGCCTGCAGCCTGGCGGCATTGTCGATCGGCACGATCTGGTCGTCGTCGCCCTGTATGACCAGCGTCGGCACCGCGATCGCCTTGAGATCCTCGGTCTGGTCGGTTTCCGAAAAGGCCTTGATGCAATCGTACTCGCTCTTCAGCCCCGCCATCATGCCCTGGACCCAGAACCAGTCCAGGAGACCCTGGCTGACTTTCGAGCCCTCGCGGTTGGCGCCATAGAACGGTGCCGCGAGGTCCTTGAAGAACTGCGAGCGATCCGCCGCGACGCCCGCCCGGATGCCGTCGAAGACCGACAATGGCAGGCCGCCTGGGTTGCTCTCGGTCTTGAGCATCAGTGGGGGCACGGCGCTGATCAGCACGAGCTTGGCGACCCGTCCCTTGCCGTGCCGCGCCACGTAGCGGGCGGCCTCGCCGCCGCCGGTCGAATGGCCGACGTGGATGGTGTCCTTCAGGTCGAGCGTCGTGACGAGTTCGTCGAGATCGGCCGCGTAGGTGTCCATGTCGTTGCCGCTCCACGACTGGCCCGAACGCCCGTGTCCGCGACGGTCATGGGCGATGCAGCGGAAGCCTTGGTTCGCGAGGACCATCATCTGGTCCTCGAAGGCGTCGGCGCTCAACGGCCAGCCGTGGCTGAACACCACGGGCCGTCCCGTTCCCCAGTCCTTGTAGTAGATCGACGTGCCGTCGCGGGTCGTGATCGTGCCCATTGTGCTTCTCCATTGAGACTTGGAATGGTCCGACAGGGCAGATCCCTGGCGGGTAAAGAGCGGGTGGCTGCCGTCAAGGCTCCGGATGCAGGAAGGCGTGGATGGCGTGGACCACGACCGAGCCCTCGCCGACCCCGGAGGCGACGCGCTTGACCGAGCCCGAGCGGACATCACCGACCGCGAAGATGCCCGGCCGCGTCGTGGTGTAGGGTGTCGCCGCAACAGGGCCGCCGGCATCGGCTCCGGTGCGGACGAAACCCCATTCGTCGAGGGCGAGACAGCCTGTCAGCCAATCGGTATTCGGAACCGCCCCGATCATCACGAAGAGCGCGCCGACCGCCCTGGTCTCGCTGAGCCCCGTGGCCCGGTCGGTCCAGGTCACCTCGCGCAGATGGCGGTCGCCGTGCAGCGCCGTCACCTCGGTGCAGGGGTGGAGCGTGATGGAGGGCGACGTCGCGATGCGTCGGACGAGGTAATCCGACATGGTGGCGGCGAGACCCAAGGCGCGCACCAGGATGTGGACATGGCGCGCGCTGCGCGACAGGAACAGGGCCGCCTGGCCGGCCGAGTTGCCACCGCCGACCACCACCACCTCCTGCGCCGCGCAGAGCTGAGCCTCCATGGCGGTCGCGGCATATTGGATCCCCTGGCCCTCGTATTTGCCGTAGTCGGGCAGGTCGAGCTTGCGGTAGCGCGCTCCCGTTGCCACCACCACGGCCCGGGCCTGCACGATATGACCGTCGTCGAGCGCGAGCCTGAAGGGGCTCGACGAGCAGTCGAGCGCCGTCGCGGCGCGGGCGATGGCGAGATGGGCTCCGAACTTCTGCGCCTGGACCTGGGCGCGGCCGGCGAGGGCCTGGCCGGAGATGCCGGTGGGGAAGCCGAGGTAGTTCTCGATCTTGGAGGATGTCCCGGCCTGCCCGCCCGGCGCCAGGGCCTCGATCACGATCGTCTCGAGCCCCTCGGAGGCGGCATAGACGGCGGCCGCGAGACCGGCCGGCCCCGCGCCGACAACGGCGACGTCATAGACGGTCGCGGGATCGAGAGCCTCGGTCAGGCCGAGCCGTTCCGCCAGTTCGGCGTTCGACGGATTGACGATCACTTGGCGGGCCGGCGCCACCACGGCGGGAAGCTGGTCCGGTCCGAGGTCGAGCTCCTGGAGAAGCGCGCTCGACGCCGCCTCGGTGGCATCGAGCACCTCGTGCGGATAGCCGTTGCGGGTCAGGAAGCGGCGAAGCCGGATCAGGTCGCCGTCGCGGCGGTCACCGACCAGCAGCACGCCGCCCTGGGCATGGCGGATGAATCCCACGCGCCGCAGGATATAGGCTCGCATGACGATCTCGCCGATGTCGGGCTCGGCCGACACGAGACGGCGAAAATCGGCATGCGCGACCCTGATCACCCGGGTTCCGGCCGACGCCCGTGCGCCGACCAGCATCTGCCGGTCGTTGTAGAGGTTCAGCTCGCCGGTGAACTGGCCGGCCGTGTAGACGACCAGGACCATGGGGCCGGTCCGGACGTCCTCGGTGACGATGGAGATCGATCCGTCGAGCACGGCGAAAAAGTCGACGTCCCGGTCGCCCCGCGCGAAGAGCGGCGTCTCGCTCTCGAAGGCACTCTCCAGCCCGAAGGGCGCGATGCGCGCCACCATGTCGGCGGTCAGGACCGGAAAGGTCTGAGCCTGACGCGTCCAGGGATCGGTGGACGGATCGGCGATGTCGATCGCGGCGTCAGATGCCATCGATCAGAGACCGGTGTCGAGGTGACGTGGGGAGGAGGAACGACGCGTGGACGAGACTATGCCGCGACCGGACCGGCCGCCGATCGCCGAGCCGGCCCCTGCCGCTTCGACGCGAG
>CAXTVD010000278.1:4087-5063 GCA_964247575.1 uncultured Lichenihabitans sp.
GCGGCGATGACAAGAATACCTTCGTATAGGTGCCGGGCGGCCACGCCTGCAGAGGTCGCCATCCTAACGCATTCAGTTTCGGACAGTAGAGACGACCCAACTTTGGGCGTACCACCCTTGATCAGACAGAGCAGTGGCGCGTCTTCATACCAATGTATGAAGGAAAGCTCTCTCGATCCGTGACTAGCTCACGCTGGATCTTCTGGTCTCCGCGATGCTCGCGACGCGTCGGGCCGTGATCCCAGGCCTGATGCAGAGGGGGAGCCCGCATGTCGAAGCCCGAGGTCAAGCGCTACACGAACCCGGCGGAGGGTTGGTGCGCGTTGGAGGCGAACGGGAGGGCTCTCATCGCGCAGAAGATCGCGGTCAGCGGTGCCGCCGCGCTGCTGCGCATGAACCAGCCCCACGGGTTCGACTGCCCAGGCTGCGTCTGGCCCGATCCCAAACACACCAGCTCCCTCGAGTCCTGCGAGAATGGCGCCAAGGCCGTGGCCTGGGAGGCGACCGCGAAACGCTGCACCCCCGCCTTCTTCACCGCCCCCTCAACGACGCCGACATGACGCGGCGCAACCTCCGCGCCGACGATCTCGTCGACATCGCGACCGACGGCGTGGACCGGCGCAACGGCGGCTTCAAGGTCGTGCTCTACCGCCTGCCCGACGGATGCTGCGGCGCCTACTATCCCGAGGCCAATCCGCTCGCCGCGCACGGTCCGCAGAGCTGTACGCCCTCCTACAAGGCGATTCCCGTACGGCTTCGCGCCTCGACCTTCGGAGCCCTCTGACCATGGATGCCCTGACGCTCTCCCGCATCCAGTTCGGGTTCACGATCGGCTTTCACATTCTCTGGCCGGCCTTCACGATCGGCATCGCCTCCTTCGTGGCCTGCCTCAGCTTCCTGTGGTGGCGCACGGGGCGGCCGGTCTACGGCGCCCTGATGCGGTTCTGGATCCGCATCTTCGCGCTCGGCTTCGGCA
>CAXTVD010000279.1:0-5062 GCA_964247575.1 uncultured Lichenihabitans sp.
CAACCTCTACGTCACCGCGAGCGGGATGTTCAGTGCCAACTACCTGCAGCGCTGCATCGAGATCGTCGGGATCGAGCGGATCCTGTTCTCGACGGACTTCCCCTACCAGTACCGCACGGGTCATGACGCCCGTCGCTTCCTCGAACGCGCGCCGCTGGACGAGGCCGGGAAGGAGATGTTCGCCCACGGGAACTGGGACCGCCTGACCAGCCGGGTCTGATGGAGCGCGACGATGAGGAGGCGAGCGGCCTCAAGGCGAAGCTCGCAGCCCGTGGCCTCCTGACGAACGCGAGCGGCAGATCGCTCGCTTGTGCCAGATCGCGGTGGAGCGCCACGGCATCGGAACCCGACTCATGGCCATTCGGCAGGACGTCCGAAAGCGTCGTGGATGGTCCGCACGGTTGCCTCACCAGTGCCGAGGCCGGAGACGCCGACGGTGTAGGCCCGCGTGACAAAGGCCTGCGGCCGGAAGCCGAACACGACGGTGTCCCCGATTGCAGGACCGTGCGACCCGCCTGCAGCCACCATGCCGTAATAATCGATCGCCGCGGGAGGCGGGATCTCGACGCTGTGAAGCGGGCCGGACGCGGCATCGGGAGCGCGGCCGACGACCGCGGTGACGTCGTAGGCGGGGAAGACCGGGTCGATATAGAGGCCGCCGCCGAAGCAGTAGGCGCGGCCTGCATGCAGGTGGGAGACCTCGCTCACGTAGCAGACCGCCGGCCGCTCGGGCAGATCGCGCACCGCATGCAGCGGGGTCGTCCCGGTCAGGCCGTGCCCCGGCTCGCACTGCGTAGCGCCATGCTCGGCGAGCAGGCTCAGCGTGACCGACGACGTCGTGCCGGGTGCGTTCACCTCGATGTCGCGTCGGCCGGCCCGCCGGAGGGCGTCGACGCTGCGGGCCAGGGTCTGCAGGTTGGGGGTCGCGCGCACCGCGCCGGCCTCGTTCTCGAACAGCACCGCCGGAAACGTGGTAATGCCGGCGAAGCGGGCGCCCTCGAGCCGGTCCAGAGCGTCGGCCACGGCGACGACGTCTCCGGCGGGAAAGCCGCCTTCATGGCCGCGGTAGAAGGTGTCGCCCGGCGCCTGCAGACGCGCCAGGAGTGGCTGTCCCCGCCCCGTCGTCGACGCGGCCCGTGCGGCTTCAGCGGCCTTCTCGCTGTTGAACACCGTCCAGAACGCCGGAGCCATCCGGGCGGCCGCGCCCGCCTCGTGGCGCGGCACCTGCACGAGATGCCCGACGTGGCCCAGGCCGAGTCCGGCCCGTGTGCAGGCGCGGGCGCACTCCATGTCGACAGCCACCGCCCGGTCGATTCCGCCGGCCAGCACGGCCCGGCAGAAGTCGCCGTTGCGGCCCATCTGCTTGGTCATGGCGAAGACCTTGAGGCCCGCTTTGTCCGCCTCGGCCCTGATGAGCGCCGCATTGGCGGTCACGGCATCGAGGTCGATGACGTAGCTGTTGGCGGGGATGGCCCCCGACTGGTGCAGGGCGATCGCCTGCTCGATGAGCCCCCGGTTGCGTCGCCTCAAGACATCGAGAAACATGGCGTCCTCCCTCGGCCGGCTCCGATCAGGTGGCGAGCGCTGCAGTGACCTCGCCGAGGGTCGGCAGCGCACCCTGTGCGCCGAACGCCTGCGTGGACAAGGCGGCGGCGCGGTTGGCGAAGCGCAGGGCCTCCGGCCAGTCGAGCCGCTGCACCAGCCGGGCATGAAGGCAGGCCGCGGCGAAGCAATCGCCGGCGCCGGTGGTGTCGACCACCTCCGCCGCAAAGCCGCGCGCCTCGACGGACCGGCCGTGCGTCTCGACGCGGGCCCCGTCCTCGCCGAGCGTGGTGACGACGGCCGGCGCGAAGGCGGCGAGCGGCCGCTCGAGCCGACGGTCGAGCGCGCTGCGCGCCTCAGCGTTGCAGAACAGGATGTCGAAGCCGGCGAGTGCCGCGGCGAGGGCGAGGGGATCGTCCGGGCAGTCCGCCCGCTCGATGTCGAGCGAGGCCGTGGCCGCGCCGGCACGCGCGCAGGCGACAACCCGCTGGCAGAGCGCGGGGTCGCCGGCCGAGGTGAGGTGCAGGTGCGCGACGCCCGCGCAGGCCTGCGGCGTCAGCTCGGCGGGGTCGGGTCGGTAGGCCGGCGTCATCAGCTTGATCAGCGACTTCTCGCCGTCCGGCGTGATCAGCCCGAGACAGCTGAAGGTGCGCACGCCCGCGAGCCGCGCGATGAACTCCGTCGCCACGCCGGCTCGCCCGAGCTCTCCCAGCGCGTAGGCGCCCTCGTCGTCGTCGCCGACCCGGCCGAGGAGGCGGACCGGCGCGCCCAGGCGGGCCAGCGCCACCGCCACGTTGGCGGCCATGCCGCCCGGCACGCGCCGCAGATGTTCGCCGTTGACCTTGCCGTCGCGCGTCGGCAGGCGGTCCACCCCGATCAGGAGGTCGACGTCGATGTCGCCCAGGCAGAGGAACAGGCTGGCGCTCGTCACCGTACCGCCTCGCCTTTTCCCTGCAGCACCGTCCAGCACCCCGGCTGCAGCTCGTGCGTGCGGCCCCCGAGAGCCACGCGGCCGGGCGCCTCGGCGAAGGCCTCGAGGAGGTCGGCCGTGGTCTCGATTGCCAGCACTCCGTCGTCGTCGAGGGACAGGGCCAGGTCGGTGTGATCCCGCTTGCGCCACCACATCGCGAAATCGCCCACCGTCATCGTGGGCAGAGCGAGCTGCGCGACCGCGTCGAACAGGCCGGGCAGGACCGCCTGCGCCATGCGGCCGAGCACCTCGGGATGACCATAGAGATGGGTGGGCCGGCGCAGGGCCACCTGCTGGTGAAGCGCCGCAAGGTAGTGGTGGAGGACGGCATGGCTGCCGGGCGGCCCGCGGCCGGCATCCTCCTCGTGGATCGTGAAGCGCTCGGGGGAGAACGGGTGCACCGGGATCTGCAGGATGCCGGCCGGCGTGAAGAACGGCAGCGAGTCGAGATCGAGCCCGAAATCGGAGGAGTAGACGTGCCCCAGATCCGCCATAGCTCGATCGAGCGCCCGGTTCCACAACCCGCGGGGCGCCACGTAGCCGTTCGGGCGCACCCCGAGGACCTGCTCGATCCAGTCCAGTCCCGCCGCGAGGTTGGCGCTGTTCTCCTCGACGCTGTCGAAGAGGTCGTGCACGTCGGCGTGGTTGCCGATCTCGTGCGGCGCAAGCCAGTCGCGCGACAGGTCGCCCCCGTTGCCCCGGCAGAGCGAGGCGTTGAAGTAGAACGACCCGGCAACGCCATGCGCCTGCGCGATCTCGGCGATCGCCCGGCAGTTCGACCCGAACAGGCCGTCGACGTCGACGCGGAAGAGGAACACCGAACGGGCCGCCCCGGGATAGCGCGCGGCGCGCACGAAGGGGCACTTCAAACGGGCGAAAGCCGTGCCGATCATCCCGGTCATGGTGTCGGCGAGGTCCGCCTTGTCGACGCTCGCGACGCGTTCGGTCAGGGCGGACGCGGCGGAGAAGGCGCGCAGGCTGTCGCCCTCCGCCACGAGATGCGTCGCGAGCGGCAGGCCGGTGAAGACCAGCCAGCCCCGGCCATGCCGCCGGGTCAGCACCGCCGGCCGCCTATCGGCGAGCCGGCCGCCGCGCGCCTTGCGGTTCTCGTGCAGCCGGACCTCGCCCTCGCCTTCGCCCTCGAAGAGACGGGCGAGACACGGGAGCACCGCTTCGGTATCGCGGCCAGGTGGACGGAAGCGGGTGAGGGTGGCGGTCGTGCTCGGGCCCAGCAGCGCTTCGTGCGGGGGCGCTGCGGTGACGACCGCGATACCCCCGTCCTCGACGAAGCGTCCGCACCAGGAGGGCAGGGCGCCGTCGAAGAGGATGATGGGCTGGGTCGGGCCGTCCACCGGCTCCCAGGGCAGCCTGTCCTGCCGCAGCACGCGGATCCAGCCGTGGGCCGCTTCGCCCTCCGCGTGGAGGCCGAGCCGGACCGCGCGCCTCACGGGCGGACCTCCGCCCGGCGCAGGCCGGTGACGTAGCCCACGAGGGTCGGCCCGTCGAGCGCCGCGACCGGCTCGTCGGCGACCTTGCGCCCGAGGCGCAGCACGACGACGCGGTCGCAGACCTCCATCACCTGCTCCATGTTGTGACTGATCAGCACGACCGCGATCCCTTGGCCCCGCAGGCGCGCGATGAGGTCCAGCACGTGCCGCGTCTGGCGCACGCCGAGGGCCGCCGTGGGCTCGTCTAGGAAGACGATCCGGCGGCTCCAGCCGACGGCGCGGCCGATGGCGACGCACTGGCGCTGCCCGCCGGACAGATCGCGGATGCGCTGGCGCACCGAGACGGTGCCGCCCATGCCGACCTGGTCGAGGATGGTCCGCGCACCCGACCGCATGGCCCGCTTGTCGAGCCAGCCGATCTGCTTCAGCAGCGGCCACTGCGAGTGGATTTCCCGGTTGAGGTAGAGGTTCTGGGTGACGTCGCCGTGCATGACGAGCGAGAGGTCCTGATGCACGACCTCGATGCCGAGGGCGGCGGCGCGCTTGGGACCGCCCGGCCCCATCAGGGCGCCGTCGACGGCCACTTCCCCTTCCTCTGGCGTGTGGACGCCGGCGATGCAGCGCACGAGGGTGGACTTGCCCGCGCCATTGTCGCCGACGAGCCCGACCACCTCGCCCGGCCAGACCGCAAGATCGATGGCTTCCAGCGCGCGCAGGCCTCCGAAGGACTTGCCGAGGCCGCTCACGCGCAGGAGCGGCTCGCCGGTGCCGGTCGGGACGGGAGCGTTCATTCGGCGGCCTGCCGCTGGCTCACCGCCACCGCGAGGACGATGATGACGCCCTGCACGACGATCTGCTGCTGCACGGTCGCGCCCATCAGCACGAGCCCGTTGACGATCATGGCCATCAGCAGCGAACCCATCAGGGCGCCGGGCATGCTGCCCTGGCCGCCGAACAGGCTGGTGCCGCCGATGACGACGCCGGCCAGCACCGTCAGGAGGTCGGAGGAGCCCAGCGTGTAGACGGCTCCCTGCACCTCGCCCGCATAGAGCATGCCGGCGAGCGCCGCGGTGCAGGAGGAGATCACCATCACACCGATCCG
>CAXTVD010000280.1:0-5059 GCA_964247575.1 uncultured Lichenihabitans sp.
ACGGCATCGCGGTGACCGGGACGATGGTGGTCACGACATCGCTCTCCTTCTTCGTCGTCTGGAAGCTCTGGCGCTGGCCGCTGCTGGGGTCGCTCGCCTTCGTGTCCTTCTTCCTGGTGATCGACCTCGCCTTCCTGTTCGCCAACATGGTGAAGGTGCTCGACGGCGGTTGGGTGCCGCTTCTGCTCGCCTTCTGCTCGATGCTGCTGATGTGGACCTGGGTGCGCGGCACGGCCTTCCTCTCGGAGAAGACCCATCGGGATTCGATCTCGACGCGCGATCTCATCCGCATGCTGCAGAAGAGCAAGCCGACCCGTGTTCCGGGCACGGCCATCTTCCTGACCAGCGATCCGGAGGTCGCCCCGCCGCCTTGATGCACAACCCCAAGCACAACAAGGTTATCCACGAGCGGGTGGTGATCATGTCGGTGAAGACGGCGGACGCGCCGCGCGTGGCCGCCGCCAACCGCTACCAGCTCGAGAAGCTCTCGGACGATTTCACCAAGATCATCCTGAACTACGGCTACATGGAAACGCCCCGCCTGCCGGCGGCGCTGACCGACCTGCGGAAGGCGGGGCTGCGGTTCGACATCATGACGACGTCGTTCTTCCTCGGGCGGCGATCGCTGAAGGCGTCGCCGAATTCGGGCATGCCGGTGTGGCAGGACAAGCTCTATATCGTCCTGTCCAAGCAGGCCGCGACTGCGACCGACTTCTTTTCGATTCCCTCCGACCGGGTGGTCGAACTGGGCGCGCAGGTCACGATCTGAACACGGCCGGGCATGCTCAGGCCTGACGGCCGAGGATCCATCCTTCCCAGCGGCTGATCGCGTCGTCCGGCGGTGCGCCGTGGGGTCGGTGGCCGGAGGCAACCCCGATCAGACCGAACAGGCCCACGACGGCGTCGAAGCCGTCGTCGCTTCCCTCCGCAGCCCCGAAGCCGGCGTCGATCGTCTCCGCCAGGGCGGCCGTCAGGCGCACCTTCGTCCGAGCCGCCCAAGCCTGAAGGGCAGGGCCCTTCAGCCGACGATGCTCCCGGTTGCGCTTGCTCTGGCCGCGAAGGGACGCTCCCACATAATCGTAGACGTCCGCGGGATAGGTCTCGCACAGCACCAGGCCGCCCCGCCGGGCCAGGCCGGCAAGCGTTCCGTCGAAGGGCCAGAGCGCTGCCCCGCGCTCCCGACTGGGCTGGATCACGTGGCGCCATCCATGCAGCGCGGCCTTGCCGACCTGGTTGGCGCCGAGCGTCCAGAACAGGCTGCCGGCCGCCTTCCTGCCCGGTCCGCCGCGCTCGCACCGGCGCGTCAGGGCGTCCATCGAGGCGACGCCGTGACCGTTCAGGAGGTCCTTCTGCGAGCGGCCGCCGGGCCTGTCGGGAAAGAATGGCCGGCCGAGACCGATCTCATCAGGCTCCGCGGCGACTTCGAAGAAGCGCGACCATGGGCCTTGTCCAAGGGCCGCGAGCGCCGCCCCGAAGTCGGCCAGTCCGGTCCGGCGGGCATAGGCGATCGGCAGGCCGATTGGAAAGTCGAAACCGGCCAGGGTCCCGCCGCCCGCTGTGGGCGCGAACAGCCCGGTGACGAAACCGGGCAGGTCGCCCACCCGAAATGGCCCATCGGCCGACCAGCCCGCGCCCTCGCGCGTCGCCATCGCAAACCGCCGCCCCTCCGGCCGCTTGCTCCAGTCGGCATGGACGAGGCGGCCGAAGGGGAGGGCCGTCACCCCCCGATGTTGAAGGCCGCCAGCGCCGCCATGTTCACGATGTCCGTATCCTTGGCGCCGAGGGGAACGATCTGCACCGGGCGGTCGAGGCCGACGATCAGCGGGCCGATCAGGGTCGCGCCGCCGAGTTCCTGGAGCATATGGGTCGAGATCGAGGCCGAGTGGAAGGCCGGCATCACCAGCACGTTGGCCGTGTCGGACAGGCGGCAGAAGGGATAGGCCGCCATGCGCTCCTTGTTGAGCGCGATGTCGGCGGCCATCTCGCCGTCATACTCGAAGTCGACGTGCTGGGCGTCGAGGATGCGCACGGCCTCCTGCACGCGCTGGCTCCGCTCGCCGGCGGGGTGGCCGAAGGTGGAGAAGGCCAGCAGGGCGACTCGGGGTTCGTAGCCGAGCCGGCGCGCGACGCCCGCGGCTTCCACCGCGATGGCGGCGAGGTCCTGCGCGCCCGGCATCTCCGTGATGGCCGTGTCGGCGACGAGCACCGTTCGGCCGCGCGCGAGCACCAGCGAGACGCCCATGACGCGGTGGCCCGGCTTGGCATCGACGACGCGCCGGATCTCCTGCAGGGCGACGGAGAAGTTGCGCGTCACGCCCGTGACCATCGCGTCGGCATCGCCCCCCGCGATCATCGCGGCCGCGAAATGGTTGCGGTCCTGATTGATGAGGCGCTGGCAGTCGCGCAGCAGGTAGCCCTGTCGCTGCAGCCGCTCGTAGAGGAACTGCGCGTAGATGCCGTTGCGGTGCGACAGCGCGGCGTTGTGGATCTCGACGTTCTTGTCCACGAGATCGACGCCCGCCGCAGCCGCGGTCTGCTTGATGCGTTCCTCCCGGCCGACCAGTACGGCGGTGCCCAGGCCCTGGTTCACGAAGGACATGGCGGCCCGGATGACCTGTTCCTCCTCGCCCTCGGCGAAGACGACGCGCTTGGGAAAGCGACGGACGCGCTCGACGATGCGCTGCAGGGCGCCGGCCACCGGGTCGCGCCGTGCGGAGAGCTGGGCCTGATACTCCGCCATGTCCACGATCGGCCGGCGGGCGACGCCCGTCTCCATCGCCGCGCGGGCGACCGCGGCGGGGATGACGGTGATCAGGCGCGGGTCGAAGGGGACGGGAATGATGTAGTCGCGCCCGAAGCGCGGCCGGGTGCCCTGGTAGGCCGCCGCCACCTCGTCCGGCACGTCCTCGCGGGCGAGGTCGGCGAGGGCGTGCGTGGCCGCGATCTTCATCTCCATGTTGATAGTCGTCGCGCGCACGTCGAGCGCGCCCCGGAAGATGTAGGGGAAGCCCAGCACGTTGTTGACCTGGTTGGGATAGTCCGAGCGTCCCGTCGCCACGATGCAGTCCTCCCGCACGGCGTGGGCCTCTTCGGGGGTGATCTCCGGGTCGGGGTTGGCCATGGCGAAGATGATGGGATTGGGCGCCATGGAGCGCACCATGTCTTCGGTCAGCGCGCCCTTGGCCGAGAGGCCGAAGAAGATGTCGGCGCCGTCCATGGCGTCCGCCAGGCTCCGCCGGTCCGTGATGACGGCATGCGCGGACTTCCACTGGTTCATGCCTTCGGTGCGGCCCTGATAGACCACGCCTTTGGTGTCGCACAGCATGACGTTCTGCGGGGCGAAGCCCATCGCCTTGATGAGATCGAGGCACGCAATGCCGGCGGCGCCCGCCCCGTTGCACACCAGCCGCGTTTCGCGGATGTCGCGGCCGGTCAGCCGCATCGCATTCAGCATCCCGGCGGCGGCGATGATCGCGGTGCCATGCTGGTCGTCATGGAACACCGGGATGTCCATGAGCTCGCGCAGGCGCTCCTCGATGATGAAGCACTCCGGTGCCTTGATGTCCTCGAGGTTGATGCCACCGAAGGACGGGCCGAGATAGCGTACCGCGGCGATGAAGGCGTCGGGGTCCTCGGTATCGACTTCGAGGTCGATCGAATCGATGTCGGCGAAGCGCTTGAACAGCACCGCCTTGCCTTCCATCACGGGCTTGCTGGCGAGCGCGCCGAGGTTGCCCATGCCCAGGATCGCCGTGCCGTTGGTGATCACCGCCACCATGTTGCCGCGCGTCGTGTAGTCGAAGGCGGTCGAAGGGTCGTCGTAGATCGCCTTCACGGGAACGGCGACGCCGGGCGAATAAGCGAGCGACAGATCGCGCTGGGTCGCCATAGGCTTCGTGGGAATGATCTCGAGCTTGCCCGGCCGGCCTTTGGCGTGGAACTGCAGCGCCTCCTGGTCGGTGATGGTCGGCCGCTTGGGCCGTTGACGGATCATCTCGTTCATGGGCGCCTCCCGTCCGGCTTCATCCGGCCGGTCGCCCCATAAAACACGAGCCCCACCCTCCCACAAGGCACGGGCCGCCGGTTAGGGCACAGGATCGCGGCGCAGGTCCTGGCGCAGGTCCTGACGCCGTCCGGTTAGTTGCTCCGGAAGTCCGAGCGCGAGGCGACGTCGATCGCCGTCAATTCCTGACGCATCGCCTTCGGCATGCGGTCGGAGCTGGCGATCGCCACAAAGTCGTCGTCCGTATGGGGCAGCGCATCCGAGCCGTTGAAGATGCGCAGGCCCTTGGCGGTCATCACGGCGTCGCCCCGGACGAGCGTCTTGTCGGTGTAGATCGTCACGGATTTCAGCTCTTCGGGCGTGTAGCGCTTGGCCCGAGCGAGCTGCGCCCCGGAGGGACGGCGATGCTTGTGCGCCCGCACGGTCAAAGGCGGGCTGTCCGGCTCGAAATAGCCGGGCTGCGGCAGCGGCTGCACCGCCGGGCGGGATCCGCCGCCGAACAGCTGCTGGAAGAAACCCCCGATGCCTTCGTCCGCCTGCGCCTTCACGGCCGGGCCGGCGATCATCGCCACCACGCTCAGGGCCCACACGATCGGCCGCCCCCGGCCGACCACCCGCTTCACTGCTCCGCTCACCGCCAGCCCCTGCCTTTTGTCCCGACCCCGGTCGCGCCCGAGTCGCTCCGCGCTCATATGCCTGTCCCCACGCAGCCCCGCAACGCCCAGCCGCGTCCACTGGTTGCACGACCCACCGGCGTGACAGCCGATCCCGGTGGATTGGTCCCGCCCTGCCGTCGCGTGCCAAGCCGGCTTGGGCTACGGTCCGGCTCATGCAGCCCTCTGCGCGCGCCTTATCCGAAGCCGACCGCGACGGTTCCGCCCTCCCCGGGGGGGAGGCCGCCCCCCTCGTGCAGGAGGATGGCCGCGTCACGCCCATGATGGCGCAGTATCTCGGCATCAAGGCGGCCCACCCCGATTGCCTGCTTTTCTACCGGATGGGCGATTTCTACGAATTGTTCCTCGGCGACGCCGAGATTGCCGCGCGGGCGCTCAACAT
>CAXTVD010000281.1:0-5054 GCA_964247575.1 uncultured Lichenihabitans sp.
ATGGCCCCGCCACTCGGCGTCGTCCTTGCCGTTGTGGTCGACCCCGAGCATGGCGAAGCTGTCGGGCAGCAGGCCGGTCAAGGCGAGGTTGTAGAGCGCGGGCGTGACCAGCCGCTTGGTCAGGTCGCCATTGGCCCCGAAGATAACGATGGTGCAGGGTCCCGGCTTGGGGGCTTGCGCCCGGGCCGAGCCGGCGTCGTTCGGCTGCTCGTTCATGGGTCGGCCCTTCTGTCAGCGCTCGCTCGCCGGCGCGCTGCTCGGCGCGCCGGTTTCGACATGGCCGCCGAAGCCGAACCGCATGGCGGAAAGCAGCTTCTCGCCGAAGGTGTGATCCTCCCGCGAGCGGAACCGCGCGAACAGGGCGGCGGCGAGCACATTGACGGGTACCGCCTCCTCGACCGCGGCCTCGAGCGTCCAGCGCCCCTCGCCCGAATCGGCCACGTGACCCGAAAAATGCGCGAGATCGGGGCTGCTCGTCAGCGCGTTGGCGGTCAGATCCAGCAGCCAGGAACTCACCACGCTGCCGCGGCGCCAGACTTCGGCGATGTCGGTCAGGTTGAGCTCGAAGCGCTGCGCCTCGGGGAGCTCATCGGAGTTCTTCTGCTTCAGGATGTCGAAGCCTTCGGCATAGGCCTGCATGAGACCGTATTCGACGCCGTTGTGCACCATCTTGACGAAGTGCCCGGCGCCTGTCGGCCCGGCATGGATGTAGCCTTCCTCGGCCCGGTTGTCCGCGAGGGACTCGCGGCCGGGGGTGCGGCCGATGTCGCCCCGTCCGGGCGCCAGCGTCTTAAAGATGGGATCGAGGTGGTCGACAGCCTCCTTGGCCCCGCCGATCATCATGCAGTAGCCGCGGTCGAGACCCCAGACGCCGCCGGACGTGCCGACATCGACGAAATGGATGCCCTTGGGCTTCAGCATTGCCTCGTTGGCGATGTCGTCCTTGTAGAAGGAGTTGCCGCCGTCGATGATGATGTCGCCGGGGCCGAGCAGCGTGGCGAGCTGCTCCACCGTGGCCTGGGTGATCTTGCCGGCCGGCAGCATCACCCACACGGCTTTCGGGCTGTCAGTCAGACCGGCGACGAGCGCCTCGACCGACTCGGCCCCCTTGGCGCCGGAGGTCTCGATCGTCTTCACCGCATCGGCGCTGCGGTCGTAGACGACGCAGTAATGGCCGTTCCGCTCGAGGCGCCTGACGATGTTGCCGCCCATGCGGCCCAACCCGATCATGCCCAGTTGCATGCACTTGCCCCTTGTCTTCTCGAGCCGGTCACGCCACGGGCGCACCGGACCCTAACCACCGGCAATGACAGTTGTTCAGGCGCTGTCGTTGACCGCCTGAGGATGAGCATGATTCTTGATCTGCTGCTTGGCGATTTCCAGCACCTTGTCGGGAGTGAAGCCGAACTTCGTCGCAAGGTCCTTCATGGGAGCCGACGCGCCGAAGCTGTGCATGCCGATCACGGCGCCGAGCCGGCCGGTGTAGCGCTCCCACCCCATGGTGGAGCCCTGCTCGATGGCGACGCGGGCCGGAACCGAGGCGGGGAACACCGCATCCTGGTAGGCCTTGTCCTGCTTCTCGAAGAGTTCCCAGGACGGCATGGACACGAGGCGGGCGCCAATTCCCTCTTTGGTGAGCGCCTCGTAGCCCAGCATCGCGAGTGAGAGCTCGCTCCCCGTGCCGATGAGGATCACCTCGATCTTCTTCCCGTCCGGCGGGTCGGCCAGCACATAGGCCCCCTGCGCCACGCCCGAGGCCGGCGCGAACTTCTCGCGGTCGATCGTAGGGAGCGGCTGCCGGCTGAGGATGAGGCACGAGGGCTGGTGCTTGAGTTCGCTAACGACCCGCCACGCCTCGGCGGCTTCGTTGGCGTCGCCCGGACGCAGCAGGATGAGGCCGGGGATGGCCCGCAGGCTCGCGATCTGCTCGACGGGCTGGTGCGTGGGACCATCCTCGCCCACGCTGATCGAGTCATGCGTGAAGATGAAGATGGTGGGAAGCTGCATCAGGGCCGCGAGCCGGATGGTGGGCCGCAGATAGTCCGAGAAGATCAGGAAGGTAGCCCCGTAGGGCCTGATCTTCGACAGCGCCAGGCCGTTGCAGATGGCCCCCATCGCGTGTTCGCGGACACCGAAATGCAGATTGCGGCCGGTCCGGTTGGTCTCGGTGAAGGCTTCGGATCCCTCGAAAGTCTGGCGGGTCTTGGTCGAACTGTCGAGATCGGCCGATCCGCCGAGAAGCCATGGGTAGTGCGGGGCAAGGGCGTTTTCGACCTTGCCGGCCGAGTCGCGGGTCGCGAGCCCCTTGGGGTCGGCCGGGAAGGTCGGGATGGCCTTGCCGACCGATTCGGGCGTCAGCCGGTGCTCCATGGCTTCGAACTGGCCCGCGAGCTCCGGATGGGCCGACTTGTAGGCCGCGAACGCCTGGTCCCAGGCTGCGCGCAGCTCCGCGCCCCGCTTGCCGACCCCGTTCTCGAAATTCTCGTAGACCCCGTCCGGAACCAGGAACTGGGCGTCCTCGGGCCATCCATAGGCCTTCTTGGTCAGCTTGACCTCTTCGACGCCCAGCGGTTCGCCGTGCGATTTGTTGCTGTCCTGCTTGTTGGGCGAGCCATAGCCTATGTGGCTGTCCACGATGATGAGCGTCGGGCGGGACTTCTCGTTGTGGAAGGCGTCGATCGCCGCCTTGATCTGCGTGGTGCTGTTCGCGTCGCGGACGGTCAAGACGTTCCAGCCATAGGCCAGGAAGCGGGTCGCCACGTCCTCGCTGAACGTCCAGGAGGCGGGGCCGTCCAAGGTGATGTTGTTGCTGTCGTACAGCCAGCACAGCTTGTCGAGCTTGAGATGGCCGGCCAGCGACGCGGCCTCGCTGGCGACGCCCTCCATCATCTCGCCGTCGCTGCACATCACATAGATGTCGTAGTCGATGATCGTGTGGCCGGGCTTGTTGTAATGGGCGGCCAGCCATTTCTCCGCGATGGCCATGCCGACGCTCATCGACACGCCCTGCCCCAGCGGGCCGGTGGTCGCCTCGACACCGGTCGTATGATGATATTCGGGATGCCCCGGCGTCGCGCTGCCCGGCTGCCGGAAGCTCTTGACGTCGTCCATGCTCACGGCCGGTCGGTTGAGCACCTCGTAGTTCTCGCCCACCGCCTGGACCTTGGTCAGGTGCAGCATCGAGTAGAGCAGCATGGATGCGTGCCCGGCCGACAGGATGAAGCGGTCGCGGTTCGGCCAGAGCGGCTGCCCGGGGTCGTATCGCAGATAGTTCTGCCACACCGTATAGGCGACAGGCGCCATGCCCATCGGTGCGCCAGGGTGACCGGAATTGGCCTTCTGGACGGCATCGATCGACAGGGTGCGAATCGTGTTGATGCTGAGAAGATCGATGTCGTCCATGGTCCACCCGCTCTGGAGGGCCGGAGCGCCTGGGGGCTCCCACCTCTCGTGTTGACGATCGACGCCGAGGGTCGCCAGAAGGCGCCGAGCCGGCGCGCACCGCAAGCGTAGCCCCAACGTGCAAGCCGATCGGTTGGTTCGCCCCAGCTTGTTCTTCGCTATTGAGGCGGATCCCGATCCGAGTCAAACGCAGTTTCAGGCCTGGAAAAAGGGCCGAAACAGGCGTCATTGTTCATTCCGGGGAGGATCGGCAGCATGCAGGACAAGATCGTCACGACGCGTTCCGGACAGGAACTGCGCTTCACCACGCTGGGGCTCGGCGGGGCGCCGCTGGGCGACCTGTTCGAACGTCTCGGCGAGGCGGCAGCCTTCGCCACGGTGACCACCGCCTACGAGGCGGGCATCCGGATGTTCGACACCTCGCCCCATTACGGCAACGGCCTGTCGGAAGCCCGCTTCGGCAACGGACTGCGCGACCGTCCCCGTGCGAGTTATCTGCTGTCCACCAAGGTGGGACGCTGGATGGACCCCTCCAAGGCCCCGGTGCGGGAGGGGCCCGACACGTCTCCGGGGTTCGCCGGGGGCATGCCTCACCGGGCGGTCTTCGATTACTCCTTCGATGGGACCTTGCGGTCGGTCGAGCAATCGCTGCTGCGCACCGGGCTCGCGCAGTTCGACATCCTGATGATCCACGATTGCGATGTCTGGACCCACGGCCCGGCCATGATCGAACAGCGCTTCACCGAGGCCATGGGGGGGGCCTATCCGGCCCTCGACCGGCTTCGTCGCGAAGGCCTCGTCAAGGCGATCGGCCTCGGCGTCAACGAAGCCGACATGTGCGAGCGATTTGCCCGCGCCGGCGACTTCGACGTCATGATGCTCGCGGGTCGCTACTCGCTGCTCGAGCAGCCCGCGCTCCAATCCTTTCTCCCGCTGGCCGAGGCCAAGGGCATCGCCGTCCTGCTCGCGGGCGTCTTCAACTCCGGCATCCTGGCGACCGGCGCCGTGCCGGGCGCCCGCTACAACTATGCTCCCGCCCCCCCGGCCGTGCTCGCCAAGGTGGCCCGCATCGAGGCCGCCTGCCGCGCCCACGGCGTGACGCTGCGCCAGGCCGCGCTGGCCTTCGCCCGCCAGCATCCGGCGGTCGCCACGCTGGTGCTCGGCGCCGTGAAGCCGGAGGAGATCCGCGCCAACGTCGCGGATGTCGAGGTCGCCGTTCCATCCGCGCTCTGGGCCACGCTCAAGGGCGAGGGCCTGCTTGACGCCGGGGCACCCACGGGAGATTGAGGACCCGTCCGCGTCGCCTGGTCGGCCTCAGCCCGGAGCCCGCATGATCTCCCGTCGCCTTGCGCTCGCGGTCGGCTTGCTGATGGCCGTGCTGGCCTCGCAACTGCCCGAATTCACCCAGCAGTACCAGCAGCGGCTCGGCGGGGCGATCGACGAACTGTCGTCCATCGTCGCCCGGTTCGACAGCGAGGCGGGTGCGCTGTCGCTCGACCGCGACCAGGGCATCGCGCGGCTGCGCGCCAACGGCGATCAGCTTGCCCGGGGACGGGGCGACAGCATGGCCGACATCGTCGCCCGCCGCGATCGGCTCGATCGGCAGCGGCTGAGCTTCGCGACGGCGGGCCCGGTGTCGCAATATGCGGTGC
>CAXTVD010000282.1:0-4907 GCA_964247575.1 uncultured Lichenihabitans sp.
GCACCAACGCGCCGATCGGGGCCGACAGGTCGAAGCCCTTGGCCATGTCCCAGGGACGGCCGGCCTTCTTGGCCTCGGCCTGGAGGTCGCGCCGCGTCATGTCGAGACCGACTGCATAGCCCCAGATGCAGGCGATGGCCTCGGCCTCCGCGATGTCGATCCCGCCGCGACCCAGGGCCACGACGAGTTCGAGCTCGAAATGGAGGTCGGCCGTGGCGGGCGGATAGGGCATGTCGGCGCCGCCCGTCACCAGGGCATCGGCGGGCTTGGTGAAGAAGAAGGGCGCCTCGCGGCTCGGATCGCCGCCCATCTCGCGGGTGTGTTCCGCATAGTTGCGGCCCACGCAGAAGATGCGCCGCACCGGGAACAGGCCGCCGCCCGACACGGGCACGGCGCTGACGCGCGGCGGCGCGATGACGTAATCGGACATGGGCGGTCTCCTGCCGGGATAGGCCGGCAGATCTATCCGACGGCGCTGCGCCGCGCTACGGCCGTCACTCTTCCGGCTCGGTCGTGAACTGCAGCGGGAAACCGCGCGACCGGCCGAGGTCGGTGGCACGGTCGGCCTTGGTCTCGGCGACGTCGCGCGGGTAGACGGCGATCACGCAGGACCCCTTGCGGTGCGCTGTCATCATCACGGCATTGGCGTTGGACTCGCCCATCTTGAACTCGGCCTTCAGCACCATCACGACGAATTCGCGCGGCGTGTAGTCGTCGTTGATGAGGATGACCTTGTAGAGCTTCGGACGTTCCAGCTTGGTCGTCGTGGCGGGACGCGTGTCGAAGGTCGTGTCGGGCATGGCGGCGCTCGCCCTTGGCTTGAACGGAGGGCAACGCATGGCAGCCGCATCGTGTTTCGTCCAGGGCGGCGATGCCGCGCCGGGATACGGGCTTCGATCGTCCTCGTTGAACGGGTTCATCGGAGAGACGGACACATGACGCCGAAGGACATCGCCCGCGGGCTCGCCTGGTACGGCATCGGGCTGGGTGTGGTGGAACTGCTGGCCCCCCGCAAGGTCGCGCAGGCGGCGGGCCTCGAAGGCCGGGAAACGACGATCGCGCTGTTCGGATTGCGCGAGATCGTGTCCGGTGCCGTGGTTCTGGCGTCGCGGGATCCCTGTGGGTCGCTGTGGGTGAGGGTTTTGGGCGACGCGCTCGACGGCGCGCTGCTGGCGTCCCGCCTCGGCCCGTCGAACCCCCACGCGGGCCGAACGCTCGCCGCGGCGGCGGTGATCACGCCCGTGGCCGTCCTCGACGCGGTCTATGCCCAGGCATCTCGACCGGTGTCCCTCCGCGCCTGACCCGCGCTCCCACCCGGGGTGCCGGGGGGAGCGGTTCCATCGACGATCCCCGGTGCCATCAGGCGCCGGGAGCCTCGATCTAGGTCTTGGGCTTGTCGCTCGGGGCATCGGCGGGCTTTTTGAAGGCGTCCTTCACCTCGTCCTCCGTGATGCGAGCACCCGGGTTGCCCGTCTGGCCGAGGTTCTGCTCCTCGGTGCCGTCGCCCATCATGCCGGGATGCGGTTCGGCCTTGGTCTTGTCGTCCGCCATGGGATCCTCCTCGTTGCGTGCGAAGGGCGCGTGGCGCGCCGGTGCACCCCGGACAACACCGCGCCCGCGCGGATCGATCCGCCCGGGTCGCCGGCTCGACCTTCGGGGCCTATATGCGGCGCATCGTCCCTCAGGAGCAGACAACATGCGGATCGATCTAACGGGCAAGCGCGCCCTGGTGCTGGGCGCGACCGGCGGGCTCGGCGGCGCCATCGCGCGCGGTCTGGCCGAGGCGGGCGCCACCGTCGCGGTGTCGAGCCGCTCGGCCGAGAAACTCGCCGCGGGCTTCCCCGACGACCGGGTCTTCCCGAAGCTCGCCGCGGATCTCGCGGCGCCGGGCATCGGCCGCGATCTCGCCGCGCGGGCCCTCGATGCCCTGGGCGGGGTCGA
Organism: uncultured Lichenihabitans sp.; assembly: GCA_964247575.1. GTDB lineage: Bacteria > Pseudomonadota > Alphaproteobacteria > Rhizobiales > Beijerinckiaceae > Lichenihabitans. The sequence goes on from CAXTVD010000282.1 coordinate 1,942, forward strand.
CATCCTGGTGGCGAATTCCGGCGGCCCGCCGCCCACGACCGCGCTCGGCGCCACCGACGCGCAGTGGCGGGCGCAGTTCGACGCCATGGTGATGAGCCTCGTCGATCTCACGGGAGCGCTCGTGCCCGGCATGCGCGAGCGGCGCTGGGGCCGCGTCATCACGGTGGCCTCCTCCGGCATCGTGGCGCCGATCCCCAATCTCGCGCTGTCGAACGCTTTGCGATCGGCGCTGCTCGGCTGGTCGAAGACGCTGGCCTCCGAGGTTGCCGCCGACGGCGTGACGGTCAACATGGTGCTGCCGGGCCGCATCGCCACGTCGCGCGTCGAAGCCCTCGACAAGGCCAATGCGGAGCGCTCCGGGCGCAGCATCGCGGAGGTCGAGACGGCGGCGCTGGCGACGATCCCGGCCGCCCGCTACGGCACCCCGGACGAGTTCGCCGCCGCCGCCGTTTTCCTGGCGAGCCCGCAGGCCTCCTATGTCACGGGCACCACGATCCGCGTCGACGGCGGCGCGCTGCGCAACGTGTGACGTCACCGGGCCTCGTTCGGCGCGCGCGGGGCGGGGGCCGAACGAGGCCTTGCCGCGCGCCGGAAATACCACCGTGAATCGTGTCTCCGGGCCTGAACCTTCGCAGATGCATCGGACTTGAGTCCCGCGAAGAGGAGAAGGGCCGCAAAAGCCCCTCCCTCGCTCCGGCGCCCTCGCGGGCGCCGCTTCGTTGTTCGACCGATCGTCAGTCAGGGGTGTATCATGGCCGCCAAGGAAAAGACTCTCAGCGACGCCTTCTACGAAACGCTGAAGGACGTGTACTGGGCCGAGAAGCAGGGCACGCGCTCGCTCGGCAAGGCCGCCAAGGCCGCCAAGGACCCCGAGCTGAAGAAGGTCTTCGAGACCCACCGCGAGGAAAGCGCCCACCAGATCGAGCGCCTGGAGCAGGTGTTCGAGATCGTCGGCAAGACCGCCCGCGCCAAGACCTGCGAGGCCATGAAGGGCATCTCGGAAGAGATGACGGAAGACCTCGAGGACTTCGGCGACACCGCGGCGGCCGATGCCGTGCTGATCGGCTGCGCCCAGGCGGTCGAGCATTACGAGATCGCCCGCTACGGCACGCTGAAGGCCTGGGCCAAGCAGCTCGGCTTCGCCGACGCGGAGAAGCTGCTCGGCGAGACGCTGGACGAAGAGAAGCGCGCCGACCAACTGCTCAGTGACGCCGCCGAGAAGGCCGTGAACGCGTCCGGCGGCCAGGGCGAGATGGAAGAAGAAGACGGCGAGGAGGACGAGGACGAGGAGGCCAAGGGCGAGCTGGAAGGCTCCGAGGCCGACGAGAAGGCCAAGGGCGACAAGAAGCCTGCCAAGAAAGCACCGGCCAAGAAGTAAGGGCCTGTCGGGCCCGACGCTCCGGCGCAGGCCGATCCGAATCCAGAAAGGGCGGCCTTCGGGTCGCCCTTTCTCGTCCAGTGGTGGATCGCCGAGGCGGGTTCACCCATAGCGGGTGGGGCGGGGGAACCGCGGAGGGGTCGGAGCGCTTGACCGCGTGATTCCCGGCATCTGCACCCATGGCGAACTTCGACCTCCAAACGCACCTCTCGGTTGACGCCGGTCCGCAACGCAGGGCGGGGCGCGATGGCGTGAGCGGGCCCGCGGTGGCTCGGCCTCGCCCCCTTCGCGTCGGCGACAGGTTGCGCTTCACGCCGTTCGACCAGGATTTCGCCTGCCTGATGACACAGGAGCGCGCCGTCATGACGGCGCGGCGGGGCGGCACGGAGACCGGGGCGTGAGCGACTTCTTCGAGGATCTGGTGGTGGGGACGAGGCTCGACCTCGGCCGCCACACCTTCACGACGGAGGAGATCGTCGACTTCGCACGGCGCTACGATCCGCAGCCCTTCCACGTCGACGAGGCTGCCGCCGCGGCGACGTCCTTCGGCCGGCTGGCAGCTTCGGGATGGCACACGGTCGCGGTCTGGATGAAACTCTACGTCACCCATCGCCAGGCCATGATGGCGGCCCTGAGGGCGCGCGGCGAGGCGGCCTCCCAGCCCGGACCCTCGCCGGGCTTCCGCAACCTGAAATGGCGCAAGCCCGTCCATCCCGGCGACACGATCAGCTACGCCTCGACGCTGACCGCCAAGCACGCGTCGCAGACGGCAGGATGGGGGCTGGTGTTCCATCACAATACCGGCGTCAACCAGGACGGCGCCACGGTCTGCGAATTCGACGGCTCGGTGTTCTGGGAGTGCCGCGGGGCCGTTTGAGGACGTTCAGCTGGCCAGCATCGCGCAATGCGGGATGCCGTCCTCGATGTAGTCCTCGCCGGTCCGCACGAAGCCCAGGCTCGCGTAGAACCGTTCGAGCCGCGCCTGCGCCCCGATGGCGATCGGCACGAGGCCGAACCGACGCCGCGCTTCCGCCATCCCTTCCGTCATCAGGGCCCGCCCGAACCCCTGGCCGCGCAGGTCGCGCGCGGTCGCGACCCGACCGATGACGGCGTGACCGCTCGTCCTGTCGGGCGGAAACAGCCGCAAGGTGCCGGCGAGAGGCTCGTCTTCCGCCGCCCGCGCCAGCAGGTGCAGCGCGTCCGGGTCGCGCCCATCGATCTCCGGGAAGACGCAGGTCTGCTCGACGACGAAGACGTCGGCGCGCAGCTTGAGGATGTCGTGGAGCTCGCGCGCGCTCAGCGCGTCGAAGCCCCGCCAGCCGAACATCCTCAGTGCCCCGCGAACTCCATCAGGGTGCGGACCGGCACGCCGAGGTCGCGGATCTTCTGCGCGCCACCGAGCTCGGGGAGATCGATCACGAAGCAGGCGGCCTCGACATGGGCGCCGATGCGCTTCAGCAGGTTGACGGCCCCGGTGGCGGTCCCGCCCGTGGCGATGAGGTCGTCGACCAGGATGACGCGCTCGCCCGGCGTCACCGCGTCCTCGTGCATCTCCATCTCGTCGAGGCCGTATTCCAGCGAATAGGCG
>CAXTVD010000283.1:0-4892 GCA_964247575.1 uncultured Lichenihabitans sp.
CGCCGGGGGGGAGCGTGCTGGCGGGCGCCTCCTCCCACACCTTCTGCCGCCGCCGCTGGATCGAGCATTCCCGCTCGTGAAGGTGGATCGCGCTCCGCCCGTCCCCGAGCACCTGGACCTCGACGTGTCGGGCGCGGGGAACGAAACGCTCGAGGTAGAGACTGCCGTCCCCGAAAGCCGAGCGCGCTTCCTGGCTGGCCTGGAGCAGCAGCGCCGGCAGGTCCTCGGCGGTGCGCGCGACGCGGATGCCGCGGCCGCCCCCGCCGGCGGCGGCCTTGATCATCACGGGGTAGCCGATCGACGCCGCAAGGTCCGGGGCGGCCGCAAGGTCGGCGAGCGCACCCTCGCTGCCGGGCACGACGGGCACGCCGGCCGCTGCGGCGCTGGCGCGCGCCGCCGCCTTGTCGCCCATGGTGCGGATCGTCTGCGGCGTCGGGCCGACGAAGACCAGCCCGGCCGCTTCGACGGCTTCCGCGAAGTCCGCATTCTCCGACAGGAAGCCGTAGCCGGGATGAACGGCGTCCGCCCCCGTGTCGCGGGCCGCCTGCAGGATCGCCTCGGTCCTGAGATAGGACTTGGCCGGATGCGGCGGGCCGATCTCGACCGCCTCGTCGGCGAGCCGCACCGCCAGCATGTCGCCGTCGGCCCGGCTGTGAACCTGCACGGTCTTCAGGCCGAGGTCCTGGGCGGCGCGGATGATGCGGACCGCGATCTCGCCCCGGTTCGCCACGAGGACCTTGCGCAGCGCCATCCGGCTCAGGACTCGAGGTCGAACAGCGGCTGGCCCGCCATGACCGCGTCCTCGTCCTCGACGTGGAAGCGGGTGATCGTCCCGGCCGCCTCGGCCGTCACGGGCGTGAAGGTCTTCATCACCTCGACGAGCCCGATCGTGTCCCCGACCGCCACGGCGTCCCCCTCGGTCTTGAACGGCGGCTGATCCGGCGAGGGACGCCGGTAGAAGATGCCGGGCAGCGGGCAGGGAACGGTGGCGGCGGCCATGAAACCTCCAGGATACGGGGCGACCCGGCGCGACGGCGGCCGGCTCGGGCCCAGGCGCGTCGCGCCGGTGCGGCCGGCATGCGAAGAACTTGCCATGCCGGCCGGAGCCGGCAAACAGGATTCCTGCACGCGGGCCGGATCGACGCGGCCCGGAGTTGACCTCTCCGTCCCGTCGGGCATCGTAGCGCGATATCCAGCCCCGCCTGCCGCGGGCCGCCACCCCGCCGGAGTCGTGTCATGGCCATCGTTCTCAACTGCGACATGGGCGAGGCCTTCGGGCTTTATCGCTGCGGGGACGACGAGGGCATCATGCCCCTGATCGACGTCGCCAACGTCGCCTGCGGCTTCCACGGGTCCGACCCCAGCGTCATGCGGCGCACCGTGCGGCTCGCCAAGCAGCATGGCGTCAAGGTCGGGGCGCATCCCTCCTTTCCCGACCTGCAGGGCTTCGGGCGTCGCGAGATGAAGATGGGGCACGACGAGCTCGTGGCCTGCATCATCTACCAGGTCGGCGCCCTCAAGGCCTTTCTCGACGCCGAGGGGATGCCGCTCCATCACATCAAGCCGCACGGCTCGCTCTACGGCGTGGCGAGCCGCGATCCGGCGGTGGCCGAGGCCGTCGCGGAGGCGGTCGGGGTGTTCGGCGTGCCGGTCATGGGCATGGCCGGCACGGCGCACGAGACCGTCTATACGGCGCGCGGGCTCGGTTTCATCCCCGAATACTACACGGACCTCGACTACACCGACGAGGGCACCCTGATCATCACGCGCGAGCACGCCGCCACCGACCCCGCGGAAGCCGCGCGGCGCGCCGTGCGGGTGGCCCGGGACGGGCTGGCCGTGTCGGTCAACGGCCGGAGCTTCCCCATGCGGGCGGAGTGCTTCTGCATCCATTCGGACACGCCGACCGCCGTGCCGCTGGCGCAGGCGGTGCGGCAAGCCCTCACGCCCTGGCTCGCCGCCGCCTGAGGACGCTTCCCCACCTCACACCGCCACGAGGTAGGAGGGGACAGCCTGCGGGCGGTCGAGGATGGCTACGATCTTGAGCTGGGCGATGCTGCGGCGGCAGGCGGCCCGCAGGTGATCGCGCCACCACTCGGCGGCGGCCGCCACCGATCCGTTCAGCAGCAGGTCCATGGTCACGCGCAGTTCGGCCAGGGCCGCGTCGTCGGGCGGCAGGCCGAGCCGGGCCAGCGAGCGTGCAGCGGCGTCGAGCACCACAAGGTTCTGACGGATCATGGTGCCCAGCGTCCCGTTCGGTGCGGCGAGGACGCAGAGGGCGATGAACTGCGCGAACGGCTCGGCCGAGGCGTCCCGGCTGCCGCCGGCCGCGCCGGTCCGCTCGCGCAGGGCGGCGAGCGCGGCACGGTCGAGGGAGGGCGCCGCAGCGAGCATCGCCGCCGGCTCCAGGATGCCGCGCAGGTCGTAGCGCTCCCGCAGCGCCTGGGCGGTCAGGGGACCGGCAATCCAGCGTGAGCTCTGCGTCTTGCGGATGAGGCCGCGCTCCTGCATGCGCCCGAGCACGTCGCGGATCACGGTCCGGCTCACGTTGAAGTGGGCGGCCACCTCGGCCTCCACCATGCGGAACTCGCCGAAGGCGAGGCAGGAGGAGACGGCGTCCTCGAGATCGGCCGCGATCCGCTCCCACGACCCCCGCGTCTGCAACGCCTCGTCCATCTCCTCGGACACCTGCAGGCCGAGTTCGCGCAGGTCGGCGCGCAGGGGCGACGCCTTGCTCGCCGCCCGTCCCACCAGGTAGCCCCGACCCCCGAAGCGATGGACCAGGTCGTCCCGTTCGAGTTGCCGCAGCGCCCGCTGCACCGGGGCCCGACTGGTCTGCAGCACGGCGGCGAGCGGCGCTTCGAGCAGCACCAGGCCGCGCGGGAGGTGCCCCCTGGCGATATTGGCGCGCAGGACGCGTTCGACGAGTTCGTGGCGGCGTTCCGGGCGCTGTCGGGCAGCGGGGTTGGGCGGAGGACTGAGCATCGGCGGCGAACCGTGACTGGTGCTGATTGTGTACCGTAACGCATCCTTCCCGAGGTCAAAGAGCAATGAAAATGCTGTCAGATGACTGCTTGGTCTTTGGACAGTGCTGAAAGATTGGTCCCCCGGCGCACAGAAAGCGAGCTTGCGTGCAAAATGCGTTTTGCCTAGCCTCACAGGTGTAGGTTCGACCGGCGCGGGAGAGGCGGTTTTTGCCCTTGGCATCCGAAGCAACGCAGCCCGACCGCCGGTCATCCGGACCTGTCCTGCGTCTTGACGGCGTGACCAAGGCCTACGGCTCCAAGGTGGCGCTCGACGGCCTCTCGCTGTCGGTGCCGGACAACGCCTATGTCGCGCTGCTGGGATCGAGCGGATCAGGCAAGACGGTCCTTCTGCGCACGATCGCGGGCTTCGAGACGCTGGATCGCGGCACCATCCTGCTGAAGGGCGCCCCGGTCGGGGGCGTGCCGGCGCATCGCCGCAACATCGGCTTCGTTTTCCAGAACTTCGCCCTGTTTCCGCACCTGAACGTCTTCGAGAACGTGGCCTTCGGCCTGAAGAACCGGACGGAGGACCGGCCCGACGCCCGGTCGCTCGACGCCAAGGTCGAGGCCATCATCGGTCTTGTGGGCCTCGGCGGGCTCGAGAGGCGGGCGGTCAACCAGATCTCGGGCGGCCAGCGCCAGCGCGTGGCGCTCGCGCGGACGCTGGTGACAGAGCCGCAGCTTGTCCTGCTCGACGAGCCGCTCGGCGCCCTCGACGCCAACCTGCGCACCCGCATGTGCGGCGAGCTTCGCCGCCTGCGGGAGCGGCTCGGCGTGACCTTCCTCCACGTGACCGGCAGCGAGACCGAGGCGCTCGCGATGGGCGATCAGGTCATCGTGCTCGACGAGGGACGCATCGCCCAGGTCGACACGCCCGACCGGGTCTACACACGTCCGCTGGACGCCCGGGTCGCCCGCTTCCTGAACTGCTACAACCTGATCGAGGGCCGCATGGGCCAGGGCGGCTTCGAGGCGGAGGGGCGGACCCTTCCTTGCGCGCAGGTCGGACCGGCCGATGTCGGCGTCTATGCCGTGCGGCAGGACCTGATCACCGTCCTGCCGCAGGCCTCCAGCCTCCCATCGGCGCGGGCGAGCCTGCCCGCGACCTTCGTCGCCAGTGAGTTCTCCGGGCCGGCGGTCACCTCCTTCTTCCGGCTGCCCGGAGGCGCCGTGGTGACGGTGGAAGCCCATCGCAGCCACCGCGAGCCGCAGCCGTTCGAGCCAGGCGGCACCTACGACCTCACCTGGAAGACCGAGGATGCGCTGCTTCTGCCCCGCCGGGCGGGGGCAGCGGCATGACGGCCATCGGCAAGATCGACGCCGACGCAGCCGTCCCGGCACCGGCCAGCAAGCGGGCCTTGACGCCCTACCTGCTGATCGCGCCGGGCGTCCTGTGGATGGTGCTGTTTCTCGTCCTGCCTATCCTGATGATGGTCTACGTGTCCTTCTGGACTCAGACCACCTTCAAGATCGAGCCGATCCTCACGACCAAGAGCTGGCAGACCTTCTTCACCAGCGAGACCTATATCGGCGCGCTGTGGACCACGGTCCGGATCTGGCTGGTCGTGCTCGCGACGACCTTCCTGGTCGGCTACCCCACGGCTCTCTTCGTGGGCCTGTTCGTCCGCAACAAGACGGTCGCGACGGCGCTGCTGGTCCTCTGCGTCATCCCGTTCTGGACCTCGTTCCTGATCCGCGTGCTGGCGTGGCGGCCGATGCTCGGCAAGGAAGGCGCGATCAACATCCTTCTCCAGGCCGCGCACATCACCTCGCAACCGATCGACGCGCTGCTCTTCACGGAACTCTCCGTGGTGATCGGCATGACGCAGATCTATTGCGTCTTCATGGTCGGGCCGATCGCCTTCA
>CAXTVD010000284.1:0-4884 GCA_964247575.1 uncultured Lichenihabitans sp.
ACGAGACGCTGCTCGCCTATCTCGTGCGGCGTCTTCTCGAGAACGGCGCGAACTCCTCCTTCGTCAACCGCATCGGCGACGCCAACGTGCGGATCAAGGACCTCGTGGCCGACCCCGTCGCACAGGCGGCGGAGATGGACGAGGTGGGCTCGCCCCACCCCCGGATCGCCCTGCCCCGCGACCTGTTCGGGTCGGCGCGGCCGAACTCGGCCGGGATCGACCTCTCCAACGAGCAGCGGCTGGCCTCCTTGTCCGGCGCGCTGCTCGCGAGCGCCCGCGAGCCCAGTCGCGCGGGGCCCTTGATCGGCGACGAGCCCGCTGCCGCCGGCAGCCCCGGCCGTCCGGTCCTCAATCCCGCGGACCACGCCGATGTCGTCGGCTTTGTCGTGGACGCGACCCCGGCCGATGTCGACCGGGCCTTCGGTCATGCGCTGGCGGCTCAGCCGATCTGGGGGTCCACCCCTCCCGCCGAACGCGCGGCCTGCCTCACCCGGGCGGCCGATCTCATGGAAGCGCGTTTGTCCACGCTGATGGGCGACATCGTGCGGGAGGCCGGCAAGTCGCTGGGCAACGCCGTCGGGGAGATCCGCGAGGCGATCGACTTCCTCCGCTACTACGGCCGTGAGGCCGCGACCGGCCTCGACAACCACACCCACCGGCCGCTCGGGCCGGTGGTCTGCATCAGCCCGTGGAACTTCCCGCTTGCGATCTTCACGGGCCAGGTCGCCGCCGCGCTCGCGGCCGGCAACACGGTGCTCGCCAAGCCGGCCGAGGAGACCCCGCTCGTTGCGGCGCGGGCCATCGCCATCCTCCGGGAAGCCGGCGTGCCGCCCGGCGCGGTGCAACTGCTGCCGGGGGCGGGCGAGATCGGCGCGGCCCTGGTCGGCGATCCCCGTTGCGCGGGCGTGGTCTTCACCGGCTCGACAGACGTCGCCCGCCTGATCCAGCGCCAGCTCGCCGGACGGCTCAGCGCCGGCGGCCGGACCATTCCACTCATTGCCGAGACCGGCGGCCAGAACGCCCTGATCGTCGACTCCTCCGCGCTCGCCGAGCAGGTCGTGGGGGACGTCATCGCCTCCGCCTTCGACTCGGCGGGGCAGCGCTGCTCGGCCCTGCGGGTGCTCTGCCTCCAGGAGGACGTCGCCGACCGCATCCTGGCCATGCTCAAGGGCGCCCTGGCCGAACTCGTGACCGGCAACCCCGATCGCCTGTCGACCGATGTCGGCCCGGTCATCACGGCCGAGGCGCGCGACGGCATCCTCGCCCATGTGGACGCCAAGCGGGCGGCCGGGCGGCGCGTCGAGTCCCTGCCGCTGGCCGACGCCTGCGCGGCGGGCACCTTCGTCGCTCCCACGGTGATCGAGGTCGAGAGCCTGGACGATCTCGAGCGCGAAGTGTTCGGCCCGGTGCTGCACGTGCTGCGCTACCGCCGCGAGAACCTCGACGCGTTGCTCGACGCCATCAACGCCAAGGGCTACGGCCTCACCTTCGGCCTGCATACACGCATCGACGAGACCATCGCCCACGTGACCAGCCGGATCGGGGCGGGCAACCTCTACGTCAATCGCAACATCATCGGCGCGGTGGTGGGCGTGCAGCCGTTCGGCGGCAACGGCCTGTCGGGTACGGGTCCCAAGGCTGGCGGCCCGCTCTACCTGCATCGCCTCCTGGCCGAGCGGCCCGCGGGGTCGCCCCCCGTGCCGCCGCGCGGGGTCGGCGACAACGCCCCGGCGCTTGCCCTTCATGCCTGGCTCGCGTCGAGCGGCCGCGGGGCCGAGGCCGAGCGCTGCGCGGGTCTCCTGACGCGATCGCTGCTCGGCACACGAACCGAACTGACGGGGCCGGTCGGCGAGCGCAACGTCTACGGGTTCAAGCCGCGAGGCCCCGTTCTGGCCGTGGTGCAGACGGAAACGGGATTGTGGGCCGCCCTCGGCGCGGCGATCGCGACCGGCAATCCGGTCCTCGTCGCAGCCCCGCAGGCGGTCTCGGACCTCCTGTCCGGCCTGCCGGCTTCGGTCGCAGCCCAGGTGAGGCTGGCCCCGGCGGAGACGGGGCAGACGGCCTTGAGCCTCGCCTTGTTCGAGGGGGACGGCGACGCCCTTCTGCGCCTCAACCAGGCCATGGCCGCCCGTCCCGGGGCGATCGTCCCCGTCTACGGGGTCACCCGCGAGGGCCTGGCGTCGGGCGAGGAGGCGTTCCCCCTGGAGTGGCTGGTGGAAGAGGTCTCGGTCTCGACCAACACGGCCGCGGCCGGCGGCAATGCGAGCCTCATGAACATCGGATAGGCCGCCGCCCTCAGGGCCGCCGAGGCCGCGCGTCCAGCATGGCCGCGCCCTGAACCATCGAGGCCGAGCTGGCGGCCGTCATGATCTGGCTGGGCTTGGCCTGTCCACCGCCGGATCCGCCCAGAGCCCGGGCCTGCTCGGCCCAGCTTGTGGCCGCGTTGCAGCCGTTCTTCTCGGGCGGCGTCCAGTCGCCGCCGGAGAGGCCCTCACTTGTGCGCTGGCGGATGATCGAAAGGCCGGTGTTCCGGATCGCCGTCTTGAGCAGACCGGAGGAATCCACTCCGGGACGGCTCAGCACCTCGTCGACATAGTAGGGCGCCCAGTAGCCGTCGGTCCATGGGTCGCGCGCATTGACAAGGCCCGGCCCGATCCCCGGGATCGTCCGCAGATAGGTGTCGGACCGGGCCATCGCGGCGGCCGTGCTCCTGGCCTCGTCCAGGTAGCGCTCCTCGTGGGTATGGTCGTAGAGCCGGGCCGCCAGCACACCCATCGCCATCGTGCCGGCGAGATAGGTGGCATCGCATCCGCGTTGCGGCGGCCCGAAGAAGTTGGCGACCGGCTGGAGGAAATGCGGGTTCGCTCCGCTCGTCGGGCAGGGCGAGGCTTCCGTCCCGCTCTTGCACGGCTTGATGTCCCGTTCGGTATAATAGACGGCCGGGTCGGCCGTGCAGGCGCCCGTCGTGTTCTTGCAGCTCTTTTTGAACGCGCCCTTGGTCCTGCTGAACACGTCGCGGGCGAAGTCGAAGAGATTGTCCTGGCCAGTCCGGTCGAACAGATCGAGCGCCGACACCCCCATCATCGCTTCGAAGATCCCGGATACGCTCTGGTGGTCGGGGTCGCCGGTCGGTTCGGCATAGAGAATGCCGTATTTCGAGCCCTGCAGGCCGTCACCATAGTCGATGCGGGGGGCGTGCGGATCGGCCCAGCGGTCGAGGACATGGGGCAGTAGCGCGACGGCATCGTTCAGCGCCGCCTCGTCCCCGAGGTCGAAATAGACCTGGACGAGGTAGTTGAGATGCCACGCCGCATCGTCGGAGACGTTCTCGATGCCGGTGGACGGCGCCGCCGATGAAAGCTGCCGGTTCGACCACCGCTTGTGAATGTAGGCCCACTGCTCCGCGATCCTGGTCCTGGTGGTGGCAGCGGCGGGGTCGGCCGCCCTGACCTGGTCGACGTATTGCCAGTGCTGGACATTGGCGTAGCCCGCCATCTCCCAGAAACTGAGATCGGCCAGCTTGTCGTTGGCCTCCCCGACGCCGCCGGTCGAGCCGCCGCAGCCGCTCTGACCCTGGTTGCAGCCATTGGTCGGCCGGATGTGCCCCTCCGCCCGGTTCCAGAAATGCTCGTCGATGTCCCGCAGCACGGCAGCCATGCCTGCCTGGAGGTCCGGGACCGCCGCGGCCCCGCCTTCCGCGGATCCGCCCCCCGCGGCCCATGCCCCGGCGCTCCAGAGCAGGAGGGCGACCAGGACGCAGCATCGTCGCGTCACGGTCATGACCGTCGGCTCACCGGAAGGGATCGGCCTGGCTGAGATAGGTGGTGACATAGTCGGCGGTCGCTTCCTCGAGGCTCGTGAAGGCTCCGGCATAGCCGGCCTGACGCAGATGATCGGGCGAGGCCTCAGTGAAGTACTGGTACTTGTCGCGGATCGAGGCGGGCATGTCGACATAGGCGATCCGGGGCGTCTGTCCCAGCGCGGCAAAGACTGATTCGGCGAGGGCCCGGAAGCTGCGGGCCTGGCCCGTCCCGATGTTGAAGATGCCGCTCGCGACCGTGCCGTGCAGGAACCACAGCAGGACCGACACCACGTCCTTGACGTAGACGAAGTCGCGCCGCTGCTCGCCGTCCGCGACGCCGGCCCGGTGGCTCTTGAACAGCTTCACCTCCTCGCCGCGCCGGACGATGGGGAAGATCTTGGCGATCACGCTCTTCATGTCGCCCTTGTGCTCTTCGTTCGGGCCGAACACGTTGAAGAAGCGGAACCCGATGCAGCGGGGCGGAAGCGGCTGGCCGCTGGCGATCCGCTCGGCCACCACGAAGTCGAACTGCCGCTTGCTCCAGCCGTAGAGGTTGAGCGGCCGCAGCGCCCGGATGGCGTCGGGCGACATCTCGTCCTGAAAGGTGGGGTCCGCTTCGCCGTAGACGGCCGCCGACGAGGCGTAGAGGAAGGGAACGCGCCGCGCCGTGCAGGCGTCCAGCAGCCGCAGCGAAAACCGGAAGTTCTTCTCCATCACCTCGTCGCCGTCGACGGCCGTCGTCGAGGAGATCGCACCCATGTGGATGACCGCTTCGACGTGCCGGGCCTCCCGCAGCCAGTGGTCGAGCTCGTGCGGCATCACGAAGTCGGCGAAGGTGGCCTTGCGAAGATTCTGCCACTTGCCATCCGACCCGAGCTGGTCGCACACGACCACGTTCGACCGGCCCGCCTCGTTGAGCGAGGCGACGATGTTCGAGCCGATGAAACCCGCTGCGCCCGTGACGACAATCATTCCAACCTCGGCAGTGGAAACCTGACCGCGAGCCGGAGCGCTCCTCCGCGCAGGTCGGGCGGTCGCGGCCCGGTCCTCGCGGCTGCAAGACGCAAGGCGCCATCCAGGAC
>CAXTVD010000285.1:0-4857 GCA_964247575.1 uncultured Lichenihabitans sp.
ACCTCAGCCTGGTCAACGTGATTACCGCGATCCTGCTTATTGGGGTGGTCGGCATGGTTCTCGACCAGATGCTCGCGGCCGCGACCCGGCTCGTCACCTATCCGGATGTCTCATGAGCGCGTTCGTGTCGATCGAGGGGATCACCCGGGCCTACGACCAGGGCGGCGCGGCGATGCCCGTCTTCCGCGACCTGTGGCTGACCATGGACAAGGGCGACTTCGTCTGCACGATCGGCCATTCGGGATGCGGCAAGACCACCGTTCTCAACATCCTGGCCGGCCTCGACAGGCCGCAGGAGGGATGCGTGATCGTGGCCGGCCAGCCCATCGCGGGTCCCTCGCTGGACCGGGCCGTCATCTTCCAGGGTCATGCGCTGCTGCCCTGGCGGACCGTGCTCGGCAACGTCGCGCTCGCGGTCTCCTCCCGCTGGCGCGACTGGCCCCGCGACAAGGTCCACGCCCATGCCCGTCGCTTCATCGAGGTCGTCGGCCTGAAGGGCGCCGAGGGCAAGAAGCCGGCCGAACTGTCGGGCGGCATGCGTCAGCGGGTGGGCATCGCCCGGGCGCTGTCGATCGAGCCCCGCATGCTGCTGATGGACGAGCCCTTCTCGGCGCTCGACGCCCTGACCCGCGGCACGCTGCAGGACGAGGTCCGCCGCCTCTGTCTCGAGACCGGGCAGACCGTGTTCATGATCACCCACGACGTGGACGAGGCCGTCTATCTCGCCGACAAGATCGTCCTGATGAGCAACGGGCCGGACGCCATGATCGCCGAGATCGTGGTGAACCCGTTGCCGCGGGACCGGCGGCGCTTCGACCTCCACAAGCACCCCGACTATTACCCGCTGCGCAACCACCTCGTCGACTTCCTGGTCGACCGCTCGCGACGATTCGCGGCGGCGCTGCCGCCGGGCTACGACCGCCGGACCCCGCCGGTGCTGGATGGACTGCGCCAGGCGGCCTAGCGGGGAGGCGTCGCCAGCCTCGTCGCCCCGCTTTCCGCAATGGACCAAAGTTCGCCCGGGAGGCGTTGCACCACGCAGCCCGAGGCAACGTGCTCATCGGGCATCAGAAGAGGAAGCCCGGGATGTCCGCCGTCAAACTTTCGGTTCTCGCGTTCATGGTGTGGCCTCTCGCCGGTGCGGCGCTGGCGTCGACGAGCCCGCCCACGCTGCAGGACCGCCGCTCGACCGCCTGCTACGGCGACGTGCAGCGCCTCTGCGCGGATGCCATGCCCGACGTGGCGAGGGTCACGGCGTGCATGAAGCCGAAGAAGGCGTTGGTCAGCGCCAAGTGCCGCGCGCTATGGGACGCGAAGTAGTGGTTTACGCGAACAGCGCTCGGTGAACGGCAGGACCAAGAAGCCATGACTCTGAAGCCGTCGACCCTCGCCGCACTCGCCTGCATCGTCGCCACCGGAGCGGTCGCCAAGAGCCCGACGATCAAGGACGAGCGGCTCGGCGCCTGCTACGAGGACATGGAACGGCTCTGCGTCGGATACCCCGACAAGACGAAGCTCAAAAGCTGCATCCGGCCCAAGCGCGCCCTGGTCAGTGCGAAGTGCAAGGCGTGGCTGGACGCGCCGGGATAGGGCGCCCGGTCATTTCAGGCACTGCGTCCAGTCCGCGGCTCCCGCGACCCGCTCGAGATTGATCGCGGCGAGTTCTCGGTGTCCGCGGCTGGGCTTGGCCGGGTCGCGCTTGAACGGGTTGGGAAGCGCGGTGGCCAGCAAGGCCGCCTCGCGTGCCGTGAGGTTGACCGCCGGTTTGCCGAAATCGTGCCGGGCCGCCGCCTGCGCGCCAAAGATGCCGTCGCCCCATTCGGCGATGTTAAGATACACTTCGAAGATCCGCTTCTTGGACCAGAGGGCGTCCAGCGCCAGCACGAGCGGGATCTCCATGCCTTTGCGGATGAAGGAGCGGCCGTTCCACAGGAACAGGTTGCGGGCGACCTGCATGGTGATGGTGGAGGCGCCGCGCGAGGGACCTTCGGGATCGTCCATGACATCCTGCATCTGGTGCCAGTCGACCCCGTTATGGACGCAGAACTGGCCATCTTCGGACATCACGACCGAGTCGATCAGGCGGGGCGACACGGCGGCCAGGGGCACCCATTGCCGGTCGACCGGCTTGCCCTGCAGCCATCGGCCGACCATCAGTGTCGAGATTGCGGGCCGGGTCGCGTCGTAGGCGAGAAGCCCGGCAGCCGCGATCACCAGCACCAGGACGGCCGCGCTCATCCAGTTCAGAAGCCGGCGGGTCCGGCCGAACACACGGCGTCGGGCGGCCACGGTCAGCCTTTGACGCACGCCATCGGACGTTGGGCGACAGTCAAATCAGCCCGAGGCCTCGACCGGCTTCGACGAACGCGCCGATGGCATGATCGACGTCCGCCTCCTCCAGCGCCGCCGACATCTGGGTGCGGATGCGGGCCTTGCCCTTGGGCACGACGGGGTAGGAGAAGGCGGCGACATAGACGCCGCGCTCGTCGAGGGCGTGGGCCATGGCTTGCGCGCGTCGGGCCTCATGCAACATCACGGGGATGATAGGCGTCTCGCCGGGCAGCAGGTCGAAGCCGGCCTGCGCCAATCCGGAGCGGAAGCGGCTGGTATGGGCCATGAGCCTGGAACGACGGTCATCGGCCTCGCGGCAGATCTCGATCGCGGCGAGTGCGCCGGCGGCGACGGGTGGGGCGAGGCTGTTGGAGAACAGATACGGCCGCGCGCGCTGGCGCAGGAGGTCCACGATGGGCTGATCGGCCGCGACGAACCCGCCCATGCCCCCGCCGAGCGTCTTGCCGAACGTGCCGGTGATGATCCCGACGCGCTCCATGACGCCGGCCAGCGCCGCCGCCCCGCGCCCCTGCGGCCCGAGATGCCCGGTGGCATGGCAGTCATCGACCATGACGATTGCGCCGTGGCGCTCGGCCAGGTCGCAGATCGCGGCCAGCGGAGCCAGATGCCCGTCCATCGAGAACACGCCGTCGGTCGCGATCAGCTTGAAGCGCGCACCCTCGCGGTCCGCCTGCTTGAGCCGGTCCTCCAGCTCGGACATGTCGGAATTGGCGAAGCGGTAGCGCTTGGCCTTGGACAGGCGGATCCCGTCGATGATGGACGCGTGGTTCAAGGCGTCCGAGATGATGGCGTCCTGCGCATCGAACAGCGGTTCGAACAGCCCGCCATTGGCGTCGAAGCAGGCGGCGAAGAGGATGGCGTCGGCCTTGCCGAGGTAGTCGGCGATGGCGCGCTCCAGGCTGCGGTGCAGCGTCTGCGCCCCGCAGATGAAGCGCACCGAGGCCATGCCGAAGCCGAACGTGTCGAGCGCGGCCCGCGCGGCTGCCACGACGCGGGGATCATCGGCGAGGCCGAGATAGTTGTTGGCGCACAGATTGATGTAGGAGGTCCGGCGACCGGCCGCCTCGACCACCACCGTTCCGCCCTGCGGCCCGGCGATGAGCCGCTCCGTCTTGGTCAGGCCATCCTGCTCGATGTCGGCGAGGACGGACCGCAGATAGTCCGTGAAGGATGCGCTCATCGCTCGTTCTCCCGGGCGGCGGCAGGGGACAAGGCCGCCGAGCCAGCCGCTCAGCAATGCACCCGGGACGGGACAGGCCGCAAGACCCGACGGGCTTCGCGCTCACCGAGCGGTCCCGTGGGTCGGGCTCGGACCCGCTTTCGGCGCGGGCTCCGTTGTAAAACAGCGGGCGGCATCGCATGTTGGCGTGTGGGCCGCGCGGGCCGGCCCGCGACCGGAGACGCTGCCCGCGAGGATTGCACGCTGGCTATCACCCAAGTCATTCCCGCGGCCGAGCCGCCCATCGCCCCCGTCCCGGAGGCCTCCGGCTTCCTGCCCCGGCATCTTCTCGACAGCCTCGAAGATGCCAAGGCCGAGGACATTCTCTCAATCGACCTGCACGGCAAGACGTCGATCGCCGATATGATGGTGATCGCGACAGGGCGGTCGACGACCCATGTCGGAGCCATTGCCGATCGGGTGACCCGCGCCTGCAAGGACGCCGGCGTGTCCGCCAGGGTCGAGGGCCTGAACAACTGCGACTGGGTGCTGGTCGACGCGAGCGACGTGATCATTCACATCTTCAGGCCCGAGGTGCGCCAGTTCTATAATCTCGAGAAGCTCTGGGGTGTCGACCGCCCCGGCGAGCGGCAGGTCGGCTGAGCAGACCCGACACAGGCGGTGTTGCAGGTCACGCTGCTGGCAGTGGGGCGGCTGAAGGCCGGCCCCGAGCGCGACTTGTTCGCCCGCTACGTCGACCGTGCCCAGGCCTTGGCCCGGCAGGTCGGGCTGACCGGCGTCGGGTGCCGTGAGATCGAGGAAAGCCGGGCGCGGGCGGCGCCGGACCGCAAGCGGGAGGAAGCCGCGGCTCTGCGGGCCGACCTTCGTCCCAGGACGCGCCTGATAGCGCTTGACGAGCGCGGCCGGTCCCTGTCCAGCCCCGGTTTTGCGGAGCTTCTGGGGCGCGTCCGCGACGAGGGAAGCGCCGACCTCGCTCTCCTGATCGGCGGTCCCGACGGGCTGGACGAAAGTCTGCGGCAGGCCTCCGAGGTGGTGATCGCCTACGGCGCGGCCACCTTCCCCCACCAGATCGTGCGCGTGCTGGCGGCCGAGCAGGTCTACCGGGCGCTGACGATTCTCGCCGGCCACCCCTACCATCGGGCCTGACGCGGCCGCGTCAGGCGAGCGGCAGAAGGCCTGTCGTCCGGAAAAAGGCGCCGTCCTGGTAGATCAGAGGCCGTGGCTCGCCCGAGATCCTGATCTCCTCGACTTCGCCGAGGATCACCGAGTGGGTCCCGCACGGGACGCACGAGGTGACCCGGCAGAGCAGGCTGGCCTGCGCGTCT
>CAXTVD010000286.1:0-4782 GCA_964247575.1 uncultured Lichenihabitans sp.
GCCCGTCGCCATCCCCGTCGACGGCATATTTGTCGAAGCTCGACGGCATGAACTGCGGCTGCCCCATGGCGCCCGCCCAGGAGCCGCGGAGCTGGTCGCGCGAGGCTTCACCTCGCTGCAGGATGTCGAGGGCGGCCAGGAGCTCGTCGCGGTAGAGGTCCGGCCGGAAGCTCATGGCGGCCAGTGTCGCCATGGAGCGGATGACGTCCTTACCGCCGGGCGAGGCTCCGTAATTGGTCTCGAGACCCCAGATGGCGACGAGGATCTCGCCCGGCACGCCGAAGCGGCGCTCGATCGCGGCAAGCTCGTCGTGCCATTGCGCGAGCAGCGCGCGGCCCTGCGCGACCCGCGCCGGCGTCACGGCCCCGGCCAGGTAGGCGCCGGTGGGCTTGCCGAGTTCGGGTTGCCGGCGCGTCAGCGCGGCGACCGACGGATCGGGCGTCATGCCCGCGAAGGCGGCGTCGAACGTGTCAGAGGAGACGCCGCGGGTCGCTGCAGCGGGCTTCAACCCGGCCACGAAGGCGGCCAGCGCCGCCGGGGAGGGCGGCTGCGGCGCGGGCTCTGCGGCTCGTGAAAGGAGCGGCGCGAGAATGAGGCCGGCGACGAGGCCGAGAAAGACAGGTGTTTGCCGCATGGTCCGTCAGCACGCTGGTTCGGCGAGGACTACGTCCTTGGCAGGAAGCGCCAGCCCGACGCAGCCTTACGGCCGGAGCGAGTCCGCGTCCATCGTCACTTCGATGTCGTCCTGGCGGCAAAGGATGTTCAGGATCTCGCCGTGGCGCGCGATGTTCTGATTTTCGAGCGCGAAGCAGTCGCTCTGAACTGGCGCAAGGCTTTGCCGGTCTCCACGCGAAAGCCCGACACTTCTCCTCGCAGCGACACACGGTCCCCGCTGGCCCCTAAAATGTCCGCGCTGATGCCCGTTACGCCCTCTCGAACGCCCGTCATTTCGCCGCGGAAACCGGCCATATGCTTTCGGAAGCCCGCTATATCGTTGCGGGATGCGGACATGTCAGCCTGGAGCCGGTCGACCCTGTCGTGCACCTGTTCCATGCTGGCGGAGACGCGGCGCGTGGCAGCGAGCTCGTTATCATGGCATCCAGGAACGCCGCATGCTCGGCGCGCATCCGCTCCAGCAAGCGAGTGGATCAGGTTATCGGGTTCGGCGCTTATCGGCGTAGAATAGGTCCGGTTCTGCACACGTGACCAGCAGAGACGGTGTTGGATGACACCCGGGAGTTCGCGTGCAAGACGGCGTCCTCCTGCTCCACGGCATCGCCCGCACCTCGGCGTCGATGCGACGATTGCAGCGCGCCTTGGAGCAGGCCGGCTATACCGTCCTCAACCTCGACTATCGCAGTCGCCACCTGCCGCTCGATGCTCTGGTCGAAGCCATCCATCCGGCGGTCGCCCGCTTCACCGCCGCGAGCCCGGGCAAGCTTCACATCGTGGCGCATTCGATGGGCGGTCTGCTGGCACGCTTGTATGTGGCACGCCACCGGCCCGCACGACTCGGCCGCGTTGTGATGCTGGGGACCGAACGACGCTCTGCTTCTCGCGTTCGGAGCGGTCGATTACGACCTTGGCGTGCTGGCCGGAGACCGGCCTCTGATCCCCCTCGCGGCCGGTCTGCTGCTGCCGGGACCCAACGACGGCAAGGTCACGGTTGCCAGCACGAGGCTCGTCGGCATGGCGGACCATTACACCCTTCGCAGATCGCATACGCGGCTCGCCTCGCATCCGGAGGCCATCGCGGCGACGCTGCGCTTCCTGGCTGACGGGAGGTTCGGCGTCCCCCCGTGAGGGCCGGCGCCGAACCTCGGCTCAGCACGGGCGCATTTCGTCAGATCCCGCGATCCTGGCCTTCAGCGATCCAGCCGACCCGTTCAGGCCGCCACGCCTCGCCTCTAGCTGCGACCCTCGCGCTCGAAAGCCTCGAGCAACTGCCGGATCTCCGAGTGAGCATCATAGCCGGCGAAGTCGATGGCCAAACGGTGCGCCGCGTCGCGATAGGTCGGAGTATCGAGAGCCACACGCACGGCAGCCTGGATGGTGCTCGGGGTCGGGTTGTTGGTCTTGAGGTCGATCCCCGCGCCGGACCATGCGATGCGCACGTTGACGTCCGCCTTGTCCTCGGTCAGCCCGGCCGCCACGATCGGAATGCCGAAACTGAGGGCTTGATTGACGCTGCCAAAGCCGCCGTTGGTGACCATCGCGTCGACCTTCGGCAGTAGCCATTCGAACGGCAAATAGGTCGCAAGGCGGGCATTGGCCGGAATCGGACCCGGCACGGACTCGATCGGCCGGCCTCCGGTGGTGGCCACGACGAGGATGCCCGGCTCGTCCGCGAGAGCCGCCAGGGTCGGGACGACCAGCAGGTCGAAATTATGATTGGCCACGGTCCCCTGTGTGACCAGCACGACTTTGCGCTTGCCGTCGAGATCCTCCGCCCAGGACGGCAGCGGTGCCTGATCCGGAATGATCGGCAGTCGGCCGATGAACCGCACCGACGGGGGCATGGCCCGAGGGAATTCGAAACTCGGAACGGTCAGCTGCTGATAGGTATCGGCGAGCTTCACCACGGAATCGAACAGCGTCATCGACAGAGGACCGACGCCGAGCGGCTTCAGCACGCGGTTCAAAGCGAGAGCCACCGGCCGATCGACGAGTTTGTCGTGTTCCTCCGCGATGCGTGCATAATCGGCGACCTGCGCCGCGGTGGCTGCCGGCGGCAGACCGACGAAATGCGGCGCCTTGTCTTCGCGGACCCAGTGCAGGAACGACGTCCCGCACAGGATGATCGGGGGTCTGTTCTCCCGTGGGCCCATCAGCAAGAGCAGCATACCGAAGAACATGTCATTGGCGATGATGAGATCGGCTGCATAATCGGAAAGGATTGCCATCACGGCACTGTATTGGTCAGGGATTTTCGCAACGAACAATTGCTCGAGGGCGGTCCGGTGCCAGTCCGGCCCGGGCGCGATGGTCCTCAATTCGGGAGCCGCGGCGAAGACGTCATCCGGGTCGAAATCCGCGTTGGGTGGTAGAGCGCGGAACTCTGCTCCGCTTCTTTCGATCCGCCTGCGGAACGACGTCCCCGACAGCATGACGACTTCATGCGTCTCAGCCAAAAGGATCCGGACGATCGCCAGAATAGGGTTGACATGCCCGGTCGCGGGTGTCGAGGCGACAAGAATTCTTATAAGCCGATCCTTCATTGTTTGAGGGGAATAGCAGGCGCGATCACAAGCAGCGTCGCCCGAGGTCGGATCGTCTTCGACGTTATTCGGACGTGACGATGAGAGGAGTTGATCAGGCCGTGTGGTTGCCTGTGCTATTGGGAGCGGAACCCAGCAATTCGGCCAAGGAGAGCCGTTGGCTGGCTAGACCCTCGCCATGCGAGGGTCGGGACCCGCTGCCGCGCGTTCAAACGCCGGTATCGGCGGGCTTGTCCGCCAGTCCATAGGCGGCGTCGCACCAGAGCAGGCCGATATCTTGCAAGAGGCGGCGATCGCGGCAGACCCAGGGATCCAGCGGCACCGCGCGGTGCAATGTGCTCCGTTTTCTGAACAACCAGTCCCGAATAGGCCGTCGATCGGAGACCGAGGGAACGACACTGGTGGCCATGGAAAGGCGCGTCGTGACGCTCACCTCGACACCTCGTGCGTGGTGACGGAGTGTGTTCGGGTGTCCCCAGTTCCGCTCTCGATGGCGGTCCTCAGCAGGGTCGGATCGCGTCCATCACGGGCGAAGGCGCAGTTGACGAAACCGAGGAGGACGAGGCTGGCCAGCCAGGTCATCGACGCGAGGACGATGGCTTCTGCCCCATCGCAACATAGCGCGACCACGGCATCTTTGATCCGCTGCCGCTGTCGACCCGCCGCAGGACCGTCGTCCGCGACGGGGAGAGGCTGGAACGTTGGAGCAAATGGAACTCGGCGGGCTTGACCTCGACCGTCGGAGAGGTCGACGGCGGGCATCGAGCATGTCGGGATCATGGGCTACCTCCTGATCTGATGCCTGGAGGTTCGGCCTTTCGGACTGCATGAGAGCTGCAGCTCGGCTGAAAGCGATTGCAGTCGTAATGCGATCGAGACTGCAAATGATGACGGGCATTCGAAATTAGGCCGACATGGCCGCGCCGCGTTCGGGGGCCGTCGATCACGACCTCCTTGAGAGTCGCCGAGCCAAGTCGAGCCATGGTTCGGTCCGACGAGCAGGAGGGGCCTTCAAGGCCCGGCGCGGCGTCAACGCATGCGGTCGACCGGACATTTGGACGAGGTCCTGGAAGGGCTCGCCGGACAGCGTCCTCGGCGTGCGCGCAATCGAGTCCTCAATCCGATCCAAGCCTCGACAGTCGGGACCCGACCCGAAGCCAAGTTGAAGAGACTGCGCGGGGTCCCTGTTTAGTTTCCGAGCGTTATTCTTGTCGGAGGGCATGCCGAGGCAGCCCTCAGAGGCTCCCACGGGCTTTTGGCCCGCCTTCTCACTGTCACAGCATCCGAGCGACGGCCAATCTACGGTCTCGATCACGGGCTGATCGGCAGACTGGTCGCCACCAGCGTGCCAAACCTTGCAGTTGCGACACGTCTCGGAGAAAGCTGGGATTGCGACCGCGCTGCTCTACCGCGCCTCTGCATGCGGTCGGCGCCGCCCCGTCAGGGGCTAGCGCCGAAGATTGCTCAGCGCGGAGCGCGTTTCGCCAGAATGCGCTGCAACGTGCGCCGGTGCATGTTGAGACGTCGGGCCGTCTCGGAAACGTTGCGACCGCAGAGTTCGTAG
>CAXTVD010000287.1:0-4771 GCA_964247575.1 uncultured Lichenihabitans sp.
ACGAGCAGAAAGCCATCCGGGAAGGACGGCCGCCGGCTTATTTCACCTTTCGGCGACAATAACGGGATCTAAGTTCCGCGATCCTGCGACGAGAGCGCAGGTCCTCCATGGGCACGGCGTTAAGGAGCGGCACCAGCACGTACCTAAGTTGGTGACCGCGGCCGTGTCGGCCGGCACCGACGGCGAGGCGGCCGGGCCGGTGGCGACCGCGACCGTGACGGAGGCAGCGAGGGCCTGATCGAGCGCGTAAGAGCCCGCGATGACGTCGAGCGCCACCACGAGATCCTGCACGTCGAGGCCGACGTTGCCGATGAGCCACGCAGGTTTGGTCATGACAGCCCGAACTGGCCCATGACGGCCGAGGCGGCGGCGTCGAGCCCTTCGGCGGCGACCGACACGAGGTTGGCCAGGAAATCGGTCGAGCCGCCGTCGTCGGTAAAGTCGCCGACGCGGGTGAAGGTGAGGCTGAAGCCGATGAAGCCCTGGCGGTCGAGCTCGTAGACGCGACGGCCGGTCTTGAACATGACCTCGACGGGTCCCTCCGTCGATGGACGAATGTGCCGGTGCCGAGGCTGAGCAGCGTCGCCTTGAAGGCTTCCGCATCGGCGTCCAGGCCGCACCCATCGGCGAACCAGGATCTTGGCGGCCGTCAACTCCAAGTGAACCGAAACGGGCGCACTCGCCGTCGGAGGCCGGCCGGCATATTGGCGTTTTTGGATCAGTTTGCCACAATTAGTTGTAGACTCTTCTCAAGCATCATGATCTATTTCTCTCGGAAGCGAAGTCGCCGATACTTTCGGCTTGCACGCCTGCCGCTGCACATTTGGTTCCTTTACAGTATTATTCGATTGGACCCGCAGCGTCACCGGCGCCGGCGATCAATGTCCCAACACTTGGAGCGGTCATGACCCCTGAACAGGAACAACAGGTTCTGTCGACCCTGTACGATCGCATCTTCGATGCGATCACCTACGCACCGGCTGGACAGGGGACGGGCCAGGCCAAACCGCGCATGCTGATGGTCAAGAACATGGTGCTCAACCCGAAAGAGCTCACGAACGCGTTGAGCCCCATTAACCCGAAGGGCAAACAAGACGCGGCAGAGGCCTTCTCGGTAGTCGTCGACAACCTACCCGACGGCAACCAGGCGTCGCTCTACGTCGAGACCGGTCGCACCTTGTCCGCGACCTACAGCACGGTGGTGAACGGCGCCAACAGCTCCCTGACCACGGACCCGAAGCAGCAGGACATCTGGAACAAGGCATTCGCCTATCTCAATACGTCGACGACGATGACCGATTACACCGGGGCGCAGATCACGATAAACGGTCCATCGGCCATCTACAAGAATTACCAGGACAATCGGACAGCTTATATGAAAGCGATCGGCGGCTTTCGGACCGCTTACCTCGGCTACGACCTGAGCACGACCGATGGACAACAGAAGTGGAACGCCGTGGCGCCGGCTCTACAGGCGGTGGTCGATCAGAGCTGGAACAATTGGACGTCACAAGGCAAGGCAATGGTCGAGCAGGCCCTCAATGCCATGTCGTCGACGATCAACAACGCCGTTACGGCCGTCATCGCCCATGATCAGACCCTCGTTGCGCCCACCGCACGACTGCCCTTGTTGGACCAATCGGGGGGCACGTTCCTGCTGTCCTACGCCCTGCCGGGCGACTGGTGCGACAGCAGCAGCGACGCGGCCGAGCTCACGCTGAGCAGCTCCTACCTGAATACGACGGCCACAACAGACGCGACCAGCTATTCCAGCGGGGCCAATGCGTCCTGGGGCCTCTGGAGCGCAGGCGGGTCCTACTCCCACGATGACGAACACGATCATCAACACATGGACAGCAACGATTTTACGCTGTCAGCCGAACTGATCCGCGTCGAAGTCCTGCGAACCTGGTTCGATCCCCTGCTCCTCTCCATGAATGAATGGTTCATCGACGGCTTCAGCAAGGGAGCGATCACGACGACTATGCCGATCTTCCCGACCGCTTTCGTCGTGGCGCGCAACGTGACCATCACGGCCAATTTCAGCCAGAGCGACAAGGACCACATCGCCTCCATGAACAAGGCGTCCGCCAGCGGCGGATGGGGACCCTTCTCGGTTAGCGGCAGCTACTCGCATTCGTCCACCAGCGATACTTTCACCTCGTCGTTCGACGGAGGCTCGTTGAAACTGCCCGGGCTGCAGGTGATCGCCTTCCTGTGCGCCGAAACGCCGAATCCCTGCCCCCCCATGGACGTCCCGGCGCATCTCGCCGAGACGCGTTCCCGTCACCGTAGCCATCACGAGCATCAGCACCCGAACTGACAGGGGGGGTCGCCAACCGTGCGTCGGCTGGGATCCCCCAACCCCGCGCCGACGCTGCGACTCCCTGCTCGCTACAGTGCCGATGTTCCACCAACCTGGCCTTTGTCATGGATCTCACGGCAGGCTTCGCACGTGCGTTGGACCAGAGACGTTTCGCGGCCTGGCCCGACGTACCGTCCTTGCATGCCTCGGGCGGCCTACCGCCCGTCTTTCAACTGACGAGCTTGCCCCAGCCGATTGATATGAGCCAGTACGCCGACGCCATGTCGCCGGCCAACCCGACCGGTTCGGAACTCCCACTCGCCGCCTTCCAAGCCCTGGTCGATCCCGTGCCGACGTTCTCGCGCTACTATGCGCCGAGCGGTGCCTCGTCGGAGGGGCTGTGGACCGATTTTCTCGCCGGAGCCCAGGCGACCCCGGGGAACGCGTTCGCTGCATCGACGCTCGCGGCGGCGCGTCACACCTTCGCCACCAGCGGACTGCCCGATCTCTTGCCGGTCCCCGGAACCTGGCACCCCGTCTATCCGGTCTCGCCCAATTGGACGGACACCGCGGACCCGGCCTGGACCCGCGTGACGGTGGACCCTTCAGACCCCGGCGGCCTCGGCGGCGCCTATCTGACGATCGGCGCGCCGGCGCGGGACACGCCGTTGCGCTGGCTCACGCAAGGTGACCCGAGTGGGCAACCGCTATCGCCGGACACGAAACTGACGTCGATCAGCTTCACGGCACGATCCGTCGGCTTCATGAGGCCGTGGATCGACACGGCACTGCTGAAGATGGCTGGAATCGTCCTGCCGGGCCAGGATGCCGGCCTCCTATCCTCGGGACACATCGCGCAGAACGGCGGGGTGCTGCCCCTGCTCACGACCGGCTTCATTCTCGCGCGCGACATCCAGATCGAAGGGGCCTGGGCACCGGCGGACCTGCAACGCCTCCAGACCGCACAAGAGAAGAACTCCAGCCTCGCCCTCGCGAACCTGATGCTGACTACCGGTAAGCGCAGCAGGGTCGTCGAGCTCTCGCTGTCCGGCTCTGCCGTGACATCACCCGTCGTCCAGATCATCGCCTGGATCAGCGCCCTCGTTCCCCTCCTGCCCAACACGAGCGGCATCGACCCATAACGCGGTTTCCCGCGAGCACACGCCGGCCGCGATCAACGCCAGGCGCTCCGACGACAGCTACCGCGACTTGCCCCCCCCCGCCCTGCCACTACACGTCTCGGGCCGGTCGAGCCTGTCGTGCCGGAGCCACCCGCTAATCCGAGGCCGTCGAGCAGGCTTTTAGCCTGGATCAGTTTGGCGATGACGGCGTTGATCGAGGCCGCTGTAATCTGCAGGGAGACGGGCGTGCCGAGTGCCTGCAAGGCGGCGGCGGCCGTCTCGTTGGCCTTGCCGAGCGCGGCGTCGAGCGAGCCGAGGTCGACGTCGGGAGAGACGGCATGGGCCGTCGCCGGGTTGAAGGCCGGCGCATGATGGGTCGGGAAGGGCTGAAAGCCGCTCCCTGCCCCGATGCCGGGACTGCCGAACCCCCGTGCCGTTGCCGAGCGTGAAGTCGCGATGCATTCCGGGCGGCACGAAGCCGGTCGGCATGCTGGCCGCGACGGAGACGACATGGACAGGCATGGGCGCGCTGGTCGTGGCGGGCGGCGGCGGCGGAACGGGTGCGAAGGGTGTCGCCCCGACGAGCGGCAGGCCGAGACCGATGTGGGCCCAGCTCTGGCTGTCGGCGGAATCGGTCGGCAGGCCTCGCGGCATGGGTACGCCGGCCGGCCGTCTGCGTCCAGCGGCGCCGTCGCGAAGAACGGGGCGTTCTTGAGCGGGCTCCGATCCTCCACGACCCAATGCGGAGCGGTTCCGCCGCGGCCAGACGCCCAGTGACCGGGCTTGAGCTCGTCACGGTGTTCCGGTTCCGCAACGCGGACGTGGCTGCCATCGCTCCGGTTGGACCACCACTTCTTCGCCTCGACGTAGTCATGTTTCAGGGTCGGGGCGTTAACATCGAAACCGCCGTTGGGCGCGAAGGGCCTATCGAAACTCGGCTTGTCCACCGCGCACGGCTTCGGCGACATGGAATTCTTGATCGCGTCGATGATGATAGCCGCGCCGATCGCATCGAGCATCACGGTCGTGGCCGACAGGGTCACGCCAGCCGCGGCGACCTCCAGCCTCTCGGCGGCGATCGCGCCCTTGGCGAGCGTCTCGCCCTCGCGCAGGGCCATCCGGCCGAGCCTTCCCTTGCCTCCTCTCGGGATTGCGCCCAGCCAAGTGGATGTCTTGATCGACGCTCTGGTCGCCGAGGCCAACTGCGAGCCTGCTTGAAGTCAATGTCCGTAACGATGCAGTCCGGACCCGTGGCGCTTGAGCCAGGCCTCGGCGACATCGGTCTCGGGCGCGAGGCTGCGGGTCACGCGCCAGAAATCATCGGAATGGTTCATGTGGACGAGAT
>CAXTVD010000288.1:0-4730 GCA_964247575.1 uncultured Lichenihabitans sp.
TGTTCTTCCTGTCGTCCCGCGAGGACCCTTTTCCGCTCGTGTGCCTGGAAGCCGCCCAGTACGGCGTTCCCATCGTCCACTTCGACAGGGGATCAGGCATCGGGGCCTTCGTGCGGGCCGACGATCCGCGGGAGGCGGCCGGCCTCACCGTCCCGGCCTTCTCGCCGGAGGAGGCGGCCGACGGCATCGCCGGCCTGATCGCCGACGGGCCGCGACGCCGGGCCCTGGGCCTGAACGCCCGCACCCGGCTGTTCAAGAGCTTCGAGGCCGAGGCCAAGCTCGCCAAGCTGTACCAGATCCTCGTCAGCCACGGCTATCTCAAGCCCTCGGTGACCGTGATCGTGCCGAACTACAATCACGAGCTCTATCTCGACGCCCGCATCCGCTCGATCCTGAACCAGACCCTGAAGTCCCTTCAGGTCGTCATCCTCGACGACTGCTCCTCGGACACCTCGCACGCCGTGATCGGCAAGTATCTCACCGACCCGCGCGTATCGTTCCACCCGAATACGGTGAATTCCGGCTCACCCTTCAAGCAGTGGGCCAAGGGCGTCGCGCTCGCGCAGGCGGACATCGTGTGGATCGCCGAAAGCGACGATCTCGCCGAACTCGATTTCTGCCGCAACCTGATCGGTGCCTTCGCCGATCCCATGGTGACCATCGCCACCGGCAAGTCGCTGATCATGACGTCGAGCGGCGACGTGGTGCCCGGCGCGCTCGATCCCTGGTACGACAGCGCGGAAACCGACCTGTTCAAGGGCAACTGGAAGCGCGACGGCATCGAGTACACGCGCAACCACTTCGGGGTGAAGTGCTCGCTCGTCAACGCATCCGCCATGCTCCTGCGCAAGACGACGCTCATCCAGTCTCTGGAGGGCGTGGGAGCCTATCGCATGTGCGGCGACTGGCTCGTCTATCTCCGCATGATCAAGAACGGCAAGATCGCCTTCTCGGAGGCGGCCATCAGCTATTTCCGGCGGCACGACAAGTCGGCGGTTCATGCGATCGAGGGGACGCCGACCTATTTCCGCGAGCGGAACGCGATCGCCAATTGGGTGCTCGACAACGCCCACCTGTCGCCCATCCAGGTCCGGCGCGTGCTGCGCGAGCTTCAGCTGGAATGGGAGCGCTTCGCCTGGAAGAACCCGGACGGCGTGTTCGAGCAGTATTTCGACGTGCCCGCGATGAAGCGGAAGGCCAGCCGGCGGCACGGCGTCGTCGCGCTCTACGTCCATGGCCTGCTCTTCTCGAAGGGCGGCATCGAGCGGCTGGGCGCGCAACTCGCCAATGCGCTGGTCGCCGTCGGCTACGAGGTCGTCGTCTACTGCGCCGAGCGGGGCGATACCAAGCCGGTCTACCCGCTTTACGAGGAGGTGCGCCTCGTCGGGATCTCGCTGCATGGCGACGAGGCGGTCAATCGGCTGGCCGACCGGCTGCGGCGCGACCGGGTGGCCGTGTTCGTGCCGATGCTGTCCGAAGCGCTGTTCGAGCCGGCGATCCAGGCCGGCGTCAAGGCGGGCGTTCCGGTTCTCGCCTCCGAGCACAACGATCCCTGGAAGATCGAGGAATTGTGGTGGTCGAAAGAGGCCCGGGCGCGCAGCTTCGCCCAGGCGGACCGCATCCACCTGCTGCTGCCCACCTTCATGAAGTCGCTGCCCGATGGCCTTCGGGACCGGGTGGTCGTCATTCCGAACGGCGTCGAGCTCGACGAGCGGGACACGGCCGTGTCGACGTGCCTGGAAAAGCGGATCGTCTGCGTGGCCCGCTTCGCCAAGCAGAAGCGCCTGGACCTGCTGCTCGACGCCTTCGCCCTGGTCGCGCGGGCGCGGCCCGATTGGGACCTGACGATCCTCGGCGATGGGGAACTCGACGCCGAGGTGCGGGCCCAGGTGGAGGCGCTCGGCCTGTCCGAGCGCGTCGCGCTGCCGGGCACCAGCGACCGGGTCGCGGAACTGCTGGGGGAAAGCAGCATCTTCGTCCTGCCCTCCCAGTTCGAGGGCTTCGGCATCGTCGTCCTGGAGGCGCAACGGGCAGGGCTGCCCTGCGTGGCCTTCCAGCTGTGCAACGGCCCCAACGTGCTCATCACCCACGAGGTCGACGGGCTCCTCGTCGAGCCGTTCGGGGCGCAGGCGCTGGCGGCGGCGCTGATGCGGCTGATCGACGACGAGGCGATGCGCGTCCGGCTCGGCCGCGCAGCGCGGTCCAGCGTCGCGCCCTACGCGCTCGACAAGGTGATGCGCAAATGGGTGGACACGATCGATGGCATGATCGAAGCCACTGCCTGAGGGCGGCGGCGCGTCAGATCGGGGGGACGACGCCCTCCGGCCCGGAGATCGTCACGTCGAGATCGGTCACGAGCCCATTGCCGAGGGAATAGACCCAGCCATGCACGCTGAGGGGCTGCCCGCGCGACCAGGCGTCCTGCACGAAAACGTCGGAGGCGACGTTCCGCACCTGCCGGATCACGTTGAGCTCGCAGAGTCGGTCG
Organism: uncultured Lichenihabitans sp.; assembly: GCA_964247575.1. Taxonomy (GTDB): domain Bacteria; phylum Pseudomonadota; class Alphaproteobacteria; order Rhizobiales; family Beijerinckiaceae; genus Lichenihabitans. The sequence goes on from CAXTVD010000288.1 coordinate 2,489, forward strand.
AGGCGGGGGCGGCCGTCCGGAAGAGCGTCGAGCTCGTCGCGGTGCTCGGCGTGCACCTCCCGGATCGGGTGCAGCCAGTGGTCGACGAGGCCGCGCCGCTTGCCGTCGATCGCCGCCGCGATGCCGCCGCAGCCGTAATGGCCGACCACGAGGATGTGTTTGACCTTGATCACGTCGACCGCGAACTGCAGCACGGACAGGTAGTTGGCATCCTGCGGCGGGGCGAGGTTCGCCACGTTGCGATGGACGAACAGCTCGCCGGGATCGAGGTCGACGATCTCGTTGGCGGGAACGCGGCTGTCGGAGCAGCCGATCCAGAGGTAGTCGGGCGCCTGCTGGCCCTCCAGGCGCTTGAAGAAGCCGGGATCGGCGGCGATCTTGCGGGCCGACCAGTTGCGGTTCTTGTCTTTCAGCGCGTCAAGCATGTGGCCCCCGTCATGCAAGCGGCCCATCAGGCGCCGCCGGGCTTCTGCGAGCGGGCAAGCATCGACCATGCCGGCCCAGGTCTCGAGGGTGCACCACTCCGTCAGGCAAGGTCGAATCGGATCTCCTGGGCCCCCTCCCAAAGGGCAAGCTTGCCGAGCTTGGGGAGGTTGTCGAGGCCCGAAGTCACCGTGATGAAGTGGTTGCCGGCGAGCTGCCCCATCTTGCAGGCGAAGCGCACCCCGCCATAGGCGAGCAGGATCTCGGTCTCGCTGATGCCGCCGGGATAGAGCAGGATATGGCCGGGAGCGGGGAAGGATGTGTGGTTCTCGTAGCCCACGCTGAAGTCCATGTCGCCCAGCGGGATCCAGACGCCCTCGCCACTCCAGCGGACGTGGACGACCTTGCTCACGAAGGGCAGGCGCGCCTTGAAGGCGGCGCAGGTCTGGGGGGCCGCCTCGTCCTCCAGCCGGCCCTCGAAGGTGAACGGCCCCGCCGTGATCGTCAGCTTCGTCATGTGCCCGGCCCTTCAACGCGTGATGAGTGCCCGATACACGATCGCCTCCCGCGCCGACAACCCGCGAACGACCATCGGTCTGCGCCGGGGTCACGCATGCTGGCCGAGAACCAGGGCGCCGGCGGCGACAAGGATGCAGGAGCCGAGCCGCTGCGGGCTCAACCGCTCGCGCAGGAACATCCGGCCGATCAAAGCGGCGTAGACGACCGACGTCTCCCGCAGCGCGGAGACCGCTCCCATCGGGGCGATGCTCGCCGCCCAGATCACGATGCCGTAGGCGAGGACGGACACGATCCCGCCGATCGCCGACTTGCCCGCTTCGGCATCGGCCGACAGGAGCGGCGCGCGCCAGCCCCGCCAGCCGAGAAAGACGGCGACCATCACGACGCCGTCGACCGCGAACAGCCACGCCGCATAGCTGATGGGCTGGCCCGACACCCGCCCGGCCAGACCATCGACGACCGTGTAGGCCGCAATGAAGCCGCCAGTCGCAAAGGCGGTGAGGAGCCCGCGCTTCGATGCGCCGCCCCAGCCCCGCGCCAGGCTGACGATGCCGGCCGAGACGAGAGCGATCCCCAGCAGGGCCGGAACCCCGGGCCGCTCGCCGATCACGGCGGCGGCGCCGAGCGTGACGAGCAGCGGCGAGGACCCTCGCGCGACGGGATAGACCTGCCCGAGATCGCCCTGCGCATAGGCGCCCACCAGCAGCAGGTTGTAGCCGATATGCAGCGCGCAGGAGAGCGCGACCAGCGACCAGACTTGGGACGGCAGGCCGGGGAGAACGACGAGAGCCGGCAGGGCCGCGAGGCTCGCGGCGGCGGTCATCACGACGATCGACCGGAGACGGTCGCCCCCGCTCTTGAGAAGCGCGTTCCAGGTCGCGTGCAGCAAGGCTGCCGCAAGGACAAGCGTGATCGTGCCGCCGGTCACGTCAGTTTGGCCGGAGACGTCGCACGGTGGAACCGGGAGCCTCTCTGGCTTCTTTCAACTTCGGTATCAGGACAGACGGTTTTTTGGGGAACACCAGGCTGTCCTCGTGCATTCCGAACGGTTTCGCTTTCTCTGGCGAGAACAGTCGCTTACGGCTCATCCCGTCTCGATCCACCGCGCGGCCGAAGCGAGGAGCATGTGGCGAAGCAAAAGGTCAAGCTCCCCGTGAAGCGCGCGAGCCGCGCCAAAGCCCAATCCGAGCAGGTTCTCCTCGGGCCCAAGCGCAAGGACGCGCGGAAGGTCAAGGCCAAGGCGGGTGCCGAACTCCCGCCGGGCCCGATGGGAGCCCTAGCCAAGGTGAAGAGCCTGATC
>CAXTVD010000289.1:0-4709 GCA_964247575.1 uncultured Lichenihabitans sp.
CTCGACACCCTCGACAACGTCGGCGACCTCGTCAAAACCGTCCAGGCCAAACTCACCTGACAGCACGAGGGCGCGCCTGCTGGTCAGTGCCCGAGGGGAGCTTGGGCAACAGCGGCCGCCGACTGATGGAGCGCTCGTGGTCGCGGCGAGTGCAGCGGGAGGCCTGCCGGGCCTGCTCCGGACATCACTGGGGCAACCCGGCTCTCCAGGCCATCCCGGACACGCCGAACGCGGCAAGGCACCCGCGAACCATCATGCGAGAGCTGCAGCATTGATCGGGGGGTCAGGGCTCCTGTAAGCCGTTGGGAAGGTTCCGGGAGCGCGACATGGCCATCAACGACACCTCCGAACACTCCGCCTTCGAGCCGGATGAAAAGTCCTATACTCCGATCGGGACGCCGGTGAAGGTCGGCGAGGTCGAGGATCCGGAGGTCAAGCGGCTCCTCGCACAGTTCGAAAACCTCGGCTACGACTGCGAGTTCGGCCTGGTCCAACGGCGTTACGGCGCCGAGCCCCTTGGCTTGCTCCGCTGGTCCTTCACGCTACCATCGACGCTGATCGCCCTGCTTGAACATCGCTTCGAAGGCGTTGGCGATCCCGCCACGACGCACCTCTTTGAGGCATCCTGGGGCGAGTTGATGCTGCACGACAGCCGATATGATTTCCGGCTGCACACCTTCATCCTCCAGGACGGCGTCGACAAAGACCGATTCCTGGCGAGCCAATGCCGGCGCCTGGCCTTTCTCGCCAACAAGCTGCGCGAGGACCTCGCCAATGGCGAGAAGGTCTTCGTCTATTCGGCTCCGACTTTGAAGCCGGACGAGGGCCGGCGCATCCACCAGTTGATGCGGTCCTTCGGGACCAATGCGCTGCTGAACGTGCGGCTCGCGGACGAGACCCACCCGGCCGGCACGGTCGCCGAGATCGGTGACGGGCTGATCGAGGCCTACGCCCAGCGCTACGGCCTGGTCTCGTTCCCGCACGGCACCTTTTGGGACATCGATTTCGACACCTGGGTCACGATCTGCCGGCAGGCGATTGTTCACGGTCGGCACTACATGCCTTCGTCCTGAAGACGCCTTGGACCGAGCGGACCGGCACCTCAGGATTCTGAGGATCGTCCGTCGACCGGCGTCCCTGCCTCAGGTTGCGGGCCTGCCCGACGGCGCCGGTGTGACAGCGCCCGGCCCAGGATGCGGACCAGCTGTTCGCGCGAATAGGGCTTCTGGAGGAGCTCGAAGCCGGAGGGTCCTTGCTCGGCGAGCACATCGCTGTAGCCGCTCGTCAGGACGACCGGCAGGTCCGGGTACAGGCGCCGGATCTGCCGGCCGAGGTCGATGCCGCTCATCCCGGGCATGACGACATCGGAGAAGACCATATCGAACCGGTCGCCCTCCCTGGCGAGCACCGCCGGGACGTCGAGCGGGGTCGCGACCAGGACGGGCGTGCATCCGAGTTCCGCGAGCATGTCCGCCACGGTCCGGCCGACATGCGGGTCGTCCTCGACGACCAGCACGCAGGCGCCGCGCCCATCGAGATCCGCTTCCGGCTCGGCCGCCGCGCGGCGGCGCTCAGACGGCTCGACGGTCCGCGGGAGATACAGCGTGACCGTCGTGCCCTCGCCGACCGCGCTCTCGACCGTGACGTCGCCGCCGGACTGCTTGGCGAAGCCGAAGACCTGCGACAGGCCCAGGCCCGTCCCCTCCCCCTTGCGCTTGGTCGTGAAGAACGGCTCGAAGACGGCGTCGAGCTGGTCCGGGGCGATGCCGCTCCCCGTATCGGCCAGGGAGACCGCCACATAGTCGCCGGGGACGGCGAGCCGGGCGCGCAGGGCCGGGATCTCGGTGGCTTGGCGCACGACGAGAGTGAGCTTGCCTTCGCCGCCCATCGCGTCTCTGGCATTCACGGCCAGGTTGACGAGGGAGGTATCGAACTGGCTCGGGTCGGCCTTGACCAGCAGGGGAGCGCCGGGCTGGCGCGTGACGATGGCGATGCGTGGCCCGAGCAGGGTCCGGAGCATCTCGGTGAGCGCGGCCACGTTGGCGGCGACGTCGAAGACCTCCGGTTGCAGCGCCTGGCGGCGAGCGAAGGCCAGCAGCTGGCTCGTCAGCCGCGTGGCCCGGTCCGCCGTGTCCGCGATCGCCTCCACGTAGCGCCGACGGCGCTCCTCCGAAAGATGCGGGCGGCTCAGCAGGTCGACCGAGGAGCGGATCACCGTGAGCAGGTTGTTGAAGTCGTGCGCGATCCCGCCCGTCAGCTGACCGGCGGCGTCCATCTTCTGGGCCTGCCACAACTGGCTTTCGGCCTGTTCCCGTCGCGTCATCTCGGCCCGGAGCTGCGCCAGGGCATCCCGCTCGCGTCGTGCGCCACGGAGCGTGGCGAGGGTGACGAGGAACAGCGCCACCGTCCCGGGGAGTCCCACGGCAAGGTAGCGGAACAGGCTCCAGGCCCACTCCGCCCTGATCGCGTCCAGGGAACGGCCGGCGACGATGTAGATGGGCTGACCCGGCACCTTCCGAAAGGCGAAGAGCCGTTCCGGCGCGCCCGCATCGATAACCGACCGGTTCCGGTAGAGGCCCCCCTCGGGATTGGCCTGGATCGCGGCGAAAAAAGAATTGGAGCGCGGGACAAGAGGAGGCGCGGGGCCCGCATCGGGGTAGCGGACCAGGAACTGTCCGTCGCTGCGGATCATCGTGACGGTCCGGCCCTCGGCGCTCTGCCCGATTTCGCTCGCCAGCGTGGCGTAGAAGCGCTGCAGGAAAGCCGGCGAGACCGCAATGTCGATGACGCCGTCGAACGCGCCGTCCGATCCCTTCAGCGCCCTGCCCCAGCCGAAGAAGGTGCGGTTCGTCACCCGGCTCGTCTGCACCTTGCTGATGTAGGTTCCCACGGCCCGCATCTTCATGGCGCCGAAATAGTCCCGGTCGGAGAAGTCGATCGACCGGTCGACGGGGTAGGACTCCGTCGCCACTGCGAGGTGGCCGTCCTTGTCGAGGACGATCAGCGATTCGATCTGGGGAAGATCGACGATCATGTTCTTGAATCGTCGGCTAAGGACGCCCTCGGATGGCCGGAGGGCTGCCGGATCCTGGGCGGCCAGGAGATCCTGCACGCGGTCGGCGACCAGCTCATAGCTGTCGAAGACCTTGGAGGCATGTTCGCGGGCCACTTCGCTCGTCCACGTCAGCTCGTGCGCTGCGTCCGCGAAGGCCGCCCGCTCGGTGAGCCAGGCCAGCAGAGCAAAGATGCAGGCGGGGAGGAGGAGCGAACCGACGAGCAGGATGCGTAGCAGCTCGACCGCTCGCAGCCTCCTCAACATGCCATCGCCCTCCCTGGTCGACACCCGCACGTCCGGCAGCGCGACCTCGTCGCGCGACAAGCCGTTCGCCGCCACCCGACAGCATAGTCCAGGAGGGCAGGGTCGAAGCAAATGCCGGCCCGCGCAGCGGCGCTGCCGGCTGCGCAGGCGGTCAGCGACCGGCCGCCCCAGCGGGCCGCTTCGCCACCCAGATCACGTGCCGGGAGCCCCGCTTGCCATGGGCCCGGACGGACACCGGATCGACCAGGAAGCCGATCCGCGCGAGGCGCTGGGTGAAGGCCGGGTCCGGCGCGGCGGACCATACCGTCAGGACACCGCCCGGTCGCAGCGCCGTCCAGGCGGCCTGCAGCCCGCGCGCGCTATAAAGGCCATCGTTGGACTGGCGGGTCAGGCCCTCGGGCCCGTTGTCCACGTCGAGGAGGATCGCGTCATAGATCGAGCGGGCGGACCGGATCAGGGCTCCGACATCGGACTCGCGCACCGACACCCGCGGATCGTCGAGGCTCCGGCCGGACAGCTCCGCCAGCGGGCCGCGGTTCCACGACACCACGGCGGGGACGAGTTCCGCCACCACGATGGCCGCCGTCGGCCCGAGCCGGTCGAGCGCGGCGCGCAGCGTGAAGCCCATGCCGAGCCCGCCGATGAGGATCCGGCAGCCGTTGCGCCCCGCAAGCCCGGCGCAGCCGAGCTCGGCCAGCGCCTGCTCGGAGCCGCGGGTCCGGCTCCCCATCAGGAGACCGGGGCCGAGATTGATGGCGTATTCGCTGCCGCGCTGGAGAAGGCGGAGGTCCTCCGCACTGCCGGGAACCCGCGCGGTGTCGATCAGCGTCCAGCTCAGCACAGCGCTTGCTCCTTCCACGCCGGCGAAACGTTGTCTGGCCTGGACGTGCCCACCCCGCCTTCCCGATCGAAAGGCAACGCGACCGGTCCGCCGGCAGATCACCGATCTTCGTCGCTCCGGCCTGAGAGTCAGCGACGATCTTGCAAGCGACGCCATTTCGCCGGTGCGGCGTCACAATCGTTGACACATCGTTTACCACACACTCTCATGCCCGAGGACGTTGGGAAGGTCAGCCGGAGAGTTCGGCCACCGCGTCAAAGCATGATCGCCCGCTCAGAACGGGCGGCCGGTCCGGGAGGAAACGATGACGATGACGGATGTCAACGCCGGGGTGCTGCTCGCGCCCGGGGGTCTCCTCGATCGCGAGCGGACCGTTGCCCAGGCCGGCTTCAACCGTTGGCTCGTGCCGCCCGCGGCGCTTGCCGTTCACCTCTGCATCGGCATGGCCTATGGCTTCAGCGTGTTCTGGCTGCCCTTGTCGCGCGCGGTCGGCATCACCCAGCCCAGCACATGCCCCGACATCGGTTTTGCCGGCGCACTGTTCAGCAC
>CAXTVD010000290.1:0-4682 GCA_964247575.1 uncultured Lichenihabitans sp.
GTCCAGCAATTCGTCGAGGCGCCGGGGCACCATGCGGGTGGTATGCCGCTGCTCCGGCTGTTCGCCATTCGCGGCCATCATCGCCATGCGCTCGCGCACCCAGCCCTCGAGATCGGCGATGGAGGTCGCGCCGACGCAAAGCTTGATCATGTGAAGCGGCATCGCGCTCCCATACGCCCGGGCTCTGCGGACGCCAAGCGCTCCCGGCCCGCCATCCACAACTCGCGCGAGAGCCGTGCCCGCGTTCAGATCGCCTCGTAGCGGTCGATGAACCACGGTTCCGCGCGGGCCCCCTCGACCCACTGGGTCCAGGCCGGTAGCGCCATCATCGCCGCCATGTAGTCACGCGACGCATCCTGGCGTGCGAGGTGGTAGACATGCAGGCGGTTGACGACCGGCGCGTACATGGCATCGGCCGCACTGAAATCGCCGAACAGGAACGCACCGCCTCGACCGTAGAGCTGCCGCGCCGACGCCCATATCGTCTCGATCCGCTCGACATCGGCCCGCACGGCGTCGGATACCGGGATGGCCCTGACCGGACGCCGCATGTTCATCGGGCAGGCCTTGCGAAGATCCGAGAAGCCGGCGTGCATCTCGGCCGCGACGGTGCGGGCGACGGCGCGGGCCGTTCTGTCCGAAGGCCAGATCGGCAGGTCCGGATGGAGCTCGGCCAGATACTCCAGGATGGCGAGAGACTCCCAAATCACGAGGCCGTCGACCGCGAGCGCCGGCAGCTTGCCCGTCGGCGAGTGACGCAGGATGTCGATGCGGGTGGTCGGCAGGTCCAGAGGGACCACGACCTCCTCGAACGGCAGGGCGAAATGCCTCATCAGCAGCCAAGGGCGCATGGACCAGGAGGAATAGGCCTTGTTGGCGATGAACAGGCGCGTCGACATGCTCTTCCCCCACGGGAGTTGACGTGTGGGAGCATGACGGGCGCGCCATCCAGGGCCAAGACAAACTTCGTGATGGACCTGATCACGCGGGGGAATGCGTGCGCAGCGCGTCCACCGATGCGCGGCTTGGCGGAGGAGAGCGCCTCAGAGGCGTCCCGGCAGCAGCGCGGGCGTACGGCCGGTGACGACATAGGCGACGAGGCCGATCCATTCGCGCAGCGCCATCGAAAACCGCGACAGGCCCTGGGCGACATCCGCGTTGGGGGTGAAATCCGCCGCTGTCCCGAAGGTCCGGTAGTCCACCGGGTCGGGGATGACGGGCCAGTCGTTCGCCTCGAAGAGGCCGACGGCCCGGGGCATGTGGTAGGCCGACGTGACCAGGATCCAGGTGTCGCCCGGACGGGGCTCGATCAGGCGCTTGCTGAAGCGGACGTTCTCGTCGGTGTTGCGGGAACGGTCCTCGGTCGTGATCCGGTCGGGCGCCACGCCGAGGTCGATCCAGAGCCGGCGCGCGTCGCCGGCTTCCGTCACCGTGATGCCGGTCAGGGCGTTGGAGCCACCCGTGAACACCAGTCGCGCCGCGGGATACCGGCGGGCGAGAGCCACGGCCTCGGTCAGCCGGTCGGCTGCCTCGGTGATGGTGACGCGGCCGCGGGCGGCGCTCAGGGCCTGGTCGCTCGACCCGCCGAGTACGATAATCCCCGTCGGTGCCGGCGTGTTCGCGGGGAGCGGCGGAAAGAAATCCTCCAGCGGGCGCAGCATCAGCGTGCCCACGGGCAGGACGCCGCAGAGAAGAAGCAGGCCCACGCCCGTCAGCACCAGCCTCCGGCCCAGGCGGGTCCGGCGAGTGCCGACCAGTCCCGCACCGGCCGCCGTGAGGAGCAGGAGGAGCGTGACGGGCGCCACAGCCAGCCAGAGCAGCTTGGACGCGAGGAAGAACACCGGCACGCCCCCGACATTGACCACTCCGGTCCGACCCATCCCGGTCATTCCGGCGCAAACCCTTCACGGCGGGTTCATCCGTCTGGCATGATCAGTTGGGCGTCGGCCCGTGGCAAGGCGCTGCCCGCTCCTCGCCCCGGTCCGGACCGTTGCGCTGCTTGGAGGACTGCATGCTGGTGTGCTCACGACTGATCCCGGCGCTGGCCGCCCTCGCCGTCGCGTCGGTCGCGGCGGCCTTCGCGCAGGACAGTTCGACCCCAGCCGCCACACCGCCGCCCGCGCCGGCGGCCCCCTCGACAGCGGCCCCGCTTGCACCCGCCCCGCCCGAGAAGCTGGTCGGGCTCGTCGCCTGGGAGCGCCTGAAGGGCAACACGATCGAGGGCCGGACGAGCGGCGACCCGTTCGCGGAATATTTCGAGGCTGGCGGGGGCGTCAGATACGTCGACAAGGACGGGCTTTCGACGGGAACGTGGTCAGTTCAGAAGAACAAGGTCTGCTTCGACTTCCCCGAGGATGACGACCGCAGCTGCTCGACCTTCGAGGTGACCGGCGACGCCGGCTTCTCGACGGATGACGACGGCTCCGTCGTCCGCTTCAAGATCGTCCCGGGCAACAGCAAGGGCCTCTAGCAGGCCGGTCGCCATCAGTTGTGGGCGATGTCGAGCAGGTTCCGGCCGGCGGTGAAGTCCTGCCACTGCTCGGCCGTGCCGAAGAAGGCGTTGCGGTCGACCTTGCCCTGAATGCCCGCCACATAGCCGTCCGACTGGTACTGCCAGAAATGCCAGCGCCGGTCGCCGTAGCGCACGGTCGGGAAGTATTTCGTGCTGCGCACCCAAATCGGATAATCCTCGAGGGCGTGGTCCTTCAGGATGCCCGCATAGAAATCGACCGTCGTGTAGATGACGGGCTTCTTGCCGTAGTGCTGCTCCATGGCCTGCAGCATCTGCCGCATCTCGCTCACGACCTCGTCCCGGTAGAGCTTGCGCTTGCAGGTCTTGCTCGTGGGGGTCGCCTCGACGTCGAGCACCGGCGGAAGCGCGTCGGGGTCGACAGGCGCGACACGTTCGAACTGCGCGACCTCGTCCTGCCAGGGCCGGCACCAATAGACAAAGTGGTAGGCTCCGCGCTTGACCCCGGCCCGGCGCGAATTTTCCCAGTTCTCGAAGAAGCGCGAGTCGATGTGGTCGCCGCCCTCGCTTGCCTTGATCCAGGCGAAACGCACGCCGGCCGACTTGACCTGGTCCCAGTCGATCAGGCCCTGGTACTTGGAGACGTCGATGCCGTGGACGGCGTAGTCGGACGGATGGGGCATGTCGCTCATATCGAGCGATCCGACCGAGGCCGCGCAGCCCGCCAGGGCCAGGGCAGCCACCGAAGCCGCCAGAAACTTCAGAATGGTCATCGTCCTATGCAACCCCGGTTTTGTCGGGCGAAAGGCACAATTAGCGCTGACGTGGTAACGGGGACTTAATGCGCCGGCAACACCGCCCGGCGATCTCCGGCGAGCTAAGCCGCGCCATGACTCCGCCGCATGGATCGCGAAGAAGCGCGGCATGTCCAGGCTCGTCCCGCTGCTCCTTGCCATTGTTCTTCTGCCGGCCGCGTCGGCCGGCGCGCAGCAGGTGCAGCAGCCCGCCGTGCCGGCGAGTCCTGTCCCGATCGCCTGCCCCGGCAATCCGGACGCGCTCGGGACGGCGCGGACAATCACGGTGGGAAGCGGCTCGCCCGTCGAGGTCGGGCTGAAGACGTATCCGCGCACGCTCGCCCTCGAGGACCACGAGGTGGTGCTGACCTTCGACGACGGGCCATCGCCGCGCACGACGCCCCACGTGCTGGCCGCGCTCGAGCATGACTGCGTCCGCGCGGCCTTCTTCCTGATCGGACGCAATGCGGCCGCCTCGCCCGCTCTCGTCAGGCGCGAGATCGCGGACGGTGACGCCGTGGGGCACCACAGCTGGTCGCACCCGGCCGTCACGGAGCGGGGCCTGACGGAGGCAGCGGCCCGCGCCGACATCGAACGGGGGTTCGAGGCCGACGATCGCGCGGGCTATGGATCGACGGCGGGTGCGCCGCGGGTGCCCTTCTTCCGGTTCCCTGGCTTTGGGGACTCGCCCGCTTTGCTATCCTGGCTTGAGAGCCGGCACGTCGCGGTGTTCGGTGCCGACCTCTGGGCCACGGACTGGGTCAAGCAGACACCGCAGGCGGAGCTCGCCCTGCTAATGGGACGGCTCGACAAGGCGGGCCGCGGCATCATCCTGCTGCATGACATCAAGGACCAGACCGCTGCCATGCTGCCGGATCTGCTGCACGCGCTGAAGGCGGGCGGCTATCGCGTCGCGGCCATTGCGCCGGGTTCCGGCGACACGCCGCTGCGCCTCGCGCCGCCCGGCTGGACCTCCGCGACCGAAGCCGCGGTAGCCCACATCGTCGCCCGCAGCCACGAGACGGAGACAGGGGGCACCGTGGCTCAGGGCAGGCCGGTCCCCTTGCCTGAACGCCTCGACCCGCTCCCGTTGACCAGCGATCTCGACCCTAAGCAGCCTGAGCCTCCGTTCAAGCCGACAGATCAGCCCTGAAATCCGCCTTCTTCGAGCAATTCGCGCTGGGACGCCGCCCGGAGGACGCCGTAGACCCCGATCTCCCGAACGACCTCCACGCCCGTCTCGTCCTGGTGCACAGAACAGGCAATCGCCGCCGCCCGCTCCTTGGCACCGGCTCGCGCGGCCACCAGGCAGGACCTCTCGTCCACAGCCTCATATGCCTCGGCCAGTTGCAGGCCGGAGGGTGTCGCCTCGAACAAACGAACGAAGAAGCGAGCGCGTGCCGTCATCGATCCACCTT
>CAXTVD010000291.1:0-1374 GCA_964247575.1 uncultured Lichenihabitans sp.
AGAGCAACAGCCTTCCAAGCTGATGACGAGGGTTCGATTCCCTCTACCCGCTCCACCGCCCCTCAGTGTCCCGGTCAGTGACGATCCATTCTGAACGTCGAACGATGGGCTCGAAGTCATATCGATCCATCGCTTTCGACGTAATCATGCCGGAATGGCAGAGACGTCGCTCGGGCTCTCCTCTTCCACGCCATTCTCCGCATGCCGAAAAGCGGACAGCGCTTGGTAGACCTGAAGGCGGGCCCGCATGACCGAGCCGAGGGGACGATGGACGGCAAGCGAATGGGCAGGCCGGAAGGTCATGACTTCGTCGAAATACCGCTGCCGGGCCGCGCTGTAGGCCTCCTGAGCCGGAATGACGATAGTCGCAACCGTCACATACGAAGTCTCGTCTGTGGGCCAGTCCACCGACGCATCCTCGACGGGCTGCGTCGCCGCGTTCGTCCATAATTGCGCCCGTAGTTCGAAGACAGTTTCGCTGGACTGAATGAAGTCCACAGCCGCATGCCGGAAGCCGTCCTCATCCTGGTGCGGGTCCAACTGCCACCCTTTCAGCTTTTCCTGAGCGGACGATGCCGGGAAGGCGCCCAGCTTGGCAACGTAATCACCGTAGCGGACAGGCGCCTGGCTGAAATAGGCGTCCGCCATCGGATGGCTGAAGGGATGGCCGAAGAAATCTGCTTTCGGGCTTTCGGTCCCGAAGGCGTGCAGGACCCTGTTGAAGTTGCGCATGCTCGACGAGACGGCGCTCTTCAAACTTTCCGGAAGGGGCGTTGCCGCGCCAATCTGCTTGGCGTCCCGCAAAAAACCCTGGGCAGTACCGGACGGAAACGTCGTCCCGGTCGCGAGAACGAAATCCTGCGTGTCTGCGTCATGACCCGGCAGCTTCTCGCCTTCAACGCCGAACACCTTGATTGCCATTCCGCGGTGCGTCGAAACTCGGTCGCCCAAGGTCTCGCCTGGCCCCTGTGCGAAGCGGACCGCCACTGGATGCGAGCCAGGGATGGCGAACAGGCCCTGTGCCAATTCGGGCGGCAGGTTTGATGCGACGGTCAGGGTTCCGACCACGCAGGCGCTGCTCTTGGCGTGAGAGGCGCGAACCGCATGGTGCTCGCGCTTCTCGACCGTTTCGCTTTGCTGGGTCATCCCCTTCACGATGCCGTCGATCGTGTCCTGCTCGTCGACGGCCGGCGTCTCGATGGCGGACGAATAGCGCAAGTAGCTGGTCATGGTGTCGGCACGTCCGAATACCTCATGGGCGTCCAGGTCGATGTTGGCCCTGCTGGTGCAACGGCGAACTTAAAATGGAGTTCCGCTCAGCGGTGATCTGTCTCAATGCGCGATCCGCTCTTGATAGCCCTTCTCCCTTGGGCT
>CAXTVD010000291.1:1384-4661 GCA_964247575.1 uncultured Lichenihabitans sp.
TTTACCTGAACATGTGAGCGCCATTGATCTCTACGGGATTAGAGGGGACAGATGGGCTTTCGAATATTGGTGTGTAAGGACTGCCTATCCCGATCCGGCGCGACGCCATTGTTAGCAATTTTCAATCAAAAATCATTGGCCATGCTATGCTGCTCGCTGTTTCCGATCGCCCTGATCGGGGACGAGCAAAGTAGGGCTCATCGGTCCAACGGGTGCGTGATGATCCGCACCACGGCAGTTCTCGATCGAGAACACTGCACCTGTCTTCAATCAGATGGCCCTTCTGTTCCGGCGATGCGATCGCGGCCGTTCTTCATAGCCAAAGCGGGACGACCGTCAGGGCTAGCAGGGTGCCGAGGATCGTATTCAGGATCCGCCATTGCCGCTCGGTTCGGAGCAGCCGCGCGAGGAGCAGCCCGGCACCGCACCAGAGTGACAGCGACAGGGTCGCCGAGAGGCCGAAAGCCAGCCCGAGCAGCAGGCCGAGGTGAACCGGTCCGTCCGCCAGCGCCACGAAGGACGCGGCAGCGCCGGTCGTCATGGCCCAGGCTTTGGGGTTGTGCCAGAGCATCCACACTCCGGACACGAAAGGTGACGGTCGGGCATTCGGGCCTGCCCTATGCGGCGCGCCACGCCCCGCGATCTGCCATCCGAGCCACAGCAGGTAGAGCGAGCCTAAAGCTTTCATGGCCAGTTGCAAGGAGGGAGCGGCGATGAGAACGCCTGCCAATCCCGCCGCGGCTGCGGCCGCCATGGAGGCCAGGCCTGCCGCTATGCCGCCGATCAGCGGCAGCGAACGCCGGTAGCCGAAGCTGGCGCCGGAGGCCGTCGCAAGCGTCGTGGCTCCCCCCGGGCTGACAGTCGAGACCAGAACGAAAAGGGCGAGGGGAAGAAACTGTGGCAGGGCCATGGGAGATCTCGCTGGAGTACGGCCACATAGGCGGTCGCCGCCCCTCGACGGAAACCAATGCTGGAGGTGCAGCTCATCAGGCGTCGTAATGCTCGAGTTCCACAGGCCCGATATCGGCAGTCCCGCGCGTCCGTGTCGCGGGGCAGGTTGGCGACGCCCCCGGACGTCTCCGCCTGACCCGCCGCGGTCGTATATCTAACAGCTTGATTCAGGGCGCAGACCGCCGCTGCACGGTGCTCCTCGTCATAGAGGACGATGCCGGACAGACGATCGAAGCCCAGCGACCTTCAAGAGTGCCCAACCGCTAAAGTTTAACGGAAATACACGCGAATCGCATGTTTTCCCACAAAGCGACGGCAAGAGGCTTCGATCACGATGACGCCACCGGTCGATGAAGGCTGGCGGAAACAGGTTCGATGTTCGACTGGTCCTGGTTGGTGGCGGGCGGCTCACTCTCCGTGGCGGTTCTGGCGGTGGCTGACCGCGTTCGGCTGAAACGAAGCATCGCGGGCCTGCGCGATCGTCATGAGCAACTCAGCGACGAGATCTGGAGCGTTCGCGACGCTCTCGAGGCGCGCCGCAGGGCGGAAGCCGCCAGTGACGCCAAATCGCGATTCCTCGCGACCGTCAGCCACGAAGTCCGTACGCCGCTGAATGGCATTCTCGGCATCGCCGAGATCCTTGCAGGGACTGAGCTCGATCGCGAGCAACTTGCCTATGTCGAAGCCGTCAAGACGTCCGGCGCCGCTCTGGCGACACTGATCGACGAGATCCTGGACTTCTCCCGTATCGAGGCCGGGAAGCTGGAGCTCGGTTCGGAGGCCTTCGACCTCGCGACCTTGGTCGAGGGCGTCGTCGAGCTCATGGCACCCCGCGCCCAGGACAAAGGTCTTGAAATCGCTTCGTTCCTGTCGCCGGGCCTCGACCGCATGGTGGTGGGCGACGCCGTGCGGTTGCGGCAAGTCCTGACCAACCTCGCCGGCAATGCCGTGAAGTTCACCGCGAAGGGCGGCCTCGGCGTCGCAGTGGAACGGGTCGACGATGGCCGCATCCGCTTCAGCGTATCGGACACCGGGCCCGGGGTGCCGCCAGACCGGCGCGAGGCCATCTTCGACGAGTTCGAACAGGCCGATTCGACCACGACCCGGCAACATGGCGGCACAGGCCTCGGCCTCGCCATCTCACGTCGAATCGTCGATCTCATGGGTGGGCGGCTGACGCTTGCCGACCGCACCGGAGGAGGTTCGGTGTTCGGCTTCGACATCGCTCTGCCGTCGGCGATAGATCAGCCGCGTCGCGCGAGGCCCGATATGAGCGGGCAAACGGTGTTGATCGCCGCCGCCTCGGCATTTCAGGCTCCCTATCTGGCGGCGCAACTCGACGCCTATGGTGCTAATGTCGTGGTGGCGGATCGCGTCGACCGCGCGCTTGCCTGGCTGCGCGGCTCGAATGTCCCAGGCGTCCTCGTGGTCGATTGCGCTTTGGGCGAGATCGCGGCGGAGCGCCTGGCCGAGGCTGCCGCCGAGGCAGGCGTGTCGCGATCCTTTCTGCTGTTCTCGCCCTATGAGCGCCGCGCCTTCGGCCAAAAGCTCGTCGCCGGCTACGAAGGGTGGCTGGTGAAGCCGGTTCGCGGCGCCTCTCTGGCGGGCCGCCTGTCGGGTGTCGCTCCGTCGCCGGCGTCGCGGCCCGCTCCGTCGCTGCCGGGCCTCGGCAGTTCGACCCGCGGCTTTCGCGTCCTGCTGGCGGAAGACAATGAAATCAATACGCTGGTGGCCATGCACGTCCTCGGCCGTCTTGGCGCCCAGGTGGTCCATGCCTCGGATGGCGGATCCGCCCTGGCCCTGGCGATGGCGGCCATGCGGGGAGAGATCCCCGCCTTCGACGCCATCCTGATGGATGTCTCCATGCCGATCCATGACGGGCTGGAGGTCACACGGCGCATCCGGACGGCCGAGGCTCAAAAGGGCGCGCATCCCGTCCGCATCGTCGCCCTCACCGCCTATGCCTTCAAGGACGATCACGACCACTGCCTTGCGGCCGGTATGGATGCCGTGACCACCAAGCCGCTCGACCTCAAGGATCTCGATGCCGCGCTTCGTCCCGCGAGCCCGATGGCGGATCAGCGCGCCACGGGGTAAGCCGCAGGTGCCGGGCAAATTCCCGTGCCCTCGTCATGGAAGCCGTGCATAAGCCGCTCCGAGTTCAGCCTCTGAGTGTCTGCATGGTTCTTGTACCCGACGTGAAACGCCTGACGTGGGCACTGGCGAGCGCTGCCGCCATCCTGTTCGCCGGGTGGGTCGTGATCGATACGCTCCGCACCATGGTTCCTGACTGGTGGCCGCTGCCATGGTTCGGTGAAGGGGCGAC
>CAXTVD010000292.1:0-4638 GCA_964247575.1 uncultured Lichenihabitans sp.
CGTGATGTCTGTTCCGACGGAGACGTAGCCTCCGTCCTTGGTGCGGCGCTCGTTGATCTGGAGCCAGCGATGGTCGGCAAGCTGAGCCTCGTAGGAGCGGGCACCGGCTGCCGATCCGGGATTGCACGGAACCTGCGTCTGGACCAGGGTCGGCGTCGCATGGGCGATCACGTCGGCGTAGCGACTGCCGACCGGAAAGCTCTCTGGATGAAGGTTGTGCAGGCGCCGGTATTTCGTGTTGCAGGTGACGAGGCGATTGTCGGCGTCCCACAGCACGAAGGCTTCCGAGATGGCCTCGATCGCGTCGCTCAGGCGCATGTCGGCCGTCGCCGAGCGCTCCGCCATCAGCTTCTCGTCGGTGATGTCGACCGCGATGCCGACGAGGTAGAGATCCTTGGTGAAGATCTCGCGCACGAGTTCCGCTCTCACCCGCAGCCAGACCCAGTCGCCGGCCACGTTGCGCAGCCGGAAGACGTGATCGATCGCGGTCAGGGACGTGTCGGCGAGCTGCTCGGCCAGGCTTTGCAGGTCGTCGTCGAGCGGGTGGACCAGGGCGTTCACGTCGCCGAACGAGACGAAGGCGTTGACCGCGCGCATGCCGAGCATCGCGTACATCGACTCGGACCAGTAGATGCGCCCGCGGGCGAGATCCCAATCCCACAAGCCGCACCGCCCGGTGTTCAGCGCCGTGTCGATGCGGCCATGCACCTTGACGTAGAGCGACTCGGCGGCGTTGGCCCGCTTGGTCTGCCAGAGATAGGCAGCGGCGATCGAGACCAGCACGAAGGCGGTGGCGAGGAGCAGGAAGCCGGCCCGCAGCGTGTTGGACCACCACTCCCGCATCAGATCGGAGACGGGATGGACCACGGCGAGCTGCCCATAGGGCGGCTTCAACGTCCGGACCGTCGCGAGGGCATCGCTGCCGTCCGGCAGGGTGATGCGGAGGACCCCCGCTTTCTCGTTGAAGATGGTCAGCGGCTGCGCGGGGCCGAGCCGGTCGGCGAGGCTCTGCTTGGCGCCGAGAGGATCGGCATCCCCGTTGCCCGGCTGCGCGGCGACGATCGCCCCGGTCGCATCGGTGACGATGAACTGGCGCCCGTCCCGCAAGGCTCGGCTCGGCAGGCCTCGGAGCGTTTCGGCGATCTGGTCCTGGCGGTCGTGGACGATCCCGTCATTGATCCTGGAGGCTACGAGAGAACCGACAATCTCGAGGTCGTCGGCGGCGTCGCTCAACGTTCGGCTGCGCGAGTGCAGGGTCTGCAGCAGCGAACCTGCCGCGAGGATCCCCAGGAACACCGTCACCATGATCGGGACGAGGCGCCGGATCAGCCAGTCGTGGTCCGCGGTCCAGGGATTGGACGATCGAGCCAGTGCGCGCGCAAGTCCTTGCAACGACCCCGCACGTGCGGCATCGTTGGCCACGTTCGCACGTGCCATGAGGAGCCCCCTCGATTGTCTGACTGATCCGAGGAGATGAGCCGCACCACCCTCGAATCATGTCCATCAGAATCCTGTCCGGGGCCGTTGTCCAGCAGGTTCGGTCCGGCTGAATCCGGAGCCCGGCAAGTGTTGCCGGGAGGACTCTCGAAAAGCTGGAGCCTGCTCGAAGAGGGTGAACGCGAGGTAAAGACGGGCGGCGGCTAGGCGAGGCAGCGATCGACGATGTCGCGGACATCGGCGGACAGGGCCGGCTTGGCCTTGACCCGGCGCAAGGCGGTCTCCGCATGCCGGCGGCGGCCCGGCTCCATCATGCGCCAGGAGCGGAACGCGTTCAGCATGCGTGCCGCGACCTGCGGGTTCGTGCTGTCGAGCCCGAGCACGATGTCGGCCACCAGATCATAGCCGGCGCCGTCGGGGCGGTTGAACTGTGTCGGATTGGCGGAGAAGGACCCGATCAGCGCATAGACGCGGTTCGGGTTGGCCATCGAGAAGGCGGGGTGCAGCATCAACTGCCGGACGCGGTCGGGCGTCCCGTCCTCGGCGATGCCGGCCTGAACCGCAAACCACTTGTCGATGACGAGCGCCTCGCTCTGGAACAGGTCGTAGAAGCGTTGCAGGGTCGGGTCGCGCCCGCCCAGCGGAAGCGCGCAGAGAACGCCCAGCGCCCCCAGCCGATCCGTCATGTTGTCGGCCTGCTCGAACTGGGCCATGCAACGGCGCTCGCCCTCCCCACCATCGCCAGCCGCGATGAAGCCGAGCACGGTCGAGCGCAGCGCCCGTCGCCCGGCGCTCACGGCATCCGGGCTGTAGGGTCGCGTTTCGGACAGGGCATCGTAGAGCGCCACGAGATCCGTTCGCAGCCCGGCGCCGATCGCGTGCCGCAGGGCTTCGCGCACGTGGCGGATGGCATCGGGATCCACCTCTTCACCACGCTCGCGCGCAAGGTCGGCCTCGGTGGGGATGGCAAGCACCTGCGAAGCGAAGGCCGGGTCGTCCAGGGCCCCGCGCATGGCCGAGGACAGGGCCTCGAGTAACTTCGCCTCCGTGCCCGACGCCTCCGGCTTTCCGGCCAGCCTGTCGAGAAGAAGACGGCTGACGGCGTTCTGCGCCGCCTCCCACCGGTTGAAACCATCCGTGTCGTGCGCCAGCAGCGTCAGCCGATCGGCATCGGTGAGATCGGATGAGAGGCGCACGGGCGCGGAGAAGCCGCGGAACAGGCTCGGCGTGCAAGGACCGGGCAGATCGCGCAACACGATGCGCCGCTCGGCGCCGGCAAGAACGATGGTCTCGGCTGCGATCTCCTCCGGCGTCAGGTCGTCGGTCGCCAGACGGTCGAGCGGCACAGGGGCGCCGTCCCGGGCAACCAGGCCGAACGCGATCGGCATGACAAGCGGCTGCTTGTCCGGCTGGCCCGGAGTCGGGCGGGTGTGCTGCCGAATATCGAGGATCAGCGTGCCGGCGGACTCATCGCGGCTGCATCGGACCGCCACCTCCGGGGTGCCGGCCTGCTCGTACCAGCGCATGAAGGGGGCGAGATCGCGCCCGGAGGCGTCGGCGAAGCAGGAGACGAACTCCTCGATGGTGGCGGCCGTGCCGTCGTAGCGGTCGAAATACAACCGCATTCCCTCCGCGAAGGCCGGCGGCCCGATCAGCCGCTTGAGCATGCGGATGATCTCGGCGCCCTTCTCGTAGATCGTCGCGGTGTAGAAGTTGTTGATCTCCTTGTAGGCGACCGGTCGCACGCTGTGCGCAAGCGGCCCTGCATCCTCGGGAAATTGGCGGGCCCGCAAGGTCCGGACATCGGCGATCCGCTTGACGGCGCGCGAGCGCTGATCGGCTGTGAATTCCTGGTCGCGGAAGACCGTCAGCCCCTCCTTGAGGCAGAGCTGGAACCAGTCGCGGCACGTGATCCGGTTGCCCGTCCAGTTGTGGAAATATTCATGCGCCACCACCGTCTCGATGCCGGCATAGTCCATGTCCGTCGCCGTCTCCGGGGAGGCCAGGATGTACTTGTCGTTGAAGACGTTGAGGCCCTTGTTCTCCATCGCGCCCATGTTGAAGTCGGAGACGGCGACGATGTTGAAGACGTCGAGGTCGTAGGCGCGCCCGAAAGCCTCCTCGTCCCACCGCATGGAGCGCTTGAGGGCGTCCATGGCATAGCTCGCGAAGGGCTCCTTGCCCGGTTCGACATAGATGCCGAGCTCGACCTCGCGGCCTTCGCTCGTCGTGAACCGGTCGTGGATGGAACCGAGATTGCCGGCGACCAACGCGAACAGGTAGGGCGGCTTGGGGTGCGGGTCATGCCAGACGGCGAAATGACGCCCGGTCCCCTCGATCCGGCCCGTCGCACCGGGATTGCCGTTGCCGAGCAGCACGGGCGCTTCGGACTCCGACGCCTCCACGCGGGTGGTATAGACCGACATCACGTCGGGACGGTCGAGCGCGTAGGTGATCCGGCGGAAACCCTCCGCCTCGCATTGCGTGCAGTAGGCCGAGCCCGTCCGATAGAGGCCCATCAGCCTCGTATTGGCCGTGGGATCGAGCAGCGTCTGCGTCGTCGCAAGGTCGAGGTCGGTGTTGTCGAGCCGGACGGAGACGGGGACGAGGCCGTCGCCATCCAGGATCAACGGGGCACCCGCGCGCCCGGCCGGGTTGGGTCGCAGGTGCAGCGTCGCCGTCACGCGGGTGGCCGTTGGATGCAGGACGATGTCGAGGTCGACGGTGTCGATCAGGTAGTCGCTCGGCCGGTAATCGGCGAGGCGGACGGGCTCGGTCTGGTCAGCGCGCATCGGCGGAACGGCTCCTTAGGTTCTGTCAGGCGGATCATTCGGCGGCCGCATGGCTCGCCAAGGGTTCAGCCGCCTGAGCGGATGTGTCGTGCGGCAGCGTCGCGTGAAAGAAGAAGGCTGCTCCGAGATTGGCCGCTCCCAGAGCAACCAGGAGAAGCGGGTCGGGCACGTTGAACAGGGGAGACTGGAGCGCGGCGGTCACGCCCGAGCCCAGCACCATCAGCAGGGCATTGAGCACGCCCACGCCGGCCACCACGCGGGCCCGTCGGTCCTCGCCCGACCAGGCCTGAACCGCGGCGAACAGCGGAACCGAGAACAGCCCGCCGGCACAGGCCAGGCCGATCAAGTCGATGGCGATCCGCGCGCCGACGAAGCTGTGCAGGAAATCGTGCAGGGTCATGTTGCCGCC
>CAXTVD010000293.1:0-4619 GCA_964247575.1 uncultured Lichenihabitans sp.
TCTTCACCGAAGCCACGTTCCGGGGACGTCCCGGGCATCCGGCCGCGATCCTGGCCGAGATGGACCGCATCACGGCAGCCCGGGAGGCCTCCCAACCCATCCGCGAGAAGACCGGCGGCTCGACCTTCAAGAACCCGCCCGGCCACAAGGCCTGGCAGCTCATCGACGCGGCCGGCTGCCGCGGGCTCGTGCGGGGCGACGCGCAGGTGTCGCCCCTGCACTGCAACTTCCTGATCAACCGGGGCGGTGCCACATCGGCGCAGATCGAGGACCTCGGCGAGGAGGTCCGCGCGCGGGTTCTGGCCTCGAGCGGGATCGAGCTGCAGTGGGAGATCAAGCGGATCGGAGTCGCGCGATGACCGGGTGCGCCCTGCTCCGTCCGGGCCGGGCCTGTCCGAGCCCTGTCAGCCGGCCGCCGGCGCGACGCTTGGGTGCCTGGACCCAGCCCAGGCCCGACGATCGGAGGTCGGGCCGATCTCCTCACCTCAGTGGGATGACCTCATGACCAAGCATGTCGCGGTTCTCATGGGCGGCTGGTCGGCCGAGCGCGAGGTCTCGCTGCGGTCGGGCGCGGCCTGCGCGGCGGCGCTCGAGACGGTCGGCTACACCGTGACGACGATCGACGTCGACCGGGACATCGCCGCGCGCCTGGCGGCGCTCCGGCCCGACGTCGCCTTCAACGCCCTGCATGGCCGGGTCGGCGAGGACGGCACAGTGCAGGGCGTCCTCGAGATCCTGCGCATCCCCTATACCCATTCGGGCGTGCTGGCCTCCGCCCTCGCCATGCAGAAGGACAAGGCGAAGCTCGTGCTCGCCGCGGCCGGGGTGCCGGTGGCCCATGGACGGGTGGTGAACCGCTTCGAGGCGGCCCGGGAACATGCGCTGCCGCCGCCCTACGTCCTGAAGCCGGTCAACGAGGGATCCTCGGTGGGCGTCATCATCGTGCAGGACAACCGCAGCCATCCGCCCCAGGAGATCGGGCGGGAGGACTGGGCCTACGGCGAGAGCATTCTGGCCGAAACCTTCATCGCCGGACGCGAGCTGACCTGCGCCGTCATGGGCGACCGGTCCCTGGACGTGATCGACATCGTCGCCAACAGCGGCGCCTTCTACGATTACGACGCGAAATACGCCCATGGCGGTTCGACACACATTCTTCCGGCAAATCTTAAAGGGAATGTTTACCAAAAGGTCCAAGACTTCGCGCTGCGAGCCCATCGGGCTCTCGGTTGCCGCGGCGTGAGCCGGACCGATTTCCGCTACGACGATCGCCCCGGAGGGACGGGTGATCTGGTCGTCCTGGAGGTCAACACGCAGCCGGGAATGACCGAGACCTCGCTGGTCCCCGAGCTTGCGGCCCACGCCGGCTTGTCATTTGGTGAGCTTGTCCAATGGATGGTGGAGGACGCGTCCTTCGATCGCTGACTGACACCGCTTCGAGCCTGTTCACGCTAGCCCGCCCCCGCTTTGCCGGCGTTCCCTCCGGCTTCGAGCCGGCCAGCTTCCAGCCGGTGCTCCCCCGCCTTCGACCCGTCCCGCGAACCAGCTTCTGGCGCCGGCGCACGGTGCGCGGCGGCCCCGGCGCCATTCTTGTGCTGGCCCTGTTCGGCGTCACGGGGCTCTACGGCGCCACGCGCAATGGCGACTATGCCGCCTTCGTGAAGGAGAACGGCGCGCCGGCCGATCTGGCCGCCAAGGCCGTCGGCTTCCCCATCGATGCCATCACCATCACCGGGCAGAAGGTCCTCGGGCCGCGCGAGATCCTCGATGCGTCCGGCATCAACCCGCACCATTCGCTCCTGTTTCTCAACGCGGCCGATATCCGCGACAGGCTCAAGGCGATCCCGCTCGTGCGGGACGCGATCGTTACCAAGCTGTTTCCCGACCGGCTGACCATCAGCCTGGATGAACGCGACCCCGTCGCGCTCTGGCAGCTCAACGGCAAGCTCTCGATCGTCTCGGGCGACGGGGTCGTCATCGACGACGTGCACGACGACCGCTTCATGGGTCTTCCCTTCGTCGTCGGCGACGGGGCCAATACGCGGGTTGGCGAGTTCCTGGCCCTGCTGGATGCCGCCGGCGACCTACGCTCACGCGTGGTCGCGGGCATCCTGGTCGGCGAGCGGCGCTGGACGCTGAAGATGGATAACGGCGTCGTGATCGCGCTGCCGGAGAGCGGCGCGGCCGACGCCATCGCCCGTCTCGTCCTCGTCGACAAGCAATCCAAGCTTCTCGACAAGGACGTCGTCTCCGTCGATCTGCGCATCCCGGGCCGCGTGACGGCACGGCTGTCGGACGATGCGGCCGCGGCCCGCGCCGAGATGCTCGCCAAGAAGAACAAGGGCAAGGGAACCCCGGAATGATGCCACCCCGCCTGCGTCCGCTCTCGGCTCGCAAGAGTGCGGTGCTCTGCGTGCTCGATGTCGGCACGTCGAAGGTCGCCTGCCTCATCGCCAAGCTCGTGCCGGCCGAAGCCTCCGACATGCTGCGCGGCCGCACCCACCGCTGCCGCATCCTCGGGATCGGCCACCAGCGTTCGCGCGGCATGAAGGGCGGCGCGGTCGTGGACATGGAGGAAGCCGAGCGGGCGATCCGCCTCGCGGTCGACGCGGCCGAGCGGATGGCTGGCGTCGAGGTCAGCAGCGTCATCGTGACGGCGACCGGGGGCCGGCTGTCCTCGCAGCACTACAGCGCCAAGGTCACGATCGGCGGCAAGGCGGTGTCGGACTACGATGTCCATCGCGTGCTGGAAGCCTCCACGACGACCACGGCCCGCCAGGGCCGCGCCGTGCTCCATTCGCTGCCCACCGGTTTCGCGCTCGACCAGACGCGCGGCATCCGCGACCCGAAGGGCATGATCGGCGACGAACTCGGGGCCGACATGCACGTGATCGGCTGCGACGCCGCCGCCGCGCGCAACCTCATGCTCGCGGTGGAACGCTGCCACCTCACCGTCGAGGCGATGGTGGCGACGCCCTACGCGGCGGGGCTTTCGTCCCTCGTCGACGACGAGGCCGAGCTCGGCGTCGCCCTCATCGACATGGGCGGCGGCACGACCTCCACCGGCGTGTTCGCCGGCGGCCACCTCGCTCATGTCGACGCCGTGGCGGTCGGCGGCAACCACGTGACCATGGATATCGCGCGGGGGCTGACGGCCCGGCTGCACGATGCCGAGCGGCTGAAGACGCTCTACGGCACGGCGATGACCTCGGCTTCCGACGAGCGTGAGACGGTCGCCATCGCCCATGTCGGCGACGACCCGGACCAGCCGACCCATCTGCCCAAGTCGCAGCTGGTGCGCATCATCAAGCCGCGCGTGGAGGAGATCCTCGAACTCGTGCGCGACCGACTGAAGGAGGCGGGCTTCGCCGCCCATGCGGGCCGACGCCTGGTGCTGACGGGCGGCGCGGCGCAGTTGACCGGGGTCGCCGAGGCGGCGCGCCGCATCATCTCGCCCCAGGTGCGCATCGGGCGTCCGCTCGGCATCCAGGGGCTTCCCGAATCGGCCAAGAACCCCGCTTTCGCCGCCGCCGTCGGTCTGCTGATCTATCCCCAGTTCGCAGGCATCGAGCATTTCGAGCCCCGCGTCGCGCCGCCGCTGCAGGCGACGGGGACGGACGGCTACATCTCGCGCGTCGGGCGCTGGCTGAAAGACAGTTTTTAAAGCATCCGCCCGCGCGGGCTATCCGGGCTCGCGCAAGCGCCAACCGGTAAATCCGAATCCAAGGGACACGGCGCGAGCGCCCCCCAGCATGCGAGAGGCCAGACGATGACGATCAATCTGAAAGGACCGGAACTCCGGGAGCTCAAGCCCCGCATCATGGTGTGCGGCATCGGCGGGGCGGGCGGCAATGCGGTCAACAACATGATCGTGTCCGGTCTGATCGGTGTCGACTTCATCGTCGCCAATACCGACGCCCAGGCCCTCACCAGCTCCAAGGCCGAGCGCATCATCCAGATGGGCCTGCAGGTGACCGAGGGTCTCGGCGCGGGCTCGCAACCGGAGGTCGGTCGCGCCGCGGCCGAGGAGGCGATCGAGGAGATCCGCGATCATCTCGCCGGGGCGCATATGTGCTTCGTCACCGCCGGCATGGGTGGTGGAACCGGAACCGGCGCCGCCCCGGTCATCGCCCGCACCGCCCGCGACATGGGCATCCTCACCGTCGGCGTCGTCACCAAGCCGTTCCAGTTCGAAGGCCAGCGTCGCATGCGCGTGGCCGATGCGGGCATCAACGAACTGCAGAAGGCGGTCGACACGCTGATCTGCATCCCGAACCAGAACCTGTTCCGGGTCGCCAACGAGAAGACCACCTTCGCCGACGCCTTCTCGATGGCGGACCAGGTGCTCTACTCCGGCGTCGCCTGCATCACCGACCTCATGGTCAAGGAAGGGCTCATCAACCTCGATTTCGCCGACGTCCGCGCGATCATGCGCGAGATGGGCAAGGCGATGATGGGCACGGGCGAGGCGTCCGGCGACAAGCGCGCGATCATGGCCGCCGAGGCCGCCATCGCCAACCCGCTCCTCGACGAGGTGTCGATGAAGGGCGCCCGCGGGCTCCTGATCTCGATCACCGGCGGCAACGACCTGACCCTCTACGAGGTCGACGAGGCCGCGA
>CAXTVD010000294.1:0-4527 GCA_964247575.1 uncultured Lichenihabitans sp.
GGCTCATATCGTGCCGGAATGGTATTTCCTCCCCTACTACGCAATGCTGCGCGCCGTTCCGTCCAAGCTCGGCGGCGTCTGCGCCCTGTTCGGAGCGATCCTGCTGCTGGCCTTCCTGCCTTGGCTGGATACGTCGAGGGTCCGTTCGGCCAATTTCCGGCCGCTCTATCGCATGTTCCTGTTCATCTGGTTCGCCACGGTCGCCGGACTCGGCTATTGCGGCTCGCAGGAGCCGGTCGGCGCGGTCGTGATCTGGTCGGAAGTGCTGACGGCCTGGTACTTCATCCACCTGCTCGTCGTGCTGCCGCTGCTCGGCTTCTTCGAGACCCCGCGCAAGATGCCGGCCTCGATCACGGATGCGGTGCTCAGTCCACGCGGCGCCTCCGCGGTCGTCATGGCGGCCCGGACAGCCTCAAGTCCATCCGTCAAGGGCTGAGGCAGGCCCGCCGACCCCTCACGCGATACGGTCCCAACCGGAAGTCACGATGAACCGCAAAACGCTTGTCGCCTATCCCGCCCTGCTGGTCGCGGGATTCCTCGCGGTCGCCGCTCCGGTGCGGGCGCAGGAATCCGAGGCGCCAGCCATCGCCAAGCAGTCCTGGTCCTTCGCCGGGCCCTTCGGGAAATACGACACGGCCCAGCTGCAGCGCGGCTACCAGGTGTACCGGGAGGTCTGCTCGAACTGCCACTCGATGCATTTCATGTCGTTCCGAAATCTCTCCCAGGCGGGCGGGCCCTCCTTTTCGGACGGGCAGGTCAAGGCGCTTGCGGCCAGCTACAAGGTGCAGGACGGGCCCAATGATTCGGGCGACATGTTCGACCGGCCCGGCCGGGCGTCCGATCCGTTCCCGCAAGCGTTTCCGAACGAGCAGGCGGCGCGGGCGGCCAATGGGGGTGCTTTGCCACCTGACATGTCGGTGCCGACCAAGGCTCGCGACATCCAGGGCCCCTGGTATTCCTTCCTGGTCGGCCCGTTCGGACAGTATCAGGAGCAGGGGGTCGATTACATCCACGCGCTCCTAAACGGCTACGCCGACGTTCCGGCCGGATTCCAGCTGCCGACCGGCAAGTATTACAACGAATACTTCCCCGGACGCGCGATCTCGATGCCCAAGCCGCTCAGCGACGGGCAGGTCGACTATACCGATGGCTCGCCCAAGACCGTCGAGCAGTATTCGCACGACGTGGCCGCCTTCCTCATGTGGGTGGCGGAACCCAAGCTCGACCAGCGCAAGAGCACCGGGCTCAACGTGGTCGTGTTCCTGATCGTGTTCGCCGGCCTGCTCTATGCCATCAAGCGCCGGATCTGGGCGGGATTGCACGATGTGAGCGGCACGCCGATCGACCATGTCACGACATCGGCCCGCTGAGACGCTCGACGGCTGAAGCGTCGGTCGGAACGGGGACGGTGGCATCTTGCGGTGCGGGCCGGTGACGGCTCGACCGGCGGCCGGGGTCGGGGTGGGCATTCTGCTCTACTCGCTCGGCATCTTCTTCTTTGCTGTGAACGACGCCCTGGGAAAGTGGCTGATCGCCGATTACAGCGCGGGCCAGCTGATGGCGCTGCGCTCCGTCGGGGCCGCGGGTGTCCTGGCCGTGATCCTCTGGCAGAGCGGTACGAGCCTGCGCGTCGAGGGCCAGTACCGGCTGCACGCCTTGCGAATCGCCTGCTCGGCCGGCGACACCTTCAGCTTCTACTATGCGACGCGGGCGTTGCCGCTTGCCGACGTGATGACCTTCTATCTGGCCGCGCCGCTGATCATCGTCGCGCTGTCGGCGCTGCTGCTCGGGGAACGCGTCGGGGCGACCCGATGGCTGGCGGTGGCCTGCGGCTTCGTCGGCGTCCTCATCGCCCTGCGGCCCGGAGCCGCCGCCTTGTCCCCCTCGGCGCTGCTTGCGCTTGCGGGCTCGTTCCTCTTCGCGCTGACGATCACGGTCACGCGAAAGCTGCGGAGCACGGACTGGCTCACGCTGACTGCCTACCAGGTCATCGGGACGGGCGTCGTCGGCGGCCTGACCCTGCTGATCGAGTGGACCACGCCGAACGGGACCGATCTCGCGCTCATGTTCGCAGTCGGGATCGCGTCGATGCTGTGCTTTATGGCCATCACCAAGGCGTTGAGCCTCGCGCCGGCCTCCCTGCTCGCGCCTTTCCAATATGCCTCGATCGCCTGGGCGGCCCTGATGGGCTGGGCCGTCTGGGGAGACGTTCCGGGGGCGAGCACGCTGGCGGGCGTCGCCGTCATCATCGTCAGCGGGCTGTTCGCGCTGGGATCCGGCAGAGCCGCCGCGCCGGCCTGACGCGGAGGCTTGGAGCCGCCTCGTCAAGCGCGGCGAACGGATCCCGCCGGGAAGGCCTCCCCGGCCGTCAGCGAAGCGATGCGGTGAAGCGCTGGATCTTGCTGCAGGCGTCCTCCAGCAGCGCATTCGATGTCGCGTAGGAGATGCGGAAGTTCGGCCCCGTGCCGAAGGCCGAGCCATGCACGGCCGCGACGCCTTCTGCTTCGAGCAGCTGCGACACGAAATCCTCGTCCGTGTCGATCCGCTTGCCGGCCGGGGTTGAGCGGCCGATCAGCGCCGCGCAGGAGGGGTAGACGTAGAAGGCGCCCTCGGGCGAGGGGCATTCGAGGCCTCGCGCCTGGTTCAGCATGGACACGACGAGGTCGCGCCGCTCCTCGAACGCCTTCTTGCGCTGGGGGATGAAGTCCTGCGGGCCGTTCAGCGCCTCCACGGAGGCCCATTGCGCGATGGAGCAGGCGCCGGAGGTCTGCTGACCCTGCACCATGTCCATGGCCTTGATCAGTTTCTCCGGACCCGCGCCGTAGCCGATGCGCCAGCCCGTCATGGCATAGGACTTCGACACGCCGTTCATGGTCAGCGTGCGGTCCATCAGGTTGGGCTCGACCTGGGCCGGGGTCGTGAAGACGAAGTCGCCATAGGTGAGGTGCTCGTAGATGTCGTCGGTCAGCACCCAGACCTCGGGGTGGCGGACCAGCACGTCGGTGAGCGCCTTCAGCTCGTCGCGGGTATAGGCCGCGCCCGAGGGGTTCGACGGCGAGTTCAGCAGGACCCACTTGGTGCGCGGCGTGATGGCGCGCTCCAGATCCTCGGCCTGCAGCTTGAAGCCGTGGGCCATCGTGGTCTGCACGACGACGGGCGTGCCGCCGGTCAGGAGCACCATGTCGGGATAGCTCACCCAGTAGGGCGCAGTGATCACCACCTCGTCGCCCGGGTTCATCGTGGCGAGGAACGCGTTGTAGAGGACCTGCTTGCCTCCCGTGCAGACGATCGTCTGCGCGGGCTTGTAGTCGAGCCCGTTCTCCCGCTTGAACTTCCGCGCGATCGCCTCGCGCAGGGGGACGATGCCGGACACCGGCGGGTACTTGGTCTCGCCGCGCTCGATGGCTGCGACCGCCGCCTGCTTCACGTTGTCGGGTGTGTCGAAATCGGGTTCGCCGACCGACAGGCTGATGATGTCGCGGCCCTGCGCCTTCAGGTCTCGCGCTTTCTGCGTGATGGCGATCGTCGCCGACGGTTTGACGCGGGAAAGGGTATCGGCAATGAAGGCCATCGGACGGTCCACAGACTTGTTTTGAGCGGCCGGACCTTAAATTCGTCGGTGCGACCCCGCAATCGAAAAGGGTGCCGGTGCCATTCCGATCCGTGATCGGACCGTTGCGGCGACGTGATGGGTGGGTCGGACGGCTGAGCGAGGAACCCAAGACACGTGCGCCTCGCTTTCCGCCTGCTCGCCTATGCGACGCTCCTCCTCGTCCTTCTGATGGCGGGTTTCATCGGCGACCTCGTGCTCAACAAGCGACGCTTCTTCTACGCGATGCTGGGGCGCGACGAGCTCGTTGCCGCCTGCCGGCCCCCCCTGGTGGAGAAGTTGCGGAGCCTTGGGTTCGAACCCGCCGACATCGAACTCGGCGGCACGCCGGACATCACGATCTCGACCGCAACGGGCAAGACGATCAGGGACACGCTGACGTTTACGGACGGCGCGTCCCAGGCCCGCGTCGATGGCGTGGTCACCTGTTCGCGCAAGGCGGAGACCGTGACGGTGGACGTCCAGACCGCGACGACGCCCACCCGCGCCTCCTAGGCGGCCGGTGCACCAAGGCCGGGCATTGCGCACGCCCGCCCGGCTCTCAAGCCCCCCGGGCTGGTTGCTTCCCTTGCCGGGCAATTTCCGTTAGCAGAACGGGCAAGGCAAGGCGGGCGGCACGAATTTCGCCACGGCCGCCGAGCCTTGCGACGTCTTGGAGGGCCGCCCGCGCGGCCCTTTTCCTTGTGTCGCGCCACGTGACATCTGACGACCGAGGTCTGGGGACATGCCGAAACGCACCGATATCGCGACGGTGATGATCATCGGCGCCGGACCGATCGTGATCGGGCAGGCCTGCGAGTTCGATTATTCCGGCACCCAGGCCTGCAAGGCGCTGCGGGAGGAGGGCTACCGGATCGTCCTCGTCAATTCCAACCCCGCCACCATCATGACCGACCCCGACATGGCGGACCGGACCT
>CAXTVD010000295.1:0-4488 GCA_964247575.1 uncultured Lichenihabitans sp.
CCCGCACCATGTCGCGCTGCTCGCGCCGGCTGCCGACGATCAGCCCCTGCAGCCGCGCCTGCTTGACCATGAAGGGACCTGTCGGCACGTCGCCGGCATAGCCGGTCAGCACGCCGATCAGAGCGATATGCCCGCCGACTCGCACCGCCGCGATGGATTGCGGCAGCGTGCCGGGGCCACCGACCTCGATCACGTGATCGACACCGCGTCCCCCGGTCCAATCGCGGACCTGATTGCCCCATTCCGGCTGCTGCCGATAATTGATCGTATGGTCGGCACCGAGAGAGCGGATGCGCTCGAGCTTCTCGTCCGACGACGATGTCGCCACGACGGTGGCGCCCATGGCCTTGGCGAACTGGAGCGCGAAGACCGAGACGCCGCCGGTGCCGAGCACCAGCACGGTATCACCGGCCTTGAGACCGCCATTGACGACGAGCGCCCGCCACGCCGTCAGGCCGGCGGTGGTGAGGGTCGCGGCTTCGGCGTGCGAATAGCCCTTCGGGGCCAGGGTGAAACAGGACACCGGACCCGTGAAGGCTTCGCGGGCGAAACCGTCCACCCCGTCACCGGGCACGGTCTTGAAGTCGGAGATCGTGGCGGGGCCATCCTCCCAGGTCGGGAAAAAGCAGGACACGACATTGTCGCCGACCTTGAACTCCGTCACGCCGGTGCCGACCGCCTCGACGACGCCCGCGCCGTCCGACATCGGAATACGCCCGTCGGCCTGCCAGGCCGGGCGGCTCGACACGCTGTAGTCATGGTAGTTCAGCGAGGACGCATGGATGCGGACGCGGATCTCGCCGACAGCGGGATCACGGGCCGGTTCGATATCGACCGACTGCAGATTGGCGAGACCGCCGGGCGAGCGGAGACGAATGGCTTTCATAGGAAGCTCCCGGGTAAGATTGTATGCATAAGCGCCAAAGACACGTCGCTGTTCCCCTGGTGTTCAGAACACCGGGCCCGCTGCGGTGGCGCGGTCCATGACCTGACGGCCGAACAGGCTGGCGACGAGGTCCACCAGCATCAGGGCGCTGCGCCCGCGATCGTCGAGGAAGGGGTTGAGTTCCACTACGTCGAGCGAGCCCATCAGCCCTGAATCGTGGATCATCTCCATGATGAGATGCGCTTCCCGGTAGGTTGCGCCACCCGGCACCGTGGTGCCGACGCCTGGCGCCAGCGAAGGGTCGAGAAAGTCGACATCGAGGCTGACGTGAAGAAAGCCCCCTGCTGCAGCCACCCGCTCGAGGACTCGACGCAACGGCACCGCCACCCCCCATTCGTCGATATGGCGCATGTCGACGACATCGACGCCGCGGGCCTTCAACAGGGCGCGCTCACCGCGATCGACTGAGCGGATGCCGAAGAGGTGAACGTGGTCGGGCGACAGCCTCGGCTCCGTCAGGCTGTCGGCGAAGACGCCTTCGAGCCCCGGTTCACCGCAGAGCGCCGCCAGCGGCATGCCGTGCATGTTGCCCGAAGGCGACGTATCGGGCGTGTTGAAATCCGCATGGGCGTCGAGCCACAGCACGAACAGCGGACGATTCTGCTGCCGGCAATGGCGCGCCACGCCGTCGACCGACCCCATCGACAAGCTGTGATCGCCGCCGAGCACGACGGGGATTTCGCCCGCCGCGAGAGCCGCATGGACCCGGTCGCCGATCGCGCGCGTCCAGGCCGTCACTTCGCCGAGGCGGCGCAGCGACGGCACGCTGTCGACCGGGTCGGCGCTGGCCAGCGCGGGAACGACGTCGCCATGGTCGAGGACGCGGCAGCCGAGATCGATGAGCGTCGTCGCGATCCCGGCTGTCCTGAGCGCCGCCGGACCCATAAGGCAACCGGCCTGCTGGGTACCCGCCTGGACCGGAGCGCCAATCAGGGACACGGGACCGCGCGGGGCGGCTGGCGCCTCGGAATGGATGTGGCTCATGGGCAGTCTCCGGACGGATATCGCTGGTCGGGGCGACATAGACCAAATCGGTCCAGGGCTGAACCGCACTGACGGGCATGAAGAGATCAAGGCCTTGCGGTGTCACGCTTTTATGACGTCGGTCTTAGGCTGACGTTACGGAACGCTTAGCTAAAGCTGGAGCCGGATTGAGCCAGACCGGCTCTTTGTGGTGGCGAATTGGTCCTGGCTGGCCAACTTGCCCGACGCCCCGAGCGGAACGGGCACCAGCCCTCCTGCAGCTTCATAAGGCCTACCTGTGCCGCGTACAGACGTCGAACCGCCATCATCGGTTTCCAACAACGTCGAGCAACGTTGCGTCGACCTCGACAAGCTTGTTCTGCGCTGGATGTCGTCCCGGATCGGCGAGGATATTCCCTTCTACGAAGATGTCGCACTCGGCAGCCTTGGTGCCGTGGCGGACCGGCTCGGGATTGCCCATGAGGACGGCCCCGGCCAGTTCCGCTTTCTCCGCGCCGGGCCGGAGTTCGAGCGTCAAATCGGCCATGAGATGATGAATATGGCCTGCGACGCGCTGGCGCCAGGCTATCGCATCGGTCTTCTCGACTGCCTGCGGCGCGCCATTGCGCAGCGTACACCTGCCGAGGGACTGGCCCGCTGCGTCGTCGACGGTGCCGTGGCCACCTGCGATGTCCTGGCCATGCCGCTGAGGAACCGGTGGGGCGGCGATTTGGTCCTGGTCTATCTGCGGCAACGGCCGATCGCCCAGGATTTGCTGGCCGCCATGTATCGCTCCACGGGCGACGGGCTCGTGGCCCTGGCGGCGACCATCGCGCCGGATGGCTCGCCCGATTTCCAGATCGTCAGCCTCAACGGCACCGCAGCCGACTTCTTCGGCCGGCCCGAAGACGCGATCTGCTGGAAGCTGCTGTCGGATCTGGTTCCCTCCTCGGGAAGCAATGGGCTGCTGGCGGAACTGACGCGCGCCATGGCGCGCCAGGAACCGCATGTCTTCGAGTTTGCCATTCGTCGTGCCGATGTTCCCGCCGTCCATCTGCGCATTTCAGTGGCGCCCGTCGGTGACCTGCTTGGCGTCGCGCTGACGGATGTGACGGAGATGAAGGGGCGCGAGGATTCGGTCCGCCTGCTCTTCGAGAACAATCCGATGCCCTTGCTGGTCTACCAGCGCCGGACCCTGCGCGTGCGCAGCATCAACAACGCCATGACGCGGCTCTGCGGGCGATCGGCAGAAGATCTTCTCGACGAAAGCTGGCTCGATCTGTTCGAGACCGTGGACCGCGCAGCCCTCATGGCGGCGTCGCGGGATCCTGCCTATAGCCAAGAGGCGCCGCGATCCTGGAAACTGTCGGCGGGAGCGAGAGGCCCGCTCGACGTCGAGATCTACGCCAACCATCTCGCCTTCGAAGGCGACGATTGCGTCCTTGCGTCGATCCACGACGTCACGGCGCAGCGCCGGGCGCAAGCGCAGGTCGCCTATCTGGCGCATCACGACGATCTCACGGGGCTGTGCAATCGCAGCCTTTTCCGGACCAGGCTCGCCGACAGTCTCGCGATCGGCCGCGACCGGGGCGAGCTGCTGGCCGTGCTCTGCATCGACCTCGACCACTTCAAGCAGGTCAACGACACGCTGGGCCACGGCGCCGGCGACCGCGTGCTGCGGATGGCCGGCGAGCGGATCGCCGCCGTCATCGGCCCCTCCGGCGTGGCGGCTCGGCTCGGCGGCGACGAATTCGCCATCATCGCGACAGGTCTCTCGACGCCGGCCGAGGCCGGAGCCTTGGCGGAACGGCTCATCGCCCGGATCGCGGCACCCTACCTCATCGAGGGGCATCAGGCCGTGATCGGGGCCAGCATCGGCCTATCGCTCGCCCCAGGCGACGGCTCGGACCCCGATATCCTGCTCCACAATGCCGATATCGCCCTGTATCGCTCCAAAGCGGCCGGGCGCGGCACTCTGCATTATTTCGAGGCTGGAATGGACGAGGCGCTCCAGGCGCGCCGCAGCCTCGAAGCCGACCTGCGGCAGGCGCTCGGCCGGGGCGAGTTCGAGCTCTACTACCAGCCGATCGTCGCCGCCGAATCCTTGGCGATCCTGGGCTTCGAGGCCCTGCTGCGCTGGTTCCACCCCGAGCGAGGCGCCGTCTCGCCGGCCGAATTCATCCCCGTCGCCGAGGAGATCGGCGTCATCGACGCGCTCGGGGAATGGGTGCTGCGTCGGGCCTGCGCCGAAGCCGCGCGTTGGCCGGCGGACTGCCGGGTCGCCGTCAACCTGTCGGCCGTGCAGTTCCGACGCGCCGACCTCGCCGATACGGTCGCGGCCGCGCTGGCAGAGGCCGGGCTCGACGCTAAGCGACTCGAGCTCGAGATCACCGAATCGGTCTTCCTCGACGACAGCACACAGAACCTCGCCATGCTGCACCGGCTTCGTGCCTTGGGGGTGGCGATCGCGCTCGACGATTTCGGCACCGGCTATTCGAGCCTCGCTTATCTGAACCGCTTCCCGTTCGACAAGATCAAGATCGACCGCTCCTTCATCCGCGACATGGCGGAGAACCGGC
>CAXTVD010000296.1:0-4410 GCA_964247575.1 uncultured Lichenihabitans sp.
CGATGCCGGCCTCACGAGCGAGGTTGAGGGCGATCAGCGCCTGGGTGACTTCGTCAGCCGACACGGCGTTCAGCAGGAAGAGCGTGGACACGCCCGAGAAGGCGCTTCTGAGCGCATCGACATCGAGCAGGTCTCCCTGGGCCACGGCGACGCCCGCCGGGACCTTGGCCTTGGCAGGGTCACGAACGAAGGCGCGGACATCCGCGCCGCGCCCGACGAGGTGTTCGACAACGTGGCGGCCGACGGTGCCGGTCGCGCCGGTAACAAGGATGGTCATGAGGATCACTCCGGTTGGTAGGACACCCCTGAAATGATCGACCCACATTCGGAGTGATAGACGTTATCCTTGGACAGACCGTCTCGCCGGTGGAACGCATGGATCTTCTCGCCCTCGCAGACTTCAACCTTGTCGCCCGGCACGGCGGGTTCGGACGCGCCGCACGGGCGACCGGGCGACCAAAGGCGACCCTGTCGCGCCGGGTCTGGGATCTCGAGGCCAGCCTCGCCCTGCGTCTCTTCGAGCGCGGCGCTCGCACGATGATGCTCACCGAGGAAGGGCGGGCGCTCTTCGAGCGAACCGCGGCCCTGCTGACCGAACTCGACGAGACCGTGGCTTCCATCGCCTCGGGTGCGGAGAGACCGCGCGGCAGGCTGCGCATCAGCGCGCCCTTGCTCTTCTCTCAGACCGCGATGGGACAACTGGCGGCCGAATTTGCGCTGTCCTATCCGGAGGTTCGGCTCGAGATCACGACGGATGATCGCGCCGTCGACATGGTCGAGGAGGGCTACGATCTGGTGATTCGGGTCAATCCGGATCCGGACGACAATCTCGTGGGGCGGATCATCCTGCGCGATCGGTTGGTCGTCGTGGCGAGCCCGCGCCTGGCCCGTCCCGCGCCGCCTCTCGCGGTTCCGGTCGTCGTCCGAGGTGCCGATGGTGGCGTCGCCGCCTGGGACATCGTCGCGCCGACCGGTCGATGTTGCATCACAATCGATCCGGTCCTTCGCCTCTCGTCGCTCGTCATGGTTCGCGATGCCGTCCGGGCCGGCGTCGGAGCCGGGCGTCTCCCGATCTCCCTGGGGAGGCACGAAATGGCGGCCGGGACCCTGGTCCATTGGGGCAATTTTCACGGGTCGGCCATCGCACTCTGGGCGCTCTATCCGTCGCGACGGCTGCTGAGCGCTCGGGTGTCCGCCTTCCTCGACCATCTTAGGACGGCCTTCCCGTTGGGAACGCCCGACGAGCTTGCGGCCTATATCGGGCCATAGCGCGTCCGACGTGTCTCCGCGCCCGGCGCTCAGCCCACCGGATGGTCACCCAGGTTCTGCGCCAAGCGCAGCAGATAGCCGTCGGGATCCGCCACGATGAACTGGCGCTGTCCAGTCTCCTCCGCGGCGACACGGTACCACTTGTCCTCGACCGGCATGAACAAGGGCCAGCCGGCAGCGGCGAGCCGCGCCAGGATCGGGGCGACGTCGCCGACCGTCACCTGGAGATTGACGCCATTGCCGAGCGGCGTCGCGAAGGGCCGGGTGAGCCAATGGCGCGTCTGCGAGCTGTATTGGTCGAGCATGAGTTCGGCGCCGCCGAGGTCGAGATAGGCGAAGCCCTCCTCCGGCCGGTCGTAGAGCATGCGGAAGCCGATCAGGTCACGCCAGAAGGCGAGGCTCCGGCCGATGTCGGACACGGTGAGTTCCGGAACGAGTTGGGCTCGTCCCCGAACGGAGTTTCGGTCGTCGTTCGGGCGAGCCGCCACGGATGCCAACTCGTCAGCCACCGCGCGGCAGGTCCAGCAGCGCCGAGAGCACCGACACGGAACTTCGTGACGCTGCCGGATCGCCGCTCGGCGCCTCGGCGGGATCCTCGATCTCGAAGCGGTCCGATGGATCGCGGCGGGGGCGCCTTCGGTCCTTGTCGATCTTGGCCTGACGCTCGGCCCGCTGAAGCGGAGTGATCACCGGAACGGCAGAGACCGGAAAAGCGACGACGGGCACCAGCATGATCGGACCATCTCCGAGGCGAAGAGGCAGTCTGGCGGCGCAGCACTGGACAAAGCGTTGACGTGCGGATCGACGAACGTCGGTGAACCGAGAGACCGCCGCAGTCTCGAATTTAGGGTTAAAAAAAGGTTTCCGCCGGCGTCGCGGGAGCCGCGGAGGCCCGCTCGACGAGTTCGCGCCTCAGCGCCGGGACGGCATGGTCGATGAAGGCCCGGAGCACGCCGCGCTTGGCGCGATCGGGATGGAACACCAGATGCGCCGGCGTCGGTGGTGGCTCGAACCGATGGAGCAGGCGGACGAGGCGGCCCGCCGAGATGTCGTCCGCGACCTGGTAGGAGCGCGCACGGATCAGACCCTGCCCGCGCAGCGCCGCTTCGATGGCGGCGGCGGCATTGTTGACGCTGAGCCGCGTCCGGACGCGGACGGACCTGACCCGCATGCCTTGCCCTGGCGTCTGGTTGAATCCCCAGAGTTCGCCGTCTCCTTCCCCGTTCAGCCCGATGCAATCGTGGCGATCGAGATCGTGAGGGGCCTCCAGCGTCCCGGCTCTGGCCAGATAGTCCGGCGACGCACAGAGGCGCGTGCCCACCTCGCCGATCCTGATCGCCTTCATCGTCGAGTCGGGCAGCGGTGCCAGACGGATTGCGAGGTCCACGCCTTCGCCGATCAGATCGACAACCCGGTTCACCAGGAGGACGCGAGCCGTCACCAGAGGGTGTCGGCGCAGAAAGGTCTCGAGCAGCGGCATCACCTTCAAGCGTCCGAAGAGTTCGGGCGCCGTCAGCACGAGGCC
Organism: uncultured Lichenihabitans sp.; assembly: GCA_964247575.1. GTDB lineage: Bacteria > Pseudomonadota > Alphaproteobacteria > Rhizobiales > Beijerinckiaceae > Lichenihabitans. The sequence goes on from CAXTVD010000296.1 coordinate 2,795, forward strand.
GCCCTGCAACGGCCCTTCCGAACTCTCCGGCGAGACCTCGCCGAGCCGCGTCAGCACATCGCGCCAAATCGCGAGATGCCGATCGCCAGACGGGGTGAGGCTGAGCTTGCGCGTGGAGCGCCTGAGCAGCACCTCGCCGGCCTGTTGCTCGAGGACGGCCAGGGCGCGCGTCACGGCCGCGGGCGATCGGCCAAAACGCCTTCCGGCCGCCGCGAGGGAGCCCTCCTCCACTGCAGCGACGAACAGTGCCATCGCGTCGAGCCGGTCCATCGTTTCACGATCCGCAATCGAGCCGGCCGGAACGGAAGCATTCCGGCGCATCACGAAACGAATACAAAGGCGGCACCGTCAAGCCGGGCGTGCGCCGCCCCGTCGTCGATCTCCGAAGCCCGACCCGGCGACCCAGCCTCATCCTTCGCAACGAGGATCATCCGATGTCAGACATTCACTATCGCACACAGGCGGTCGGGGACGTGGAGGTGTTCTATCGGGAGACCGGCCCGGCCGACGCTCCGGTCATCCTGCTGCTCCACGGCTTTCCGACATCGAGCCACATGTTTCGTGACCTGATGCCCGAACTGTCCGATCGCTACCGGCTGATCGCGCCCGACCTGCCCGGCTTCGGACTAACCAAGGCGCCGCCGCGCGGGAGCTTCACCTATAGTTTCGACGCGCTGGCCGAGGTCATCGGCGGCTTCGTCGACGCGATCGGGCTCCAGCGCTACGCGCTCTACATCTTCGACTACGGTGCGCCGACAGGCCTTCGCCTGGCGATGAAGCATCCCGAGCGCGTCACGGCCATCATCACGCAGAACGGCAACGCCTACGTGGAAGGGTTCAGCAAGGACTGGGCCCCGTGGGAGGCTTATTGGCGGGAGCCCACGCCGGAGCACCGCGAGGCGACGCGCGCATCGCTGTCCGACGAGGCGATCCGCTTCCAGTATGAGCATGGCGCACCCGTCGGGCGGGTGTCGCCCGACGGCTTTATGCTGGATACATTCTACATGCATCGGCCGGACGCCGAAGAGATCCAGCTCGATCTCATCTTGAGCTACCGCACCAACGTGGCGCTCTATCCGGACTTCCAATCCTACTTTCGCCGGCACCGTCCGCCCGTCCTGGCGGTCTGGGGCAAGAACGACCCCTTCTTCCTGCCGCCCGGCGCGGAAGCCTACAGGCGGGACGTCCCCGACGCCGAAATCCACCTCCTCGACGCCGGCCACTTCGCGCTGGAAACCCACCACCGCGAGATCGCCGACAAGATCACAGAGTTCCTGGGACGGAAGCTCGCCTCGCAGTAGCAGTATGTGCCTTGAGGCCTTCGACCATCGGACGCTGCTCGAGAGGCAATCGTGCTCGCTCTCGGTAGCGGCACGCCAAGCGAGGCCGCTTTCCTTCCCCGGAATTGGGAAGGACGTCTACAAGGAACCGACTATGGCCTTGGAGAAAGATCCGCACGGCGCGAGACACCCGGCTCGCAGCGCGGCGATCTTACGGAGAGGCGAGGCGCAGCAGATGCGCCATATCCTTGAAGAAGACCCGGAGATGCGCCAGCGGGTCGGAGCGCTGCAGGCGCTTGTTCATGTAGCTGTCCCAGGTCAGGCGCTGGATGTCGG
>CAXTVD010000297.1:0-555 GCA_964247575.1 uncultured Lichenihabitans sp.
GCACCAGCCCGCGAAACGTCACCGCATCGCCGAGGAGCCGCGCGTGGCCGGCGATCGGCGTCCGGCACGAACCGTCCAGGACCGTGAGGAAGGCCCGCTCGCAGGCCAGCGCGACGGTGGTCGCGACATCGAGGATGGCGGCAACGGTCCGGCGCGTCGCCTCGTCCCCCTCGCGGATCGCGACAGCGATCGCGCCCTGGCCGACGGCGGGCAGGAAGTCGTCCAACTCGAGGACCGTGGTCGCGTGGTTCGCCAGCCCGAGCCGGTTGAGCCCGGCGAGTGCCAGCAGCGTCGCATCGTATTCGCCCGCTTCCACCCGGCGTAGCCGCGAGCCGACATTGCCGCGCAGCAGGCGGACCTGCAGGTCCGGCCGGAGGCGCAGCACCTGCGCCTGCCGGCGAAGCGAGGCGGTGCCGACCACCGCGCCCGGCGGCAAGTCTGCCAAGGTCGCGGCCCGCGCCGCGATGAGGACGTCACGGACGTCCTCGCGCGGCAGATAGCCCGCGACCGCGACGCCGGGCGGAAAATGCGTGGGCAGGTCTTTGGCCGAGTGGA
>CAXTVD010000297.1:565-4379 GCA_964247575.1 uncultured Lichenihabitans sp.
GTCCAGAAGAGCCCGGTCCAGCTCCTTGGTGAACAGGCCCTTGCCGCCTGCCTCGCTCAGCGCCCGATCCTGGATCATGTCGCCGCTCGTCCGGATGGCCACGATCTCGATGGCGGACGGGGGTCGTCCCAGGGTCTCGGCCAGCCGGCGCTGGGCCTCGTGCGCCTGGGCCAGTGCCAGCGGGCTGCCGCGCGTGCCCAGCCTCAAGCGATCGGTTTGACCCACCATGATCTTTCCGGCGCCCGATGTTATGTGGGGGCGAGCCCGTCTATAAGCTGCGGCCGCTCAGGGCGAAAGGGAAGCATGCGCGTTCTCGGGATCGAAACGACCTGCGACGAAACCGCCGCGGCCGTGGTGGAGCGCAACCCGGACGGGGTGGGCGGGCGCATCCTGGCCAACGAGATCCTGAGCCAGATCGCGGATCATGCGGCCTATGGTGGCGTTGTGCCCGAGATCGCGGCGCGGGCGCATGTGGAGGCGCTCGACGGGCTCATCGGGCAGGCGCTGAAGGCGGCGGAGATGCGGCTGGGCGATCTCGACGGCATCGCCGCGGCCGCCGGGCCGGGGCTGATCGGCGGGGTGCTGGTCGGCCTCACCACGGCCAAGGCCCTGGCCCTGGTGACCCGCAAGCCGCTGCTCGCCATCAACCACCTCGAGGGCCACGCTCTGACGGCTCGGCTGACGGAGAACGTCGCCTTCCCCTACCTTCTGCTCCTCGTGTCCGGCGGGCACACGCAGCTGCTGGCCGTGATCGGGGTCGGAAGCTACGTGCGGCTTGGCACCACGCTGGACGATGCGCTGGGCGAGGCCTTCGACAAGGTCGCCAAGATGCTGGGCCTCGACTATCCCGGTGGCCCGGCCGTGGAGGTCGAAGCCCAGCGCGGCAATCCCGAGCGCTTTGCGTTCCCCCGTCCGATGCAGGGTCGCCCACAGCCGGATTTCTCGCTGTCCGGGCTGAAGACGGCCGTGCGCTTGGAAGCCGAGCGCATCAAGCCGCTGACCGCGACCGACGTCGCCGACCTCTGCGCCTCGTTCCAGGCCGCGGCCGTCGACATCCTGGTCGACCGGACGCGGGCGGGCCTGCGCGCCTTCCGGGGCGTGGCGGGCCGGCCGGCAGCCATCGTGGTCGCGGGCGGGGTCGCCTCCAATGCCGCCGTCCGGCGCGCCTTCACGCGGCTGTCGAGCGAGACCGGGCTGCGGCTCGTGGTGCCGCCCCCGGCCCTCTGCACGGATAACGGCGCCATGATCGCCTGGGCGGGAATCGAGCGGCTTCACCTCGGCCAGTTCGACGATCTCACGGTGGCGGCGCGCCCGCGCTGGCCCCTCGATGCGTCCGCCGAGCGAAGCCTCAACGGCAAGGCGTGACGCGGGTCGCCGTCCTGGGAGCGGGGGCCTGGGGAACGGCGCTCGCCTGCTCCTTCGCGCGCGTCCAGCCCGACATTCGGCTCTGGGGTCGCGAGGCCGGACGGCTCGCCGCCATCGAGGCCGCTCGGCAGAACGTCCCGGCGCTGCCCGGGGTTACGCTGCCGCCTCACATCACGGCCACAAGCGACCTCGAAGCCGCCGTGACGGGGACGGACATCCTCGTTGTCGCGGTTCCCGCCCAGGAGGTGCGGAGCGTGCTCGCCGACGCCCGCTTGCGCCTGCCGGCCGGGATCCCCTTGGTCCTGTGTGCCAAGGGGATCGAACGGACCAGCGGCTGCTTCCTCAGCGACGTCGCCGCCGCCTGCCGGCCGGACAACCCGGCGGCGATCCTGTCGGGCCCGAGCTTCGCGTCCGATGTCGGACGCGGTCGCCCGACCGCCGTGACGGTTGCAGCGACATCCCTCGCCCAGGCTGCGGCGCTCGGGGCGACGCTCGGCTCGGCCACCCTGCGGCTCTATCACACCGACGACGTGCGGGGTGTCGAGATCGGCGGAGCTGCCAAGAACGTTCTGGCGATCGCCTGCGGCATCGCGCATGGGCGGGGCCTCGGGCCGAGCGCGGGAGCGGCCCTGGTCGCGCGGGCCTTCGCCGAACTGTCGCGCTTCGGTCGGGCCTTCGGCGCGCGGCCGGACACGCTGGCGGGCCTGTCGGGGCTTGGGGACCTCGTTCTCACCTGCGGGTCCGCCCAATCGCGCAACTTCTCCTTCGGCGAGGCGCTCGGCCGCGGCGGGTCTGCGCTGCGGGATGCGGACGGCCCGGTGGTCGAAGGCGTCTGGACCGCCGAGATCCTCGTCGCGCTGGCCGAGCGCGCGGGGGTCGACATGCCGATCTGCCGGAGCGTGGCGGGCGTCCTGTCGGGCACGCTCGACATCGCGGGCGCCATTGAGCAGTTGTTGAACCGGCCGTTCAGGCCGGAGGCGTGAGGGAGGACGGCGTGGCGCACTGGCTGGTGAAGAGCGAACCCGGCAGCTGGTCCTTCGACGACCAGCTCCAAGCCGGCAAGGGTGGCACGCCCTGGAACGGCGTGCGCAATCACACGGCCAAGGGCTACCTGATGGCGATGAAGGTCGGTGAGCAGGCCTTCTTCTATCACTCGCAGCAGGGCAAGGCGGTGGTCGGCATCGTGGAGGTGATCAAGCCCTATTATCCCGATCCCTCGGACGCGAGCGGCCGGTTCGGCATGGTCGATTTCAGGGCCGTGCAGGCGTTCCCCGAGCCGGTGACGCTGGAGGCGATCAAGGCCGAGCCGGCGCTGCGGGACATGGTGCTCGTCCGCAATTCGCGCCTCTCGGTGCAACCGGTCACGCAGGCCGAGTGGACCCGCGTCCGAGCCATGGGGCGGGCGGACTGACGTCCCAGCCCAGGTTCCATGCCCGTTGCAGGACGGGTCCGGTCTCACGGTCCCAGCAGGTCGATCAGCGGCGGGATCAGGGGGGCATCCGCGGGGGGCATGGGATAGCTCCGCAGGTCGCCCGCGCGCACCCATTTGAGCGCCTGGCCCTCGCGGGCCGTGGCGAAGCCCTGCCAGCGGCGGCACACATATAGCGGCATGAGCAGATGGAAATCGGGGTAGGCATGGCTCGCGAAGGTGAGCGGGGAGAGGCAGGGCTCGGCGACCGCAAGGCCCAGCTCCTCCTGCAGTTCTCGGATCAGTGCCTCTTCAGGCCGCTCGCTCGGCTCGACCTTGCCACCGGGAAACTCCCACAGGCCGCCCAGCGTCTTGCCGGGAGGACGCTGGGCGATGAGGATGCGGTCGTCAGTGTCGATCAGGGCGGCCGCGACGACAAGCAGGAGCTTCATGGGACCCTCGGATGGAGCCCCCACGCATGACGAGAAACCTTCCGGCCCGTCAAGCCATGTGCTAAGGCACCCCCGTTCGGAGGGTCTGCACTCTCCGGGCCGTGTAGCCTATGAGGGTGGAAGGCGGTCGTTTTGATGAGCGGGAAGCGGTCGAGCTTCGATTTCGACGACCTCATCGCCTGTGCGGAAGGCCGCCTGTTCGGGCCCGGCAATGCGCAGCTGCCGTTGCCGCCGATGCTCATGTTCGATCGGATCGACGAGATCGCGGAGGAGGGCGGCGCCTATGGCAAGGGGCTGATCCGCGCGATGTTCGAGATCCGACCGGATCTCTGGTTCTTCGGGTGCCACTTCAAGAACGACCCCGTCATGCCGGGCTGTCTCGGCCTGGACGCACTCTGGCAGCTCTGCGGCTTCTATCTGGGCTGGCTCGGCCTGCCCGGGCGAGGACGGGCCCTCGGCGTGGGCGAGGTCAAGTTCACCGACCAGGTCCTCCCGACGGTCAAGCGGATCATCTACGGCATCGAACTCAAGCGCGTGTTCCGGGGCAAGCTGGTGCTCGGCATCGCCGACGGATGGCTTGAGGCTGATG
>CAXTVD010000298.1:0-4353 GCA_964247575.1 uncultured Lichenihabitans sp.
GAGGCTTCTGTTGCCAGGTGCCTCCGAACCCCGCCTAGAAGTGCTACCCCCTAGGACTTGTTTCCCAGTACCATCACCGCATTACGCGGCGAGGGCCACCGGAGCATAGTTGTCATTGGCAACTATAAGAATAGCCCGATAACGGTGGTACAATGCCGAGCAAAAGAACACCCTTTACACCCTCGTCGATCCTATTTCGCCCCCGCCGGAACCCGCCACAAGGGCGACGGGCTCGGGTGGAGGCGCCGGGTACCGCCCCCGGGTCCGAATGGTTTATTCCGGTGACCGTTTATCGCCATAGCCGCTTTGAGACAGCACAGTGAATATAGGCGAACCCGGGTCGGGAAGGAAGAGCGGTGTGGCCGCAAGGCGAGGGCTTCCGGACAGGCTGTCCCGTTTGGCCTTTGCGCTCGGCATCCCGATGCTGCTGGGGTTCGCCTCCGGCGCGTTGGCGGGCCGGGCCGAAGCCGCCTGCGAGAAACAGATCGTGGCGCGGCTTCCCCTCGTGTCGCGGGCCAATCACGTCTTCACGACGGCCCGGATCGACGGCACGGCGGTGACCCTGCTGGTCGATACCGGAGCGGCCGTTTCAGCGCTGGACGGCTCGGTGGCGGAGCGCCTGCAGGTCCGGCGCGACGGCGGGCGCAACGCCGCCATGGTCGGGATCGGCGGTGGCAAGACGCGACCCCTGCCCATGCTGAGCATCGGCCGGCTCGAACTCGGCCCGCTGGTCCTGAGCGGGGTAGCCATGGTGGCGGGCGACTTCCGCCGCGGCCGTCCGGCGGCAGCCCAGGCCGACGGCATCCTGGGGGCGGACGTTCTCTCCCGCTACGATCTCGATATCGACCTCGCGGCTGGCACCCTCGCGCTCTACGCCGTGGCGGGCTGCACCGGCCGCTTCATCGATTGGCCGACGGCCACCGCCGCCATTCCGCTGCAGCGCTTCTTCCAGGACCAGCTCAAGACGGCTCCCGTCACCGTCGACGGCCAGCCCCTGTCGGCCCTGGTCGACACGGGCGCGACACAGTCGGTGCTGTTCGGTCCCGCCATGAAACGGCTGGGACAGGCGTCCCGCGCCAATCCGGCCGATGGTCGCGGCTACGGCATCGGGGCCACGGGCGCGCAGCGCGTGAGCGTGCGGCTGCACCGCTTCGCCTCGCTTCGCCTGGGCGACACGACGATCCCCGATCCCTTGCTCGCCATCGCCAGAACAAGCCCGCTGAACCTCGACATGATTCTCGGCCTGGACGTTCTGGGCGGCCGGCACTTCTGGCTCTCCTACGCCACCAGCCAGCTCTTCCTCGCGCCACCCTGACGGCGATCGGTCCCCGATGCCGCTGAATTCACCGTGATTGTCGGAACAAGCCCAATGACCCGCTTGTTGTAGAAAGCAACGCCCTCAAGGCGTGCAGCTGCATTCCATGAAGGAGAACGACATGGGTCTGTTTACAAAAGACATCAAGACGCTCAATGACCTGTTCGTGCATCAGTTGCAGGACGTCTACTATGCCGAGCAGCAGATCACGAAGGCTCTTCCGGATATGATCGCGAAAGCGACCAACCCGCAACTGCGCCAGGGCTTCGAAACTCACTTGGCGGAGACCAAGCAGCACGTGCAGCGGATCGAGCAGGTTTTCGATCTCTACGGCGTGAAGGCCCAGGGCGTCACCTGCCCTGCGATCGACGGCATCATCAAGGAAGCCAAGGAGGTCGCGGGCGAGGTCGCCGACAAGCAGGTTCTCGACGCCGCCCTGATCGCCGCGGCGCAGGCGGTGGAGCATTACGAGATGGCGCGCTATGGCACCCTGATCGCCTGGGCCAAGCAGCTCAACCGTCCCGATTGCGCCAGCATCCTCGAGAAGACTCTTGCGGAAGAAAAGGCGACCGACCAGAAGCTGACCAAGCTCGCCGAGGGCCCGGTGAACAAGGCCGCAGCCTGACGCCCCGCTTCGTTTGACGGTGCAAACCCTTCCCGATGGCGTCGGGAAGGGTTTTTTCGTCGCGACCGGCCCGTTACATGGTTTGCGGGGCGACCGTCAGCCCTTGCCTCCGGACCGATCGCCCATGACCCTGCAGCCCGAGCGGGACTACCTCGACCTCATGGCCGCCATCCTCGAGCGCGGCGACCGGCGGCTCGACCGCACGGGGGTCGGCACCCTGGCGCTCTTCGGCGAGACGCTTCGCTTCGATCTGGCAGACGGCTCGTTCCCGGTCCTGACGACCAAGCGGGTCTACTGGAAGACGGCCATCAAGGAGATGCTTTGGCTCCTCAAAGGGGAGACCAACATCCGCTCCCTGCTCGCCGAAAAGGTGACGATCTGGACCGACTGGCCGCTCGCGCGCTACCGGCGGGACACCGGCGAGACGATCAGCCAAGCCGATTTCGAACGCCGCATTCTCGACGACGAGGCCTTTGCCCGCCAATGGGGCGACCTCGGGCCCGTCTACGGCAAGCAGTGGCGGTCCTGGCAGGGGCCGGAAGGCCGCACCTTCGATCAGATTGCGTCGCTGGTCGACATGCTTCGCTCGGCGCCCGCGAGCCGACGGCTGCTGTTCCATGGCTGGAACGTGGCGGAGATCGACGGCATGGCGTTGCCGCCCTGTCATCTGCTCTACCAGTACCACGTAACCAGCGACGGCTGCCTGTCCTGCCTGCTGTTTCAGCGGAGCTGCGACCTGCTGCTGGGGGCGCCCTTCAATTTTGTGGGCGCCGCCGCGCTGCAAGCGATGCTCGCGCAACAAGCGGGCCTGCGATGCGGCCGGCTGACCTGGATGGGCGGTGACGTCCACCTCTACACCAATCACGTCGAACAAGCTCGCTTGCAGATCTCGCGCACCCCGCGCCCGTTCCCCCGCCTGCGGCTCCTGCGTCATCCTGCGACGATCGACGATTACAGGATCGAGGACTTCGCCGTGGAGGGCTACGATCCGCACCCCGCGATCGCCGCGGAGGTCGCCGTCTGAGCCCCGGGGCGGTCGTTCGCGAACGGGACCATCGTGGCTTCGGGGCGTCGCCGCTGCAGCAGGCGGATCGGCGCAGGGCGGTGTCGCGCGCCTTCGGGTTTCCGCCACCGCGTCGAGGAACCGCTCGGGCGGAACGGCTGCTGCTTGTAGATCCAGAACAGCCGGTAGCCTTGCACAACGTGATGGTCGCCATGGCGTCGGCCACCCTGTCGCACCGGTGACCACCCCTAGATTGGGAGCGGATCCGGCAGAACGCCGTCGCGGACCGGCCGGACGACGAGCTGCCCCGCGGCGACGAGACTTGGCTCCTGCGCAGCATCGCAAGCGATGTCGACGTCAAGCCGGCCCGAGGCTGGGTCGTCGGGTCCGGCTGTTGCCCGGCCGATCTCTTACCCGGACCGGAAGGCGCGAAGCTCCAAGCTCGTGACATCCGCCGACGCTTCGAGCCATCCCCCGATCCCGCTCGGCAGAGCTTAGACAGAAACCTGCCCCGTGATGGTTGTGCCTCGACCATCGCTCCCGATTGAAAAAGACGCTGCGCCAGCCCTGGACAGGGTCGGCGCGATCACCATGTGGACGGTGCCCTTGCGAGAAGCTTCAGGGTGACATCGTCGGCGCTGGCCGACCGGAGGGTGGTATGGTCAAGGCCGTTTGGAACGATGCGATCATTGCCGAATCCGATGATACGGTGGTCGTCGAAGGTAACCACTACTTCCCCATCGCGTCGGTCGATGCCGCCGTTCTCAAGCCAAGCTCCCGCTCGAGTACCTGTCCCTGGAAGGGAACGGCCGGCTACTATTCCCTGTCCGTGAACGGCATGGACAATCCGGACGCGGCCTGGTTCTACGCCGAGCCCAAGCCGGCCGCCGCCGCCATCACGGGGCGCGTGGCGTTCTGGAAGGGCGTGAAGGTCGCCTGAACCGGCTCAGGTCGTTCCCACGGACGGGGGCGCCCCCATGCGGTTCCACGCGTCGAGGCCCGCGATCTTGTAGGCCTCCGCAAGGGTCGGGTAGTTGAACGAGTTCTCGATGAAGTAGTCGATCGTGCCCTTCAGGTTCAGCACGGCCTGACCGATATGGATCAGCTCGGTCGCCCCCTCGCCGACGATGTGGACGCCCAGCAGGCGGCGCGTCTTGAGCGAGAAGATCATCTTCATCATGCCGGAGTCCAGTCCCATGATGTGGCCGCGTGAGGTCTCGCGGAACCGGGCGATTCCGCATTCGTAGGGGATCTCGCGCTTGCGGACCTCGTCCTCGTTGAGGCCGACGGTGGAGATCTCGGGCACTGCATAGATGCCGTAGGGGAAGAACTCGGGCGCCGGCGGCAAGGGGATGCCGAAGGCGTGGCAGGCGGCAATGCGGCCCTGCTCCATGGAGGTCGATGCGAGGC
>CAXTVD010000299.1:0-1480 GCA_964247575.1 uncultured Lichenihabitans sp.
GGGCTGCGACGACCGCGATTCGTCGAAGCCTGCCTGTGTGACCGCACGGCGGCGACCATCCGCCGGGCCGCGCCGATCCCGACCGAGGGGCGGGATCGGCGCGGCAGTGTCGACGTTCCAGAGTGAGCATCGTCGTCCCGAAATCCGGCCCCGGCCCGTCGGGGCGATGCGCGCGCCAAGCCGCCAGCCGAGCAGGGCGGCCGTTCGGAGCCGTGCCCCTTGTGGGATCCCGGCTCCGCGAAGCCGGGATCCCGGCGCCGGACCCGTCACCGCGATCTCGATCGGATCGCAATCCCGCTGTTACCTCCGAGGTGAGACATGTGGAAACCTATCGTGCTGGGGCTCGTCGGGTTGCTGACGACGGGGGCGGTCCAGGCCCAGGAGAAGGCCGGCCCCGTGAAGATCGGCATCGCAGCGCCGCTCACCGGGTCCTACGCGGCCTTCGGCGCCCAGATCAGGAACGGTGCCAGCCAGGCGATCGAGGACCTCAACAAGGCCGGCGGGATCAACGGCCGGATCTTCGAGGCCGTCATCGGCGATGATGCCGCGGACCCGAAGCAGGGCGTCTCGGTCGCCAACAAGTTCGCCGGCGCCGGCGTGAAGATGGTGGTCGGCACCTTCAATTCCGGCGTGTCGATCCCGGCCTCGGACGTCTATCTCGACGCCGGCATCATCCAGGTCACCCCGGCCTCAACCAACGTGAAGTTCACCGAGCGGGGCATGTGGAACACCTTCCGCACCTGCGGCCGGGACGACCAGCAGGGCGCGGTGGCGGGCACGTATCTGGCCGAGCACTTCAAGGACAAGAAGGTCGCCTTCGTCCACGACAAGTCGCCCTACGGCAAGGGCCTGGCCGAAGAGACGCTGAGGACGCTCACGGCCAAGGGCGGCAAGCCGGTGCTGATCGAGGGCATCAACCCGGGCGAGAAGGATTATTCGGCCCTGGTCTCGAAGCTGAAATCGGCCGGCGTCGATGTCCTGTATTACGGCGGCTATCACACCGAGGCCGGGCTGATCCTGCGCCAGATGCGCGACCAGGGCCTGAAGGCGATCGTGGCGGGCGGCGACGGGATCACCGACAAGGAGTTCGTGCAGATCGCCGGCCCGGCCGCCGAGGGCACGCTGATGACCTTCCCGCCCGACCCGCGCAAGAACCCCCAGGCCCAGGCTGTGGTGGCGGCGTTCAACGCCCGGAACATCGATCCCGAAGCCTTCACCCTGTACGCCTACGCGGCCGTGCAGGTGCTGGCCAGGGCGATGGCCGAGACCGGCTCCAGCGACGGCAAGGTGCTCGCCGACTGGCTGCACCAGGGCAGGACCGTCGAGACCGTGGTCGGCCCGGTCGGCTACGACAAGAAGGGCGACATCACCCGGCTCGACTACGTGATGTATGCCTGGACCCGGGGTGCCGACGGCACGATAGACTATGCCGGCCATCAGCTGACGCCGTGAGGCGCCTCACGCTCACGGCCGCCCGCTG
>CAXTVD010000299.1:1490-4351 GCA_964247575.1 uncultured Lichenihabitans sp.
GCGTTGGTGCGCCCCGATGGCGGCGCTGCCGACGCTCCGGTCTGCCGGCGCGCATGCGCGGCGGCGGCCATCCGCGACGACCGGTCTATGCCTGCGCGGTGGCGGACGGCTCCAGATCGCGGACTTGGACGACGCGATCGATCAGGCCCCATTCCAGCGCCTCCTCCGCGGTCAGGTAACAATCGCGATCCATCGCCCGCTCGAATTCTTCGTAGCTGCGACCGCAATGCTCGGCGTAGAGCCGGGTCATACGCTGCTTGGTCTTGCGGGTTTCTTCGGCGTGGATGAGGATGTCCGAGGCTTGTCCCTGGAAGCCGCCCAGCGGCTGATGAATGAGGATGCTCGCGTTGGGGAGCGCCGCGCGCGCGCCGGGCTCGCCGGCCATCAACAGGAATGACCCCATGGATCGGGCCGTCCCCATGCACAGCGTATGAACGGGTGCGCGGATGTAGCGAATGGTATCGTACATCGCCAAGCCGCTCGTCACGACGCCGCCCGGTGAGTTGATGTAGAGATTGATCGGTTTTTTCGGATTTTCGGCTTCGAGAAACAACAGCTGCGCACAGATCAGTGCGGAGACCGTATCGTTGATCTCGCCGTTGAGGAAAACGATCCGTTCCCGCAGCAGCCGGGAATAGATGTCGAAAGACCGTTCGCCTTTGCTGGATTGCTCCACGACGATCGGAACGAGGTGCATCGCTTCGCGCATGGGCGCCCCCTCATGCCTCGGACAAGGAAAGATCGGCCTGCTGCGTCAGGCGGCCCGCATGAGAGGCGGGTGATTGCTGTTCGTGGCGGCCTGCACCCGCCGGGCGAACCGCAAATCAGGCGGCGCGTGGACGATCTGAAGACGGGTTCCACCGGTTCCGTTCGGAGCGATCCGGAACGTCACGAGGCTTTCGAGAAACGGCGGCGTGCTTTCCCGCAGCCGATACTGCAACGCTTCGCCCGGGGTGACGGGGATCGCATCGGGGTCGGCCAAGGCGCTGTCGGGCAGCCAGACGTCCCGAAGCGCGGGCGTGTTGAGGGCACGCCAGACTTTTTGCGGCGGCTCATCGAGTTCGTAATCGAGGGCGATGCCGTGTTCCTCCGCATCGGGCTTCGGCTCGCTCATTGGTCCATATCCTTCAGCAGGGCCTTGAGAGCTTCGATGCGGGTCGGCCAGTAGGCGCGATACTTCGAGAGCCATTGGGCGATCAGGGTCAGCCCTTCCGGGTCGACCTCGTAGTTCACGAAACGGCCCCGGCGTTCCTCCCGCACCAGTCCCGCGCCGCGAAGAACCGAGAGGTGCTGGGACATCGCCGGTTGGCTGATCCCCATTCCCTCCCGCAAGGCGCTGGCGTTCATGCCGCCCGCCGCGAGCTTTTCGAAGATCGCGCGCCGGGTCGGATCGGCCAGCGCTCGGAACAGGTCATCCTCGCCCATGTCCGAAACATAAGCGGATACTTATGTGATTCGCAAGCCCAAGGATCCGTGGCGGCGCCGGCGCTCAACGAATCGGAGCTGACAAGGCAAGGATTCAAAAGGTCACGGACCTTTTGCGGATCCAGGGCGGAGCCCTGGTGTCTCAGGGGCGAAGTCCTGACGGTGTGCCCCGAACCCCGCCAGAGGACCGCAGGCCCTTCGGAACCCCCTTCGTTCCGCGCCGGCCCCGATCCCTCGGAATCGGGGCCGCCTCTCCGTCGAATAGCCAGGGGCGCCCGCCGGGACGGGGCGGCTGTCGGAGTTCTATGCTCCCCTGCGCGTCGCCGCAGGCAGGGGAGGATCGATGTTCGATTTCAGCCAACTCCGGTGCTTCGCCGCGGTGGCGGAGGAGCTGCATTTCGGGCGCGCGGCCGCCCGGCTGAACATGACCCAGCCGCCCCTGTCGCGGCAGATCCAGGTTCTGGAGCGGATCCTCGACGTGCAACTCCTGGAGCGGACCAGCCGCTCGGTCCGGCTGACCGCGGCCGGGCGCAGCTTCCTGCCCGAGGCGCAGCGCATCCTGCGCCTGGCCGAGACCGCGACCCACATCACCCGGCAGGTGGCGGCGGGGCGGGCGGGCGTGCTGAAGCTCGGCTTCACGGCGGCCTCGGCCTACGATTTCCTGCCCCGGCTGGTCACGGCGCTCCGGCGCACCCTGCCCGACGTCACGCTGTCCCTCCGCGAGATGGTCAGCAAGGACCAGATCGAGGACTTGCTCGCCGGGCGCATCGACGCCGCTTTGGTGCGGCCGCCGGTCACCCATCCGGACCTGATCGCCGTCCGGGCGCTGTCCGAGCCGCTCGTGGTGGCGCTGCCGGCCGGCAATCCCCTGGCGGCGCGCGAGCACCTGACCCCCGGCGATCTCGGCCCCGAGCCATTCATCGCCTACGCGCCGAACGAGGCGCGCTACTTCCACGACCTCGTCCTCGGTCTGCTCGCCGAGGCCGGGATCGAGCCCCGGATCGTGCAGCAGCTGACCCAGATCCATTCGATCCTGGCCCTGGTCCGGGCGGCGCTCGGGATCGCCCTGGTGCCGGCGGCGGCCGAGCGCCTGCGATTCGAGGGCGTCGTGTTCCGGCCGCTGGTGCTGCCCGCCCCGCGCCTGGCCGAGCACCGGTCCGAGCTGTTCCTGGCCTGGCGACGCGATGCGGACGATCCCCTGATCGCCCGGCTGGTCTCGACCCTCGCGGAGTTGCCGCAGACCTGATCCGGTCCCATCGATGCGGATGTTGCATCGATCGATCCAGCCTTTGGCTTTGACCCCCGGGCTGAACAATGCGCGTGATGACTGCACAATATGCAAACGCCGCGGCACACAGGGAGCGATCACGATGGACAGCCTCACCAACCGCTTCAAGGCCGCGCTTGGGGACGGCCGCCAGCAGATCGGCCTGTGG
>CAXTVD010000300.1:0-4340 GCA_964247575.1 uncultured Lichenihabitans sp.
GGGCTGCCGTATACGCCCTTCCGCTTCGCCGCGTCCACGCCATCTCCTATCATCGGGCGACCATATAGAATGACGCGGCAGCGAACGCCATCATGCCCCGCCATCGCCTCGCCTCCGTCCTGGTCGAGATGGACGCTCTGGGCGAGGACAGGGAAGGACGATCATGATCCGGGTGCTGGTCATCGAGGACGACGGCGAGACCGCGGCGGAGATCGTCGAGGATTTCTCGGCGGCGGGGTTCACGGTCGCACTCGAACGCGACGGGAATGCCGGGCTGGCGCGCGCCCAATCGGGGAGCTTCGATGTCGTGACGCTCGACCGCATGCTGCCCGGCCTTGATGGGTTGGCGCTACTCGACCGGCTGCGAGCGACCGGCGTGACGACGCCGGTGCTTGTCCTGAGCGCGCTGTCCTCCGTCGACGAGCGGATCCGCGGGTTGCGGGCCGGCGGAGACGATTACCTCGCCAAGCCGTTCTTCGCCGCCGAGCTTCGCGCCCGCGTCGAGGTCCTGGCCCGGCGCCCGGCCGAGCGGGACAGCACGGTTCTCCGCTTCGAAGACCTCCAGCTCGACCTGCTCGGCCGCACGGCCCGGCGCGGGGAGCGCGTGCTCGATCTCTACCCGCGAGAATTCAAGCTGCTGGAATTCCTGGTCCGCCACGCCGGCCAGGTTGTGACGCGTGCCATGCTGTTCGAACAGGTCTGGGGCTACAGCTTCCATCCAGGGACGAACCTCGTCGATGTCCACATCGGCAAACTTCGCCGCAAGATCGACGGCGTGGGTGATCCGATGCTCATCCACACGGTGCGGGGCACGGGCTTCGTGCTCCGCATGCCGGAGGCGTGACGGTGTCGCCGATCGCGCGGCTCGAGGCACCGCCTTTGCTGCGCCGGTTGAAACTGCTGGAGACGACGGCGTTCCGCTGGACGCTGGCCTCGGCGGCGATCCTGGGGCTCGGCATCGTCGCCATGGGCGGGTTCTTCTACTGGCAGACCGTCGGCTACCTCACGGCACGGCTCGACTCGAGCCTGCTGCTCGAGGCGCGCTCCCTGCAGCCCGAAACGCGGCGCGTCTTGGTGATCCGGCTCGAGAAAGCGCTTTCGGTCGATCCTCAGAGCAACAAGGCCTTCGGGCTGTTCGGGCCGGATGGGATCCGAATCGCCGGGGATGTCGAGGCCCTGCCGCCCAACCTCCCGCCGGCCGATCGGCTGTCGCCCGTGACCGTGCATTGGACCCGTCACGGCGCAGCTGAGGCCGTTCCGGTGCGGGCCATCGCCATTCCCCTGGCCGACGGCGCGACTCTGTTTCTCGGACGCAGCGCCGGCGATCTCGCCGACATCGACGCGATCGTCCAGCGCGCCATGGCTCTGGCCGTGCTGCCGGCCGCTCTGCTGGCGCTCATTGGTGGAGCCCTGGTCAGTCTGGGGACGCTGCGCCGGGTCGATGCCGTGTGGCGCGCCTGCAGCCTGATCATGGCGGGTGAGTTCGGCCGCCGGCTGCCGGTCGGCCGCCGTCACGATGAATTCGACCGCTTGTCAGAGATGGTCAATCGCATGCTGGACCAGACGGAGCGGCTGCTCGAGGAGGTGAAGGGGGCCGGCGACGCTATTGCGCACGACCTGCGGACGCCCCTGACCCGCCTGCGGGCGCGGCTCGCGCGCGCTCTCGACCCCGACGCCCGGCACGCGCCTGTGGGCGATGTCCTCGCGCATTCGCTGGTCGACGTCGACCAACTCCTCGCCACCGTAACGGCCGTGTTACGACTGGCGGAAGTTGAAGAGGGGCGTCGGCAGAGCGGCTTTCGTTGCATCGACCTCGGCGACATCGTGGCCGACGTGGCGGAGCTTTACGCGCCCGTCGCGGAGGAGAAGGGGATCGACTTCGCTCTGGCGCGAAGCGGCGGCCCGGCGATGCTGCACGGCGACGGTGACCTCGTCTTCGAAGCTATCGCCAATCTGGTCGACAATGCCATCAAGTATACGCCTCCCGGCGGCCGGGCCGGGCTGGCGCTCGAGACAGGCCCGGGCGGGCCGATGGTCAAGGTCTGGGACACGGGTCCCGGTATCCCGCCCGAGGAGAGCGAGGCGGTGATGCGCCGCTTCTATCGCGTCGACCGGAGCCGCCACCTTCCCGGCACGGGCCTTGGCCTCAGCCTCGTGGCCGCCATCGTGCGGCTGCACGGCTTCGCGCTCGATATCGGGCAAGGTCAGGGAGGCGGCTGCGAAATGGTGTTGCGCTGCGGAAGCGGTGATCGGCCGACCGCACTACGGCCGGCGGTGGTGACGGCTGCCCACTGAGGCGCAACCATCCTCTCGCGTCCCGGGTTGGCCTCAGACACACCTCACCGTCACGAGACCATGCGCATGCTCCCAACCCGCAAACTCGGCCGCCAGGGGCTCGAAGTCTCGGCTATCGGCCTCGGCTGTATGGGGATGAGCCAGTCCTACGGGGCGCCTGACGATGCCGAGTCGATCCGCACGATCCATCGCGCCCTCGACCTCGGCGTCTCTTATTTCGATACTGCCGAGGTCTATGGCCCGTTCACCAACGAGATACTGCTCGGCCAGGCCTTGAAGGGTCGGCGCGACGGGACCGTGGTGGCGACGAAATTCGGCTTCAGGATCGAGAACGGAAAGCCGGCAGGGGTCAACAGCCGGCCGGACCACATCCGAGAGGTGGTCGATGCCTCTCTGGGTCGGCTCGGCCTCGACCACATCGACCTGCTCTACCAGCATCGCATCGACCCGGCCGTGCCGATCGAGGAGGTGATCGGCACCGTGTCGCGTTTGATCGAGGCCGGAAAGGTACGGTTCATCGGCCTCAGCGAAGCAGGCGTCGCCAACATTCGCCGCGCCCATGCGACCCATCCGATCTCGGTCCTGCAGAGCGAATATTCGCTCTGGGAACGCAACCTCGAACCGGAGATCATTCCGGCGCTGCGCGAGCTCGGCATCGGCCTCACGCCCTTCAGCCCGCTCGGCCGCGGCTTCCTCACCGGTGCGGTGAAGCGCGCCGAGGACTATCCCGAAGGTGACTATCGCCGCACAGATCCGCGCTACATGGGCGAGAATTTCGATCGCAACGTCGCGGCAGCCGGTAAAGTGTCAGCCATTGCTTCGGCAAAGGGCGTCAAGCCGGGCCAGATCGCCCTGGCTTGGCTGCTTGCCAAGGGCGACGACATCGCTCCGATCCCCGGGACCAAGCGCCGGACCTATCTCGAAGAGAATGTCGTCGCGGCGGCGATCTTGCTGTCTGCCGCCGAGGTGGCCGAGCTTGATGCAGCGCTGCCTCCCGGATCAATCGCCGGACCACGCTACACCGAAAACCAGATGGCGATGGTCGACCGCTGACCTTTCTGTATTTCGAATGTTTAAAGGATTTCGCATATGAGCAACGACACTCCGGTCTGGTTTATCACCGGCTGTTCGACGGGGTTCGGCCGGGAACTCGCCAAGCTGGTTCTCGATCGCGGCTGGCGGGCGGTCGTGACGGCCCGCGACAAGGAGCGGGTCAGTGACCTCGCAGAGGGTCGCGAGGACCGAGCCTTGGCGCTGTCGCTCGACGTCATCGACGACGACGACATCGACGCCGGCCTTGCTGCCACAATGAAGCAGTTCGGCCGCATCGACGTGTTGGTGAACAATGCCGGCTACGGCTATCTGGCGTCGATCGAGGAGGGTGTCGCGGAAGAGATCCGGGCGCAGTTCGAAGCCAATGTGTTCGGCCTTTTCGCCATGACGCGGGCCGTGTTGCCGGTCATGCGGGAGCAGGGCCGAGGCCACGTCATCAACATCGCTTCCGTGGCGGGGTTCTGCGGCTTCCCGGGGTCGGGCTACTATGCGGCGTCCAAACACGCCGTCGAGGGTTTTTCCGACTCGCTGTCGAAGGAGATGGCTCCACTCGGCGTCAAGGTCACCTGTGTCGAACCCGGCCCGTTCCGGACCGACTGGGCCGGACGCTCCATGACCCAGACGAAAAGCACCATCCCGGCCTATGCCGAAACCGTTGCGGCTCGTATGGCCAACACGTCCAAGATCAGCGGTACTCAGGCCGGCGATCCGATCCGCGCCGGCGAAGCTATGATCGCCCTTGTGGCCGAAGCCAACCCGCCGCTTCACCTCGTCCTCGGCGAATGGGGCCACGATGCGGTGGTGAAGAAGCTGAGGGACACGCTGACCGAAGTCGAAAGCCGCCGCCAGACGGCGCTCGACACGGACTACCCCAAGAACGAGCGCTGAGGCGGCAAGCCCCCGAGCGCAACATCTGAGTAAGACGGGGCGTCAAGCCCCGTCCCGCATCCCCGCTCGGGCACGCTCGCGCAGGACGTCGATGGAGTGCAGCG
>CAXTVD010000301.1:0-4336 GCA_964247575.1 uncultured Lichenihabitans sp.
AACTACGCAACGCATAACAGCCGCCGAGTCAGCTGTGTATCAGAGTAAGACTCAGACCTGCAACAAGCCTCGTCACCCTGTTGGGCCGGCGGGGCTGGCCGAGAACATGGTGCAGCGGTGCGACGGGTTTCAGGGCACCGGGGCATCAGGCGGCTGACGATGTCCGGAAAGTGCAACGCGAGGTGCCAGAGGCCGAGCAGCCCAGGGTAACAAGCCATCCGCTCGAGACACCGTCGCGGACTTTGATGTTGTCCCAGGTCCAGCACGGCCCGATCCGGATGACGCACCACGTCTTCGATCCGCTAGTCGGTGGGAACCGGTCGAATGGTGCCCTCGATCCAGGGACCAGAGAACGCAACCAGAAATGCCATTCCCGATCGGCTGGTGATGCAGGACCAGCTCACCGCGGGCCGCCGCCCCGGCCCGTTCCTGGCGCAACTTCTTCATCCCCCTAGCCGAGGAATCGGCCTCGTCGACGGGCTCGGGCGATGGGTCATCGACACGGCCTGCCGCGAAGCGGCCGTCTGGCGACAGCCCTGGCGTATTTCGCTCAACGTATGCGCGGCAGTTCCGCCAGACCAACGTCTGTGCCGTGCTCGGACAGGCTATGGAGGTCAACGCCCTCGCGCCGGCCCGTGCCGTGGTGGAGGTGACCGAAAGTATCCTGATCGAGGACACGCCCAAGGTCGTCGCGATCCTGCACCCGTTGAAAGATCTCGGAGTCCGTGTCGCTCTCGACGACGTCGGCACTGGTTACGCAAGCCTCAGCAATCTGCAGTTCTTCCCTTCGACACGGTCGAGATCGGTAGATGTTCGTGAAGAAGCGCGGTGAGAATGGCGACGCACTGGGACACTGGCGCAGTTCAAAACGCTCCAGTCGTTCGGATGCGACCAGATCCAGGGCTATATCGTCGCCCGGCCAGCCCCGATCGACGCGTTCACCGACCTCGCGCTACAGATCATGAGATTGTTCGAGCCGGAGCGTCAGCGCCTATCCGCTCAGGGCATGATGACGGCGGACGATGCCGCCCAGGCGCGGGACTCATGGAAGAGCCCGAACAGGAGCGGGTCTGTCCTGCCAGTACGAAGGCGGGATCTCGGCAGCAGGTCGAAGGTCGTCACACAGAAAAGCCGCGGGACCCTCACGGGCGCCGCGGCTCAAATCAGGCTCCAAGAGCTGAAGGCATTGTCAGCCGGTGTGCGGCCCCAGACTGTTACGCGGCCTTCACCGAAGAGAAGACCAGAGCCCCACACAGCGTGAAACAATGAGACACTAGATCACCTCCTTCCGTTGATTGACGATGACTACAAGTTACGAGAATTTCCGCAGATAGCAAGGGCTTCGCTGCGCTGCACCTTGGATGTCGGGGTGACTTATCCACAGGCCCCGCCATACAGCGATCCCGTCTCAGAGGAAGGTGAGTTGCATGTCGCGTGCTGCAGAGGCGCCGACGGGCTTCCGCAAAGGAAGGGTTTTGTCCGTGGCGACGACAACCCGGGGACGCGACTTGCGCGCCGCCGCGGTCGAGGCGGGCCCGGCGGCGATGCGGGCCTTCGCCTTGTCGCGCGCCTTGGCCTCGGGCGATGTCGGGTCATCGTTGAGCCACTTCCCGCGCTTGATCACCTCGTTCACGCGGCCCTGGTTGACCCCGACTTTAAAGGCAATCTCCTGCTGGGTCATGCCCGTCGTGCCGTGAAGCTCGAGGATCCAGCGAGCGAGCTCCGGCGTCATCTTCTGACCGGTGAGGCGCCGTGCCGGCGCGACGGTCGACCGCTTCGCCCGGTCGCGGTCCTTCAGGCTCTGGAGAATCGACAAAGCCATCGACATGCCCTGCTCCCGCAGCGCCTCCTCGAAGTCCCTCAGCGTGGCCATGGCGCCCTCGTCCGTTACGTTGTGGATAACTTAATTCTGTTCCTGTTCTGTTCAATGATCATCCACAGGTTATCCACAGGCTCATTCGAGAATGATTCCGACAGGCCTCGTGTCGCGACATCGTGACAAATGGATTGGCCGCCAACCGCGAAGGCTCTACTCTTCCACATCATGATCATCGCCCAGATCTCGGATCCGCATGTCACGCCGCGGGGACGGCTCTACAAAGGCTTCGTCGACTCCAATGCCCTGTTCGCGGCTGCGCTGCGGACCCTCGCGGCACTCGACCCTCGGCCGGATCTCGTCCTGCTCACGGGCGATGTCGTCGACGAGGGTGGCGACGCCGACTATGCGACCGCCCGAGAGATGTTGGCCGAGGTCGGGCCGCCGCTGCTCGTGCTGCCGGGCAACCACGACGAACGGGAGGCGTTTCGCCGCTGCTTCTCCGACCATCCGCATCTCCCGGCGATCGGACCGTTGCACTTCCTGCGGGACGATCTCGGGCCGGTCCGGATCATCGGACTCGATGTCACGGTGCCGGGAGAACATCACGGCATTCTGGATGACGCTGCAGCGGAGTGGCTCGATGCGGCGCTCGGCCGGGATCCCGCACGGCCGACGGTGGTGATGATGCATCAGCCGCCCTTTTCGACGGGCGTTCCCTATCTCGACGATTATCTCTGCCGGGAGGGCCACCGCCTGGCCTCCGTCCTCAGTCGCTATCCGGCGGTGGAACGAGTGCTCTGCGGTCACGTGCATCGCTTTATGACATTGCGCTTCGCGGGGACGCTGCTCTGCACCGCCCCCAGCACGGCGACGAGTATCGCCCTGACGATCAGGCCCGATGCCGCGCCCGCCTCCTTTCTCGAACCGCCCGCCTTCCTCCTGCATCGCTGGACCGCTGCGACCGGTTTCGTCACGCATGTCGTGCCGGTCGGCTCCTTCCCGGGGCCGTTGCCGTTCGCCTGAACGCCTCCGCATGACCCGAAGCCCAAGACCAGAGCCCTTGGGGCAATGGCGACAAACTGGACTGGGGCCCCGACGGAACCCGTCAGGGTTCATCGGCGTCGTCGGAAGAAGCTTGGTGCCTCTCGATGCCGAGCGATTTGGGAGGACGATGATGATCAGCCACAGCAAGGAGAGCGCCATCCGGGCACGCGCCTATCAGCTCTGGATCGAGAGTGGGTATGCGGACGGCTATCAGGACGCGCATTGGCGGCAGGCCGAGCGGGAGATCGGCAAGCAGACGGAAGGCTGCGAAGTTTCACCACCCGCGAGGCCGGTCGCCCAAGATCATCGGCATGTCGATGGGATGAGCCTCTACCGCTCGGTGATCGACCCGGCGCCGGAGCCGGCTCACTCCTGAGTTTCGGACACGTCTCGCCGTCCCGAACAGTCCATGACTGGGCTGAAGCGTTCCTACGTGACGCTGAGCGCCTTCACACGGCAGACGGCGGACGTTCCATGCCCTGTTCGCCTGCCTTGACGTCGAGGCTTGGGCACGGCTTTCGCACGGGCCGCCTGGCTCTGCGGCGGAGCGAGATGCGCTCCTCGCGCTCGATCATCCGGGTCAATTTCGCGTCGCCGAGACATCGGCCGAATCTGCTCGCCGTAGCGGCGCGGAGTCGAGCCTCCAAGTCTCTGCAGCGGCTCTCGAGCGCGAAACGAAGATCCGCGAGCTCCTTCAGGGTCTGGGCATGACGCCTCATCCGATCCTGGTGCAGAGAGCGCAAAGCCTCGTTCTGGATTTCGATCTGGATGACATTGGTCGCCTCGACGTCGAGACGGGAGCACAGCGTGTCGAGTTTCTCCAGCGCGCCCTTCAGGTCGGCGGTCTCCAGGATGCCGTCGCGTAGAACGACCTTCGGTGTCGTCCGCGCGGCCGCATTGTCGGACTTGGCGTAGGTCAGGAATCGACGCATGAAATCGTCGATCTCGGCCTTTGCGGAGTAGAGCCGGGAGTCCGGGTCCTGTGCGGTGGACGCTGTCGATCCCCCCATGGTACCTCTTGCTCCCTAACTCGTTGGGGCGAAGCGCCTTACTGGTCCTTGCCTAGCGACGTCATCGCCTTTTGCACCGGCGAATTCGCACCGAAGATGGCATAGATGCCGTCATGCAGCGTCTTGCAGACGTCTTCGAGGTCATCGATGCGGCGCTGAGCTTCCGCTAGAGCCTTCTCGGCCTGCGATGCCTTGAGTTCTCCGTTCGAGGCACGCTGCGTCTCGGCCATCAACTTGTCGCCGAGGTCGGTATTCTGCTTTGCCATCTCATCGGAACGACGCTTCGCCGCGTCGACGTCATATTGAAGCTGATGGATCGCCTGATCCTGCTTCTCGCATTCGGCAGCCAGTTCGTCCCTGAGCGTCTCCGATGCCTCGACTCTGCCCAGCAGGTCGGTGAAGGCCACGTTGACGTTTTCGAGGACATCGAGCGCCGACGTATATTCGCGGAGCTTGCCCTTGT
>CAXTVD010000302.1:0-4308 GCA_964247575.1 uncultured Lichenihabitans sp.
GGCATAGCCCTTGCCCTTCTGCGTGACCACGTGGATCAGCACGGGCCCGGCATCGCTGTCGCGCACATTCTTGAGGACGGGCAGCAGGTGGTCGAGATTGTGCCCGTCGATCGGCCCCACGTAATAGAAGCCGAGTTCCTCGAACATGGTGCCGCCGGTGAAGAACCCCCGGGCGAACTCCTCGGTCTTGCGAGCTTTGTCGTAGACGAATTTGGGAAGCATCTTGGCGAGCTGCTTGCCGAAGTCGCGCAGGGACCGGTAGGTGCCCCCTGAGACGAGGCGCGCGAGATAGGCCGACATGGCGCCCACCGGCGGCGCGATCGACATGTCGTTGTCGTTCAGGATGACGATGAGCCGCGAATGCATGGCTCCCGCATTGTTCATCGCCTCGTAAGCCATGCCCGCCGACATGGACCCGTCGCCGATCACCGCGATGACGTTGTTCTTGCCGCCCGACAGGTCGCGCGCCACCGCCATGCCGAGACCGGCCGAAATGGAGGTCGAGGAATGCGCCGCCCCGAACGGGTCGTAGACGCTTTCGCTCCGCTTGGTGAAGCCGGACAGGCCGCCGCCCATGCGCAGCGTGCGGATGCGGTCGCGCCGGCCCGTCAGGATCTTGTGCGGGTAGGCCTGGTGGCCGACATCCCAGATGATGCGGTCGGCCGGTGTGTCGAAGACATAATGCAGCGCCACGGTCAGTTCGACGACGCCAAGCCCCGCCCCGAGATGGCCGCCGGTGACCGAGACCGCGCTGATCGTCTCCGCCCGCAGCTCGTCCGCGATCTGTCCGAGCCGGTTCTCAGGCAGCTGACGCAGCAGATCGGGCGTGGCGACTTGATCAAGCAGCGGTGTCTCAAGGTTCATGCTTTCATCCGATCGGCGAGGATTGAGACGAAGGTTCAGCCGTTCCGGCTACACAAAACTTGTGCAGCACGCAACAATCCGAGTCGAAAGCTTGCATTTGACTGCGGATAGATGATTGCAGGTCACGCTTTTGTGCAAACCCGTAGCCAAAAGACAGCGGCACGGGTGACCTCTGACGCTGGAGTACCACGGACATGCCGAGTGATCTTCCGACACGTCCACCGGTCCGCGGATGGGATCCGTCGCTGGGCGCCGGCGTGGAGCGGTTACGCGCCAGGCGTGGCTGGATCATCGCCTTCGGCCTGTTCAGCGCCCTGCTCGGTCTGCTCGCGCTGGTGCTCACCGACGTGGCCACGCTCGCCTCCGTCCTGGTCATCGGCATCTTCATGGTGATGGTCGGGGTGGTCGAGATCGTCCTCGGCTTTCGCACGCGGACCTGGGGCCGCCTGCTGCTGTGGGAAGCCACCGGGGTGATCTATCTCGTGGCCGGCCTGTTCGCGATCGCCCTGCCCGCCCCCGCTTCCGTCGTGATCACGCTGCTGCTCGGGGCCGGCCTGCTCGCGACGGGCGTGCTGCGGATCGTGCTCGGGATCAAGATGCAGGGGTCGCGCTCGCGCGGCGGCATCATCGCCTCGGGGCTGCTCACCACGCTGCTCGGGCTGCTGATCGTGCTGAGCTGGCCCAGCAGCAGCATCGTGGTGCTCGGGACGTTCCTTGGCATCGACCTGCTGGTCTACGGCGTGACCTGGATCGTCTTCGGCACGCGGCTCGGCTTACACCGATCCTGACTTGTGCTACGGCCGTTGACGGGGCACGTGGCCGGGGGCGGACGATGACGAAGTGGGTCTATACGTTCGGGGACGGTGAAGCCGAGGGCCGTGGCGGGTTGAAGGAGTTGCTCGGCGGCAAGGGCGCCAACCTGGCCGAGATGTCCCATCTCGGCCTTCCCGTGCCTCCCGGCTTCACCGTGACCACGGCGGTCTGCACCGCCTTTTACGCCAACGGACGGGCCTATCCGGACGAGCTGAAACCCGAGGTGGAAGCGGCGCTCGGCCATGTCGGACGGATCGCCGGCCGCGCCTTCGGGGACGACGACAACCCGCTGCTCGTCTCGGTCCGGTCCGGGGCGCGGGCCTCGATGCCGGGCATGATGGATACCGTGCTGAACCTCGGCCTGAATGACCGGACGGTCGTCGCGCTCGCCCGCTCGGCCGACGACGAGCGCTTCGCCTGGGACAGCTATCGCCGCTTCATCCAGATGTACTCCAATGTGGTGCTCGGCCTCGACCACCACCTGTTCGAGGACATCCTGGAGGAGACCAAGGAGCGCCGCGGCTACCTGCTCGACACCGACCTCGAAGCGGCCGACTGGCGCGCGGTCGTGGCGGGCTACAAGGAGAAGGTGGCCAGCGAGCATGGGCACCCGTTCCCGCAGGACCCGCACGAACAGCTCTGGGGTGCTATCGGAGCGGTGTTCTCGTCCTGGATGAACGCCCGCGCGATCACCTATCGCCGGCTGAACAACATTCCGGAGGCCTGGGGCACGGCCGTGACGGTGCAGGCCATGGTGTTCGGCAACATGGGCCAGACCTCCGCCACGGGGGTCGCCTTCACCCGCGACCCGTCCAGCGGCGCCAACGCGCTCTATGGCGAGTTCCTCATCAACGCGCAGGGCGAGGACGTGGTCGCGGGCATCCGGACGCCGCAGAACATCACCGAGGCCGCCCGGATCGCGGCGGGCTCCGACAAGCCTTCGATGGAACGGGCCCTGCCCGCCGTCTACGCCGACTTCGTGCGCACGACGCAACTGCTCGAGCGCCACTATCGCGACATGCAGGACATGGAGTTCACCGTCGAACGCGGGAAGCTCTGGATGTTGCAGACCCGCAGCGGCAAGCGCACGGCCAAGGCCGCCCTGAAGATCGCGGTCGACATGGCCACCGAAGGCCTGATCACGCGCGGCGAGGCCGTCCGCCGGATCGATCCGGCCTCGCTGGACCAGCTGCTGCACCCGACCCTCGACCCCAGCGCCGCCCGCGACCTGTTCGCGACGGGCCTGCCCGCCTCGCCAGGCGCGGCCGTCGGCGCCGTGGTGTTCGACAGCGACGAGGCGGAGGCCCGCAAGAGCGCCGGCCACGCCGTCATCCTGGTGCGGGTGGAGACCTCGCCGGAGGACATCGGCGGCATGCACGCGGCAGCCGGCGTGCTGACCACCCGCGGCGGGATGACCAGCCACGCGGCGGTGGTGGCGCGCGGCATGGGCCGGCCCTGCATCTCGGGCGCCGGCTCCATCAAGGTCGACTACGCCGCGGGCATCATGACGGCCGGGGGCCTCGTGCTCAGGAAAGGCGACATCATCACGGTCGACGGCTCGACCGGACAGGTGCTGCGGGGTGCCATCGCCATGCGGGAACCGGAGCTCTCGGGCGATTTCGCGACCATCATGGACTGGGCCGACGGGGCGCGGCGCATGAGCGTACGCGCCAACGCCGAGACGCCGGCCGATGCGAAAGCCGCCCGGCGCTTCGGGGCGCAGGGCATCGGGTTATGCCGCACCGAGCATATGTTCTTCGAGGCGGGCCGCATCGTCGCCGTCCGCGAGATGATCCTCGCCGACGACGAAGCGGGGCGCCGCGCGGCGCTGGCCAAGCTGCTGCCCATGCAGCGCAAGGACTTCGCCGAACTGTTCACCATCATGGCGGGGCTTCCCGTCACCATCCGCCTGCTCGATCCGCCGCTGCACGAATTCCTGCCCCAGACCGACGCCGAGATGGCGGATGTGGCCAAGGCCATGGGCGCGCCGGTGGAGAAGCTGCGGGCCCGCGCGCTGGAGCTGCACGAGGTCAACCCGATGCTCGGCTTCCGCGGCGTGCGCCTCGCCGTGCGCTATCCCGAGGTCGCCGAGGTGCAGGCGCGCGCCGTCTTCGAGGGCGCCGCGGAAGCGCAGAAGGCGACAGGCCAGCCGGTGACGGCCGAGAGCATGGTGCCGCTCGTCATGACCAGGCCGGAGCTCGACCTCGTCAAGGCGCGGATCGTGGCAACGGCCGAACTCGTGGCGCAGGAGAGCGGCACCGCCATTCCCTACACCGTCGGCACGATGATCGAGCTGCCACGGGCCGCGCTGATGGCGGGCGACATCGCCCACACCGCGGCCTTCTTCTCCTTCGGCACCAACGACCTGACACAGACGGCGCTCGGCCTGTCGCGCGACGACGCCTCCTCGTTCCTCGGCCCCTATACGGCCAAGGGCCTGCTGCCCGCCGACCCGTTCATGACCCTCGACCAGGAAGGGGTGGGCCAGCTCGTGCAGATGGCCGTGGAGCGCGGTCGCCAGACCCGGCCGGACATCAAGCTGGGCATCTGCGGCGAACACGGCGGCGACCCGGCCTCCATCGTCTTCTTCGAACGGGTCGGCCTCGACTACGTCTCCTGCTCGGCCTTCCG
>CAXTVD010000303.1:0-4297 GCA_964247575.1 uncultured Lichenihabitans sp.
GGGATGAGATTGCCCGTTCCAGCCAGGCCATCGGCTCCTACAACACGCTGCCAATCGAGCTGAAGGCGCTGACCACCACTGTGACGACGCCGCAGATCTATGCGCTCGGCACCCTGACGACCGGCGTGTCCTTCACCGTGATCGCGCTGTCTCTCCTCGGCATCACCTATCTCGGCGCTCGGCAGGCGCGGAGAGGGTCGGACGCGGGCAAGGGGACGGTCTGAAGCCGGCAGCCGCAGCGCTGCACCCTCGCACGGCCCCATGCAGCGTCGACGTCATCCTCCAGCCGCACGCACATCGGCTTCCACGACGGCCCGCAGCGCCGGCGTGACCGTCGGCGTGATACCAAACCAGTGCGCGAAGCCGGGGACGGCCTGGTGCAACAGCATGCCGAGGCCGCCGACCACGCGGTGGCCCCGCGCCTTCGCCTCGCGCAGCAGGTCGGTTTCGAGCGGGACATAGACGATGTCGGCAACCATCGCGCCGGGCCGGAGCGCCGACAGATCCAGCGCGAGCGGCGGCTTGCCCGCCATGCCGAGCGAGGTCGTATTGACCAGCAGGTCGGCCCTGCCGAGCACGTCCGGAAGGTCGCTCCAGGCGGCGGCCCGGACGCTCCCGCCGAGGGACGCCGCGAGCGCCGATGCGGTCTCCACGGTCCGGTTGACGACGAGGATTTGGAATCCACGCCCGAGCAAGCCATAGACGACGGCGCGGCTGGCGCCGCCTGCCCCCAGCACGACCGCCGTCCGCCCCCCCTGGTCCCAGCCCGGCTGTTCCGCATCCAGGCTGGCCATGAAACCAGCGGCATCCGTGTTGCCGCCGACGAGCCGGTCGCCCTCGAACCAGAGCGTGTTCACCGCGCCGATCGCGCGGGCCGCCTCGTCGATCTCATCGACCTCGGCCAGCACCGCCGTCTTGTGGGGGACGGTCACGTTGCCGCCCACGAAGCCGGCCTCCCGCAGCCCCGCGACGAAGGCATGGAGATCGGCGGGCGCGACGTCGATCTTCTCGTAGCTGCCCTCCAGGGCGTGCGCGCGGAGCCAGGACCCGTGGATCAGGGGCGAGCGGGAATGGGCGATCGGATGGCCGATCACGAAGGCGCGGGATGCAGCGGCCATGGTCAGGGGGACAGGACGTCTTCGTAAATCTTGGGGAGCGGGACGCCGACCGCGATCGAAGGCAGATCCAGAACGGCGTCGAGGCCCTC
The DNA here is from genome assembly GCA_964247575.1 of uncultured Lichenihabitans sp. GTDB lineage: Bacteria > Pseudomonadota > Alphaproteobacteria > Rhizobiales > Beijerinckiaceae > Lichenihabitans. The sequence goes on from CAXTVD010000303.1 coordinate 1,208, forward strand.
CAGGAGCCGTCCCTCGAACCGGGCTTCGCCGCGCCGGTCGAAGACTTCGAGCAGGGGCTTGTCCCGCTCGACAAGAACGTCGTGTTGCAACGACGGCAAGTTCTTATACACGCGCCATTTCTCGACCCGGTCTCGACCAACGCTTCCGTCCGACACGACCTCAACCAGCACCGTCGGATCGCTCAGCGAAGTCGCTCCGGGCGCAAGCGGTCCGCCGTGCACGATGACGTCGGGCAACACGGAGGACTGGATCGAAGCGTCCTTCAGACGGAAGGATCCGGTCAGGGTCCGGCAGGACGATCCGGCGGGGCGCAAGCGCCTCTGCAGCCCGGAGGACAGGTTCTGGATGATCAGATTGTGCGCCCACCGGGCACCGACCATCATCTTGACGACGCGACCGCCGATGAGCTCCCACTTCTCGTCCCGCGGCTTGTCGGCCAGCAGATCCTCGAAGTCGTCGAGGTCCATGTCATCGAAGTGTTCGGACAGTCGGCTCATGGCTTTGCCCGCGGGCTGTTCGCTTGTTTGCGTGCGGGCAAAGCCTTAGCACGGTCGGCGACGCATCGCGACAACCCGGACGCGTGAGTGACCGACCAGCCTCCCCGCTTCATGGGTCCCGACCGCAGGGACGACGACCTCGACGCCAAGCTGCGGCCGCAGGTGCTCGCCGACTTCACCGGCCAGGAGGCGCTGCGCAAGAATCTCAAAGTGTTTGTTCAGGCCGCCAGGAAGAAAGGGGAGGCGCTCGACCACGTGCTCTTCGTGGGTCCCCCCGGCCTGGGCAAGACGACGCTGGCCCAGATCGTGGCGCGCGAACTCGGCGTCAACTTCCGTTCGACCTCCGGGCCGGTCATCGCCAAGGCGGGCGACCTTGCCGCCCAGCTGACCGCCCTCGAAGAGCGGGACGTCCTGTTCATCGACGAGATCCACCGGCTCAACCCGGCCGTCGAGGAGATCCTCTATCCCGCGATGGAGGATTATCAGCTCGATCTCATCATCGGCCAGGGCCCTGCCGCCCGCTCGGTGAAGATCGACCTTGCCCGGTTCACCCTCGTGGGCGCCACCACGCGGGCAGGCCTGTTGACGACGCCCCTGCGCGACCGCTTCGGCATCCCGCTGCGGCTGAACTTCTACACCGTCCCGGAACTGCAGAGCATCGTGGGGCGCGGCGCCCGCGTGCTCGGCATCGGCATGGCCGAGGACGGCGCAAACGAGATCGCCCGCCGGGCGCGGGGCACGCCTCGCATCGCGGGCCGACTGCTGCGGCGCGTCCGTGATTTCGCCGTGGTCGACGACGAGCCGGTCATCACGCGCGCCATCGCCGACCGCGCGCTCAAGCTGCTCGACGTCGACGACATCGGCCTCGACCAGATGGACCGGCGCTATCTCGATGCCATCGCGATTTCCTTCGGCGGCGGCCCGGTCGGGATCGAGACCATCGCCGCCTCGCTGTCCGAGCCGCGCGACGCCATCGAGGACATCATCGAGCCCTACCTGCTTCAGCTCGGCTTCCTCCAGCGCACGCCGCGCGGCCGCATGCTGACCCCGCATGCCTTCCGGCACCTGGACCTGCCGGTTCCCTCCCAGGCCCCCGTCGCGAGCCAGATCGGCCTGTTCGACCTCGGCGGCGACGAGTGAGCGTCGCCTGGATCGGGGCGCATGGCTTTCCCGTGCGTGTCTACTACGAGGACACCGACTTCTCCGGCGTCGTCTACCACGCGGCTTATCTGCGCTTCATGGAGCGGGGGCGCACCGAATTCCTGCGCGCCCGCGGCCTCTCCCAGTCCGATCTCTACCGGGCGGATGGGGAAGCTCCGGCTGCCTTTGCCGTGCGGCACATGACGATCGCCTTCCATGCGCCCGCCCGGATGGACGACGCGCTCAGCATCGAGACGCGGATCGACGCCTTGGGCGGCGCCTCGGTCACCATGCTTCAGAGGGTGCGACGCGACGCGACGGTTCTGGTCGAGGCGAGCGTCAGGCTCGGGTTGGTCGCGGGCGGTCGCGCAAGGCGTCTGCCCGGCGGGCTGGTCGAGCTTCTCTCGGCCCCGTTAGGTCGGGCCGAACGTAGTTAACCAATTGTCAAGGCGATGGAGCGCTTTACTCTCGAACGTCGATTCGTGGCGCCCTGCCGCTCAAGCCCCAGAAATGACCGATTTGAGCGACAGGACACCGCCGCCGCCAGATAAACGATAATGACGCCAAGGATTCCGACCCGATGAACCCTGCCGACGTTGCGGCCCCCGCGGGCGATATCTCAATCCTCGGTATGTTCTGGAACGCGCATCTCGTCGTCAAGTGCGTGATGCTTGGGCTTCTTCTGGCGTCCGTCTGGTGCTGGGCCATCATCATCAACAAGGCCCTGCTGTTTTCCAAGACCCGCAAGGCGATGGACCGTTTCGAGCAGGTGTTCTGGTCCGGCCAGTCGCTCGAGGAACTCTATACGACCTCCTCGCAACGCGAGACGATCGGCATGGCGTCCCTGTTCGTGGCGGCCATGCGGGAGTGGAAACGATCCTTCCAGAACGTCGGCGCCTCGTTCATGGGGCTGCACGCGCGCCTGGAAAAAGTCCTCGACGTCTCGATCGCCCGCGAGGTCGAGCGGCTCGAATCCGGCCTGATCGTGCTGGCGACCGTCGCCTCGACCGCCCCCTTCGTCGGCCTGTTCGGGACCGTGTGGGGCATCATGACCTCCTTCCGGTCGATCGCCGCCTCCAAGAACACCTCGCTCGCGGTCATCGCGCCCGGCCTCGCCGAAGCGCTGCTGGCGACCGCCATCGGGCTCTTCGCCGCCATTCCGGCGCTGATCTTCTTCAATAACCTGCAGGGGATCGTGGCCAAGCACCAGGCTCGCATGGAGACCTTCGCGGACGAGTTCTCCTCGATCCTGTCGCGCCAGATCGACCAGCATGTCGGCGGCGAACGTGATCGGGCGGCCTGATCAGGGCTGAAGGGAGTCAACGGCCATGGGCATGAACGTCGCGGCTGCAGGGCACAAGGGCGGACGACGGCGGCGCGGCGTCCCGCGCTACGGGGCCATGGCCGAGATCAACATGACGCCGTTCATCGACGTGATGCTGGTGCTGCTGA
>CAXTVD010000304.1:0-4095 GCA_964247575.1 uncultured Lichenihabitans sp.
GCCGTCTTCCTCGTCTCTGTCGAGGGGCTGGCCTACCGCGAGGCCGCCGAGGTGCTGGATATTCCGATCGGAACCGTGATGAGCCGCCTTGCCGCTGCGCGCGAGACCCTCGGCCGCCGCGCCGGCGACACCCCCAACAGGATTTCGGAGCTAAAGCGATGACGTGGGACCATCCCGATGCCGAGCCCGGGGATGCCGACCTCGTCGCGTATCTCGACGGGGAACTGTCGCCGGCCGACAGTGTCCGCATGGGGCAGCGGCTCTCGGCCGATCCTCGCCTGGCGGAGCGCGCCAAGCTGCTCACCAACGGCGGGCGGTCGTTTCAGGAAGCCTTTGCGCCGCTGCTCGACGCCGCGCCCGCGGAGCGGCTCGATGCCATGTTGACCGCGGCCCTCGACGGAGCCGGCGCCGCGCCGGAGCGCCCGATCACTTTCATGCGCCGCTACCGCGTCGCCGCGATGGCGGCGGCCGCCGTCCTGCTCGTCGCCGGGGCAGGGCTTGACCGTTTCGTCGTGACGCCGCTCGGCACGCTCATCTCCGACCGGCTGGACGCGGGCGACACGGCGGCGGATTGGCGGCGCTCGGTGGCCCGCTACCTCGCGCTCTACCGCCCCGACACGCTCGCGGGAGCGGAAACGCTCGGCGCCGGCCAGAGCGACCGGCTGGCCGACCTTGGAGCCAAGCTCGGCCTGCGCCTCACGCCGGCACGGCTCGACGTGCCCGCCCTGCCGCTGAAGCGGGCCGACATCTACGACTACGACGGCCGTCCGATCGTCTTCCTGGCCTATCTCGACCCCAAGACCGGCCCCATCGCCTTCTGCATCACGCCCGGCCTGGGTGATGACGCGCAAAAGACCGAGCGGCGCCGGAGCATGAACGTTGTCTATTGGGCGCAGGGCCGCCACCGCTTCATGCTGATCGGACATGCGGCCAGTGCCGACCTGCAAGCCATGGCCAGCACCTTGGAAAATCGCTTCGCCAACGCGAGCGACGACCGCGGGTGAGCCGATTTCGATCCAGTCCTTCCCGGGAAACCTCCATGACGTCGCGCGTTGCCCTACCGCTCGCCCATGCCGAACCTCACGACCGCCTCACGCGCGCCTTCCATTGGGCGACTGCGGTGCTTGTCGTCCTGCAATACGGACTTTACCTCGCCTGGGAGCAGATGCCGAAAGGCACCGCGCGCCACTTCGCCATCGTGCTTCACATGTCGCTCGGCATTGCGCTCACGGCCGTCCTGCTCGGGCGCATCGCCTGGCGGCTTTCATCCAGGAGCACGGCACTGCCCCATGGCGGTGGCCTGCAAGCCTTGGCGAGCCGCAGCGCCCACCTTCTCCTCTACGGCCTTCTCGTCGCTCAAGCCCTGACGGGCTGGACCTTTCGATGGGCCCAGGGTGAGGAACTCAGCTTCTTCGGCCTGCTGATCGCGTCGCCCTTCGGCTTCCCCGCTGGCGCGAGCCATGTTCTGGGTGTCGTCCATTACTGGGCCGGTACGAGCATCGTGGTCCTCGCCTTTGCCCATGCCGCGGCGGCGCTCTTTCACCACCATGTCCTGCGCGACCCAACGCTTCACCGCATGACCGGCAAGTCGATCGACCCTGGAGCCGGCATCCCCGTCAAGGCCCAGACGTCCTGATCACGGATATTCGGGACGCCATGGCGGTCGCGGTTCCGACACGAGCCTACAGTTGCTGTCGCTCGTCAACGTCGTTCTGAGCCAGCGACAGAGGTTCGACGCCAATCAACTTCTCGACGGCTACCCGGACGTGTTCAGACCTGACAATCTCGAAGGTGGTCGCGGAGGGATGTCAGACGACGAGGTCGCCGGCAGCACCCTCGCGGCGGCAAAGACGTGGCAAAGGGCTCTCAACGCGCCCAGCGCCAGCACAGAGTGCCACACCGTTATCCGGTGTGCTTTCTGTCCGCCACGCTGGTGCAGCGAGCATAGGTTCTGAGCCAAGCCATGTGATCGGCCGTGATGCGTATGGGAAGACCGGCGTCGAACAGGTCGCTGGCCACCGCTTCGAACGCGGAACGGTGCCTTCGAAAGCGGTCCATGCGATCCTTGGCATTGCCGCTCGCGGTCTTCTCGATTGAGTCCAAGGCGCCCTGCTGGACATGACACCGAACCAAGCGTGTCTCTGATCTCATCGCGAAGCTGAAGAAGTGACCTTCGTCGCGAGGGGATACGTCGACCGGCTGCAAGGGCATGGCGTGAGCGACTTCTCTCGAATCGACCGCTCCTCGACGGCCTCGGACTGTCGACGTTTCCAAAAGTTAATGGTTCCCTCGATCGAACCAGATTTGCTCGACAGACCATGCAACTTGCTTTGACCCGTCGTGGATCGCGGAATCCGTGACCCACGTGCATGGCGTACGGGGGAGCACTTCGGCCGATGTGTCGGGGCGCGAATTGATCCCAAATTCCAGAGACGACCTATTAGGTACGCCTTCGACTATGCCGATAAACGCTGGCGGTCGTTGCCGAACAGGCCTAGTTTCGCTCATCGTCGAACCACTCCACGAGCATTCGACGACAGAGAGACGCCCCCGTGCTCCCGCTCGCGGGGGCCTGACGACTTTGACGCCATTACAGACGTCCTCTCGATGACTTGTCACAGTTCGGTCTCCAAGGGCGTCGCGCAGCTTCTCACATCTCGTAAGACCTTGACGCTATGGGTTCCGTGATGAGCGGGTCGGCTGATCTCGTCGCGAACGCGCTCGGATCGACCTCCTGCGCGGTCGTCATCACGGATGCGACGCTTCCCGACAATCCCATCGTCTACGTCAATGCCGCGTTCTGCGACCTGTCCGGCTATCCCCGGGAAGAGGCCGTTGGACGCAATTGCCGTTTCCTCCAGGGCGCCGATACGGATCCTTCGATCCGCGAAGACATTCGGGCCGCAGTCGCGTCCGGGCAGGCGATCCGTCGAGAGGTCCTCAACTACCGTAAGGATGGCACGCCCTTCTGGAACGACCTCGGCATCGACCCCATCCGCGATCCGGCGGGGCGGCTGACGGGCTTCGTCTGCATCCAGTCCCACGCGGACGCGACGCATCGCGCGTCGGAAGAGCGGGCGGAGGTGGAGTCGAAGCTCGCCGGGATCGCCGACCACATTCCCGGCTACATCTTCCAGCGCGTGATGCGAACGGATGGTTCGATCGAGGTTCTCTATTGCAGCCCCTCGATCTTCAAGCTGCTGGGAGTCGAGGGGGTCGAGGCATCGCGCATCTTCTACGAATACGTTCATCCCGACGATCGTGAGGCCCTCATGGCCGCGATCCGCAGTTCGGCGGCCAACCTGTCGATCTTTCGCGAGGAGTTCAGGCTCGTTTCGCCGGGCGGCATCGCCCATTGGCTACGCTGCGACGCTCCCCCGCGGCGTATGACGAATGGCGACATCGTATGGGACGGCCTGGCGCTCGAGATCGGTGGCGAGAAGCGGTGGGAGAGCGAGATCGCCAGGCAGGCGCTGCGCGACCCCCTGACGGGCCTTCTGACCCGCGCGGCGTGGCTGCAGGCCGTGGCCCTGAGACTGAAGGCCGACCACGGCGAGCCGATCCGGTGCGGCATGGCGTTCGTCGACATCCGATGCTTTCGCGATCTCAACCACAAGCTCGGCCAGGTGATGGCCGACGACATCCTGCGCGAGACAGGGCGCAGGCTCGCCGGAGTTGCGGCGTCGGTGGCCGGCGTCGCGGCGCGCCTCGGCGGTGACGAGTTCGCGATTCTGCTGCCGGACTGCCTCGGCCTGGACGCCTTGTCGTCGCTCGGTCGCGCCGTCAGCGAGGCGCTTGTCCCGCCGATGTCGATCGGGCCGCAGATCGTCACGGTCGAGACCTGCATCGGCCTGGCACTGCACGACGACAGCGCGCTCGGCGAGCCCTCGGTCGAGGATCCGGCCGGCGAGTTGGTGGTGCAAGCGGAACTGGCGCTACGCTGGGCCAAGCAGAACAGCGGGAACGCCACAGCCTTGTATTCGCGCGAGCGCGACGATCGGTTCCAGAACCGCACCGTCCTGGCCCAATCGCTCGAACACGCGATCACCAACGACGAACTGGAGTTGCACTACCAGCCGCTCGTCGATCTCGCCT
>CAXTVD010000305.1:0-4037 GCA_964247575.1 uncultured Lichenihabitans sp.
GGCCAGCAGGAAATGCTCGTACTCGCGCGTCACGAACAGCGAGTGGTCCGCGGCGGCCAGGAGATCGAAGAAGCCGCCCGTCTCCTCGAAAGCGAGGAGCTTGGGGTCGAAGCCGGTCGAGGTCACGTCCGCGCCGGTCGCCACATTGGCGGCCTCGCTGGTGTAGCGCCGGTTCGGGGCGGCGTTGGCGTCCGGATCGGGTCGCGTCTGCGCCATGGTCAGGCCCACACTTTCCAAGGAGCGGAACCCGAGTTCCAAATCCTGTTGACGTTCTCGACGTCGCGCGCGGTGTCGAGGCACTGCCAATAGCCCGGGTGGCGATAGGCCACCAGCTCGCCGTCGCGCGCCAGCGCTTCGAGCGGCCCGCGCTCGAAAATGCAATCGTCGTCAGTCGTCACGTAATCGAACACGCGGGGCTCGAGCACGAAGAAGCCGCCGTTGATCCAGGTATCGCCCGAGATTGGCTTCTCGGTGAAGCTCGTGACGAGTTCGCCGTCTCCGATCTCGAGCGCGCCGAATTTGGACGGCGGCCGGACAGCCGACACGGTCGCGATTTTGCCGTGCGACCGATGGAACTCGAGCAGCGCGTCGAGATCGATGTCGGCGACACCGTCGCCGTAGGTGAGGAAGAAGGGCCGGTCGCCGACGTGGTGGCGGAGCTTAGCGACGCGCCCGCCCGTCTGGGTGTTGGCGCCAGTCTCGACGAGGTCAAGAACCCAGTCCTCATGGTCGAAGCCGTGCAGGTCCACGCTGCCGGATCCGAGATGGACCCGCACCGAATTCGCCCGCAGCCGGTAATTGGCGAAATACTCTTTGACGATGTCCCCGCGATAGCCGAGCGCCACACAGAATTGGCGCACCCGGAAATGCGCGTAGATTTTCATGATGTGCCACAAGATCGGTTGCGTGCCTATCTCGACCATGGGCTTGGGGCGGAGCCGCGTCAGTTCCTGCATGCGCGTGCCGAGACCACCGGCAAGGATCACGGTCTTCATGTTGGCGATATCGGTCAAAGCACGCCCTGCACGGTGTCGAGAGAACCGCCGAATGGTCCGGCGGTCGCGGCCCGGGACGGGCTACGCGGTTCCATGTTGATGACTTCCCGCTCTACGACGATGTCGCCCTGCCGCACCTGGAAGTGGATGGCGGAAATATATTCGCCCAGCACGCCGAGCAGCGCCAGTTGCACGCCCGACAGGAAGAACAGGGCGACGATGAGAGTGGCAATGCCGGGAGGGGATGCGTCGGGTTCCAGGAGGTTCAGCACGAGCTGAAACAGACCGTAGGCAAAAGAAAGCGCCGCCATGCCGAAGCCGAAGAAGATCGCGATCCGCATGGGCGCGTTGGTGAACGAAATCATCCCGTTCAAGCCCTGGTCGACCAGGTTGAAGAACCGGTTTTTCGACATTCCGGAGCGGCGCTCGCGCCACGTATATTCGATCGACGCCGAATCCCGGGCGAAGCCAACGTTGGCTAGCATGCCGCGGATGTAGGGATAGTAGTCCTTGAACTGCAGCAAGGCGTCGAGCACCTGCCGGTCGATGATCTGGAACTCGGCGACGTTCTCCGGGATCTCGATATTCGAGAAGCGGTTCACCGTCTGGTAATAGCGGCGGCGCACGAAGCGCATCACGGCGCCCTCCTGGCGCTGCGTGCGGATTCCGTAGACGCGCAGGAATCCTTCCTCCCACTTCTTCACGAAGGCAGGAATCAGGTCGGGCGGATCCTGCAGGTCGACGGGCAGCATGGGGATGACCGCGTCGCCCTTGGCGCGCCGCAGGGCGTTGAAGGTCGACCGGAAGGGACCGTAGTTGCGCGCATTGACGATGACGCGGACGTTGGGGTCCCGCGCCGCGATTGCGCGGAGCTTGGCCACGGTGGCGTCCGACGAGCTGTTGTCGGCGAAGATATGTTCGAGATCGTAATGCTGCAGCACGGGATCGTTGCGGAACAGGTCACGGACCGTCTCATGACAGGCCTCGACGTTGTCCTCTTCGTTGTAGCAGGGCGAGATCACGCTGATCAGGCGGCGGGTCATCGAGGAGCAACCGGTGAGAAGACGAAGGCGCGGAAGATCACGAAGGAGAGCGCCGCCATGACGGGAACGAGCAGGGCCTGCGCTCCGGCCGGGGGCAGCCCCGTGCCGAGCAGCAGCTGGATCGCCAGCGCGTTGACGACGTAGATAGCCGCGTAGGTGGCGACGAAGACGGGCAGGCGATTCAACGCCCGATGACCGAACACGAAGCGGGCCGTCGTGAAGTAATTAAAAAGGGCGCCGATGACGGTCGATACCGCCAGAGCATAGGCGGGTAGCAACCCGAGGCCAAGCCCCGCCAGATAGACGGTGTAGCCGAACAGCGTGTTGAAGCCGCCGACTGCGATGAAACGGACCCCCTGGCTACGGTGGAGGGTCTGGCCCATGGTGGACATACGGCTCATCGGAGACCGTCCGCGGGCGCGAAGACCCAGGGGTTGGCCTGGTACCAGGCGACGGTCTCGGCGATGCCGACGCCGATCCCGGTCCGCGGGACCCACCCGAGATCGCGCTGCAGGGCCGAGACATCGGCCTGGAGCAGCATGACCTGATCCGGCCGGTAGGCGACATCGCCGAACCCGAGCGGCAGCGCGGGATCGACGGCATCGCGAATCGCCTCGACGGTGCTGCGAAGGCTCGGCGCCGTGCCCGATCCGAGCGCATAGACGCCGGCGGCGGCTTCCGTCTCCAACGCGAGGCGAATCGCCCGTGCCGCATCGGAGACGAAGAGGAAATCCCACCGCTGCTCGCCGAGCGTCAGCGCGGGTCGCTCGCCTTTCATGAGGCTGCCGATCAGGCCCGGAACCATCCAATAGGCGTGGTCGGCGGGCCCGAAGGTGGAGAACACGCGCATCCACACGAACCGCATACCGGCCTCGGCGGCCAGACGCGCGCCGATGCGCCCGGCCGCCAGCTTGCACTCGCCGTAGAGGGTCGTCGGGCGTGTCTCGTCATCGGGACCGATCACGGCTGATTTCGGGCCGTATTCGGCTTGCGAGCCGAGACCCAGGAAGGTGCGGACGCCGAGACGGCGACCGCGAGGGAGGAGATGCGCCGTCCAGCCGCCGTTGCGGACCTGGACGAGAGCGTTGCGGTCGAAGTTGGCGACGCCCTGCCAGCCGAGATGGGCGATGGCGTCCGGCGCGAAGCGCTCGATCGATTCGGCGCACCCGACAAGGCCGGACAGGTCACCTTGGATAAGCTCAATGCGGCTGTTTACACCCCGAAGACGCCACGGGTCAGAGATCCGCGACAGCGCCGCGACCTCGTGCCCGTTATCGACCAAGTCCCGACAGAGGTGCGAGCCGATGAAGCCACCGCCACCGGTGAGCAAGATCCGCATCCACGCCCCTTTTTCACCGATCCACAGCGGAGGCCTACTGTGGTTCCGTCCATCCTGTCAAACTTCGGCTGCCGGGCCACCAGTGCCGACAGTCGCCGCGTCTGACTCGCCTCTGCCCCGCATTGGGCACGGCCGAGCATCGCCTTGTCGCCGTTCCGGGCGAGCCGGGATGCTGTGGGGCCGAATGGTAGCGGGCGTCGCGTCGCAGCGATGGGATCGGCAGGCCGAGCGCCGCTGCAACACCCATAACGGTGCTGGACGGGCAGTCCAAGTCCCGTCATGCGGGCGCGCGGCGCTACCTCGGTCGCGCTGCGCTGGCTCATCGGTTTCCCGTCACGAAGCGTTTTGTTGCGACATGCCGGATCCTTAATCAGCCCACCTCCGACGCCTCGAATCCGAGGCGATCCATATCATGCGCGAGGTCATTGCAGAATCCCGCAAGCCGGTGAAGCTCTATTCCATAGGCAAGGGGTCCAACGCCATGCCGCACGTGGCGTAGAAGGCCTGCTCCCCCGCCGTGCCGCCCTTGCCCCTGATCCAGGCCGACACGACCTGGATGTTCGGGAAATGATCGACTCGGCAACGATGAAGCGAAGCTTGCCAGCATGGATCTGATCGTCCACGGTCAATCAGGTCGGCGTTGGCCGCAGCGTCCAACTG
>CAXTVD010000306.1:0-3899 GCA_964247575.1 uncultured Lichenihabitans sp.
CGACGTGGCTGTCGCTCGACAAGCTGCTGCGCACCTATGTCGGCGACGAGCCGCACCGCGCCATCCTGCGCGGCGTGACCAAGCGAGGCCAGGTCTCGACCATCCGGTCGGCGATCCTCTTCGCCGATATGCGGGATTCGATCGGCCACACCGTCGACCTCGACGCCGTGGCGGCGGTCGGCGTCTTCAACGCCCTCTTCGACTGCCTCGTGCCGCCGATCGAGAGCCGGAGCGGCGAGGTGCTGAAATATATGGGCGACGGCCTCCTGGCCATCTTCCGCGACGGGCCGAACGTCGATGCCGCCGACCGGGCGCTGGCTGCGGGACAGGAAGCGATTGCGGCGTTGCATGCCCGCAACCTGCTCCATCCGGACGAGACGTCCATTGAGGCCGGCGTGGCGCTGCACTACGGCGAAGCCGCCTATGGCAATGTCGGTTCGGGCCTGCGGCTCGACTTCACCGTCATCGGCAAGGACGTCGGGCTGACGAGCCGCATCGCCAATCTGAACCGTCCCCTCGATCAGCCCATCCTGATGTCGCGCGAGTTCGTCAATCGCCTGCACCGTCCGGCACTCCAGGTCGGCGCCTTCGCGGTCCGCGGCTTCAAGGATCTCGTCGAGGTCTTCCGACCCGACATCCGGGACGTCCCCGAGGTCGCGCTGAGCGGAGCCGACGCGGCATGATCGACGATCACGACGACGACGGTTTGGAGCCCGTGCCGCCCGCCCATCTGCGACCCAAGCGTCGGCGCAGGTTTCGCAACGTGCCGCTGCGCATCGTTCTACCGAACCTCATTACGCTCCTGGCGCTCTGCCTCGGCCTGACGGCGATCCGCTACGCCACCGAGGGATCCTTCGAGAAGGCTGTCTTCGCCATTGTGGCGGCGGCTGTCTTCGACGGGGTCGACGGACGGCTGGCGCGGGCGCTGAAAGGCACGACCCGGTTCGGGGCCGAACTCGACAGCTTGGCCGACTTCGTCGGCTTCGGCGTCGCGCCCGCGTTGACGCTCTATTTCTGGAACATGCACGAGATCAAGAGCTTCGGGTGGTTTGCCGCGATGGTCTATTCCATCGCCTGCGCGCTGCGCTTGGCCCGGTTCAACGTCGGGCTCGACGACCCCGACAAGCCGGCCTGGACATCGAAGTTCTTCACCGGGATGCCGGCGCCGGCCGGCGCCATCGTGGCGCTGCTGCCGCTCTATCTCCACCTGTCGAGCCTGGGCTGGATCTTCGATCGCTGGGCGGTCGGGTTCGAAATCGCCTATGTCATCCTGGTCGCCGGACTGATGGCCAGCACGATCCCGCATTACTCCGGCAAATCGATCGGCCGCATTCCACGGGAACAGGTGATCCCGATCCTCTTCGGTGTGGCGGCCCTCGTGCTGCTGCTCACGACCTTCCCGGCCGAGGTCCTGGCGGCCCTGGTGATCATCTTCCTGGGCCTGATCCCCTTCAGCATGCGCTCTCAGCGGCAACACCTGCGGCGCGATGCCGAGCGGGCCCGCACGGCGCCTCAGAGCGACGTGCCAGAGGCCTCGATCGCCGGTTCGCAGGACTGATACCAACGGCGGGGAACGGAAACTCCTTATGCAGTTATCTGATCCTGAGCCAGCCCCACAGTGGGATCCTGAAGCCCTCATCTCAAGCCGGTGGAGGGGTCGGTTCGCTCCGCCGCTGGTTTGAGACGCGGAAGCCAGCGCGGCAAAGCTGCGGGGGTCCCTGGAACTTCGGCTCTGGCCCTTCAACCCAGGCCGCACCATCGCCATCTTCTGTTCCCAACGGCGGCGTTCTCGACTACGGTCCGGCGCTCCCAGGGGCGTCTCGCGACGCCTCATCGGCCTGCCGTCGCCTCGCGACGGCACAACGCTTCGTGGAGGACCATCCGCGGCGCTCGAAAGATCGGATCATATGGCGAAGGAAGAATTGCTCGAGTTCCCTGGGACAGTGACGGAGTTGCTGCCCAACGCGATGTTTCGCGTGAAGCTCGAGAACGAACACGAGATCACGGCCCACACGGCCGGTAAGATGCGCAAGAACCGAATCCGCGTGCTGACGGGCGATCGCGTCCTCGTCGAGATGACGCCCTATGACCTGACAAAGGGCCGGATTACCTACCGGTTCAAGTGAGCGCCTCCCAGTGATCGGCCTTGCGCGTGAGCGCGACATCGTTGCCGAAGCGCCTCGCCTGATCCTGGCCTCGGCCTCGCCGCGACGCTTGGCTCTTCTTCAGCAAGTCGGCATCGAACCCCACACGCTCCTGCCGGCGGATGTCGACGAGACGCCGGGACGAGCTGAACTGCCGCGCGTCCTCGCGGCGCGGCTGGCCGCCACCAAGGCGGAGATCGCTCAGGCGCTTTGCGCCGAACGTGAGGACCTGGGTCCCTGCTTCATCCTCGCCGCAGATACGGTGGTGAGCGTGGGGCGGCGGATCCTTCCCAAATGCGAGACGCGAGACGAAGCCGAGGCTTGCCTTCGCCTTCTCTCCGGCCGCGCCCATCGCGTCTACACGGGCGTAACGCTGCTCACCCCGCGAGGCGGTCGACGACACCGGCTGGTCGAGACGCGGTTGCGCTTCAAGCGTCTGTCCGGCACCGAGCTCGACGCGTATCTCGATGCCGGTGAATGGAACGGCAAGGCCGGCGGTTATGCCGTTCAGGGCCTGGCCGCCACTTTCGTGGTGCAACTGGTCGGCTCCTATTCCGGCGTCGTCGGGCTGCCGATCTACGAAACCCTGGCGCTGCTCGGGGGCGAGGGGTTTCCGGTTCATGCCGGATGGTCGGAGTCGAGCGTTCGGTAATCGCCTCGGGAAACGGACTGAAGGGTGCGGGGCTCGCCGGAGCAACGGTCGACAGGAATGGAATCAAGCGATGGATCAGGCTGCCAACGACAATGCAGGGCCTAAGCCGGCCGTCATGCGCCGCTGTCCCATTTGCGGTCGCGTGGCGTCGCCTGAGGCCACGCCGTTCTGCTCAATGCGTTGCGCCGATGTGGATCTTCATCGCTGGTTTGGCGAAGGATACCGGGTCCCGGTCGAAATTGACGACGACGATCGGGACAGCCCGGACGAGCAGTGATCCGGCGAGGGTCGTACGATCAGCAGTCCGCGCCCAAAACCCCCTCTTAATAGGGAAGCGGGCGCGATCTACTTGGTTGCTCAATCGTCGTCGGACGTTGTGGGCTTGGCCGACGACGGTCGCGAGAAGACAGCCTTGCAGGCCGGGCTCAGTTGCGCCTTATGCTGCTGTAGACAAGCCGTTATGGCGTCCTCGTCAGGAATATTGCTGCTGCATAGTTTGTACACATCTGGCGTACAAGCCAATTGATCATCGGCACTGCCTCGATCCTGGGCCAGCGCGGCTGCTGGTAATGCCAAGGCGAGGATGAGTGTTAGATAAGCTGTTCTGTGCACCGCTTTGAAGCCTTCTTGTTGCTCTCGGTTGTCAACGTCGGTGCAGATCAATGGATCCTGCGCCGGGTCGGACGCAAGGGCGTCCACGCCGATATCGGCTCGACGACTCAGCCTTTTCGGATCAGGAACCACGTCTCCGTGCCATCGCGGGACGTGCAGAGCAAGCTGTCCCCCGTCTCTCTCACGAGATTGGGGATATCGAGCCCCGCCAATGGATCCGTACAGACCAATGTCACGACCTCGCCCCTGGCCAGCCTGTCGAGGACACGGCGCGCGCGCAGAACGGGCAGGGGGCACTTCAGTCCCCGCAGGTCGATCGTTTCACGCGGCCTCAGGGCACTGTCGGACATAAAGTCCAGTCTGCGAGGTGAAGCTCTCGCCGTCCAGTCGGAACGGCTGCGGAGAGGCTTCCCGCAAGCCTTCGATGGGGCTGGACAAGGCCGGAAACCCTTCCTATAAGCCCCTCAGTCGCGGCCCGGACAGGCTCCGAG
>CAXTVD010000307.1:0-3881 GCA_964247575.1 uncultured Lichenihabitans sp.
TCCCGCCATTCGCGCTTCAGCCCGTCGAGCGCCGGCGTGAGGATCAGCACCATCAGGGGGATCTGGAAGTAGAGATAGGTGAGCGTCAGGCCCCAGAAGCTCAGGATATTGAAGCCGTGGCGGTAGATGTTGAAGTCGAACACCTGGGACAGGAACAGGGTGACGAGGCCCGTGCGCCCGAGCGTGGCGAGGAAAGAGAAGGCGAGCGGCACGCCGGCGAAGTTGGAGGCGACGCCGCAGAAGGTGAGGAGCGTCGGCCGCAGCCAGCGCGGCAGGCCCCCGAGCACGACCGCGGCCGCCAGCGCGAAGCCGAGCGCCCCGCCCAGCAGCGCGGAGGCCGCGCTGATCTGCAGGCTGATGACATAGGCGCTGATGATGGTGGGCTGGTCGAGGTTGGCGATGTTCTGCAGCGTGAAATGACCCGCCGCGTCCTGGAACGCCCCGACGATGAGGAAGGCCGTGGGAAGCAGCAGGAACATCACCGCGAAGATCGCGAACGGAACGAGGCCCAGCCACGCCAGGGAGAGGCGGGCCGGCCGGATCGTCTGCGAAGGCTTGTCCGCGGCGCTCAGGCTCGCGGCAGGTGAGGACATGGTGCCCGATCCCGCGTCATGCTTGCTCGGACGCCTCCGACGGATCGGAGGCGTGAGTTCGGACCGGCAGCCGCCGGCTTACTTGACGTTGCTGCCGACGACCTTGTCCCACTGCTGGGTGATCACCGGCTTGGCGGCATCCTGCTCGGCCAGGGTCGGGAACACGGCCGTGGCATAGGCTGCCGCCGGAGGCAGCTTGGTCATGATCGCCGCATCGATCTTCTTGGTGTCGACCATGTCCTGGAAGCGGATCGGGTGGCAGTAGCCCTTCAGGTAGCCCATCTGGCCCGCATCGGAGTAGATGTACTCCATCCACAGCTTGGCGGCGTTGGGGTGCGGCGCGAAGGCGCTGATCGCCTGCACGTAGACGCCGGCCACGACGCCGGTCTTCGGCACCACGACGGTCACCTCGGGGTTGCCCTTCAGCGTGTCGCGGTCGGCCAGCGCGTTGTAGTCCCAGCGGATCACGACGGGGGTGGCGCCCTGGGCCAGCGTGCCGGCCTTGCCGATGGTCGGCACGAAGTTGCCGTTCTTGTTGAGTTCCGCGAAGTACTTCAGGCCCGCTTCCGACGCCTTGCTCGCGTCGCCCTTGGCGCCCGACAGGCCGGCCGCATAGACGGCCTGGATGGCCTGGTTGGAGGTGCGGGGGTCGCCGGCCATGGCGACGCTGTTCTTGTAGTCGGCCCCGAGCAGGTCCGACCAGTCGGTCGGCGGCGTCTTGACGATGTCGCTGTTCACCTCGAAGGCGAGCACGCCGTAATAGTCGCCGTACCAGGCGCCGTCCGCGTCCTTGGCCGCAGCCGGGATGGTCGACCATGTCGCCACCTTGTAGGGCGCGATCAGCCCGGCCGCCTTGGCCGTCGGCCCGAACGACAGGCCGACGTCGATGACGTCGGGCGCCTGGGGTCCGGTGTTGCCCTTGTTGGCCTTGATCGCCTCGACCTCGTCGCCCGACCCGGCATCCGGATTGAGCTCGTTCACCGTCAGCCCGTACTTGCCCTTGAAGTCGTCGATCATCGCACCGTAGCCGCACCAGTCGTGCGGGAGGGCGATGACGGACAACTGGCCTTCCTTCTTGGCGGCGGCCACCAGAGCATCGGGCACCTGGGCAAAGGCCTCGCCCGCAAGGCCGAGAGCCGACACGGCGATGATCGTGGCAGGGATAATCCGGGCGATGCGCATTCCCACTCCTTTGAGCCGGCCCGCATGCCCCTTCGGAGCGCGGCCAAATCCGACGAAAGCGCCGGTATCACAGGCACGAGACAGTCCTGTGTCAATCGCGACGTTCAAGGTTTGGCGTCCTGAGAAGACGGTCGACGTGTGCGGGACAGCGTGAAATGATCGAGGGCGATCCGAAGCGGGAGAAGGCATGACCTACCGGCAGACGTCGCGCCGTCAGACTTTCGTCTTCGCCGACCTCAAGGAGCTTCTCGCCAAGGCTACCCCGCGCCGGTCCGGCGACATGCTCGCCGGGATCGGGGCCGAAACGGCCGTGGAGAACGCGGCGGCCCGCGCCTGCCTCGCCGACGTGCCGCTCAAGACCTTCCTGCTCGAACCGCTGATCCCCTACGAGCAGGACGAGGTCACGCGGCTGATCCTCGACAGCCACGACGGGGCCGCCTTCCTGCCCGTGTCCCACCTGACCGTCGGCGCCTTCCGCGACTGGCTGCTCTCTGCCCAGGCCACGAGCGAGCGGCTGGCGGCCCTCGCGCCCGGCTTGACGCCCGAAATGGTGGCGGCCGTGAGCAAGCTGATGCGCAACCAGGACCTGATCCAGGTCGCGCGCCGGGCGCGGGTGGTGACCCGCTTCCGCAACACGATCGGCCTGCCCGGGACGATGGCGGTACGCCTCCAGCCCAACCACCCGACCGACGATGAGCGCGGCATCCTCGCCGCGACGCTCGAAGGGCTCGCCTACGGCTGCGGCGACGCGGTGATCGGCGTCAATCCGGTGTCCGACGCGCCCGGGACGGTCGCCCGCATCCTGCATCTGCTCGACGAACTCATCGCGCGCTTCGCCATTCCCACGCAGAGCTGCGTGCTGACCCATGCGACGACCGCGATCGGCCTGATCGAGCGGGGGGTGCCGGTCGACCTCGTTTTCCAGTCCGTGGCGGGCACCGAGGCCGCCAATGCCTCCTTCGGCGTCACGCTCGCACTCCTGCGGGAGGCCAACGAGGCCGGACGGTCGCTGAAGCGCGGAACGATCGGGCAGAACGTCATGTATTTCGAGACGGGCCAGGGCTCGGCGCTGTCGGCCGACGCCCATCACGGCGTCGACCAGCAGACCTGCGAAGCGCGGGCCTACGCCGTGGCGCGGGCCTTCGATCCGCTGCTCGTCAACACGGTGGTCGGCTTCATCGGCCCGGAATACCTCTACGACGGCAAGCAGATCATCCGCGCGGGGCTCGAGGACCACTTCTGCGGCAAGCTCCTGGGCCTGCCGCTCGGCTGCGACGTTTGCTACACCAACCACGCGGAAGCCGACCAGGACGACATGGATGTGCTGCTCACGCTGCTCGGCACGGCCGGCGTCGCCTATGTGATGGGCGTGCCCGGAGCGGACGACGTGATGCTGAACTATCAGTCGACCTCGTTCCACGACCAGCTCTACCTGCGGGAACTGCTCGGCTTGAAGCGGGCGCCCGAATTCGCGGCGTGGCTCGAAGGGATGGGCATGGCGGATGCGGAGGGCAACCTGCTGGACCTGCAGGCCGGTCACCCGCTTCTCGCTGCGGCCGCAAGAGTCGCCGCTTGAGCCGGGAGGGGGAGCCTGCGGCGGCCCCCCGGCCGGCCGTGACGATCGACCGGCTTCTGGCGCCCGTCGGGATCACGCCCGCACGCCTCGCGCTGGGCCGGGCGGGATCCGGCCTGCCGACGGCCGCCGCCCTCGCCTTTGCCGCCGACCATGCCGAGGCCCGCGACGCCGTCCACGCCCCGCTCGAGGTCGAAGCGCTCGTCGTCCGGCTGCGCGGCCTCGGGCTCGACATCCTGTCGGTCGAGAGCGCCGCCCCCGACCGGCCGACCTATCTGCGCCGCCCCGATTTCGGGCGGCGGCTGTCGCGCAATGCGCGGTCCGTCCTGGCCGCCCGGCCGCTTGCGCCGTCGGACGTGTGCCTCGTCGTGGGCGATGGCCTCTCCGCGCGAGCCGTCGCCGAGAACGCGGAGCCGCTGCTCGGTCATCTCGTGCCGTTGCTGCAGGCCCGCGGGTTCAGCCTGGGTCCGATCGTCGTCGTCAGCCAGGCGCGCGTGGCGATCGGCGACGAGATCGCGGCGACCCTCCGGGCC
>CAXTVD010000308.1:0-3825 GCA_964247575.1 uncultured Lichenihabitans sp.
GCCTGCAGACGCTCGGCGGACATCTTGCCCGAACGACGATCTTACGTCAGCTCGTAACGAATCTTCTGGCCCTCGTTCAGCTGGCCGAGGCCGGCGCGCTCGACGGCGCTGATATGAACGAAGACATCCTTGGTACCATCATCCGGCTGGATGAAACCAAAGCCCTTCTGGGAATTGAACCACTTCACTGTGCCCGTGCTCATGACGAACCCTTTCAACGTAAGCGTGAGTCCTCTGCCGCTTTCTCGCGGCAAGGGACGTTTTCGAATTTGGAGAGAAGGTCGTCAGCTCGCTCCGGGTCAAACCACAGAGCCAGGCCACGTATTCCGGCCGAATGTCGATGACCACTATCTAGACGATCACGGCCGGAAGTTCAAGGACTATCGGACCTGATCCCGCCGAACCGAGACAAGGCCTCAGGTGACGCGTCCAGTGGTGCCCCGCTCGAAGCGCCGGATCGGCTCTCACAAGACGGACGAGCGGCACCCCGGGCGCCCCGCGACGCGCCCCTTCAGGTCTTCGGCCGAAGGTCCGGCGGCACGGCCTCCGCGGCCAGGGCCGACAGGGCCTCCTCCAGGGTCCTGACGGTCTGGTCGTTCGAGCCGAGCCGTCGGACGGAGACCGTCCGCTCCGCGGCTTCCTTGCGGCCGATCACCAGCAGAACCGGCACCTTGGCGAGCGAGTGCTCGCGCACCTTGTAGGTGATCTTCTCGTTGCGCAGATCGCTCTCGACCCGCAACCCGTGCCGGCGCGCCGCGGCAACGACCTCGTGCGCGAAGTCGTCGGCCTCCTGGGTGATCGTCATAACGACCGCCTGCACCGGCGACAGCCAGAGCGGCAGGTGGCCGGCATAGTGCTCGATCAGGATGCCCGTGAAGCGCTCGAGCGAGCCGAACATCGCGCGGTGCAGCATCACCGGCGTGGTCTTCTCCGAGTTTGCGCCGATGTAGAAGGCCCCGAACCGCTCGGGCAGGAAGAAGTCGACCTGCAGCGTGCCGCACTGCCAGTCGCGGCCGATCGCGTCGCGCAGCACATATTCGAGCTTGGGGCCGTAAAAGGCGCCCTCCCCCGGGTTGACGGACGTGGGGATGCCGCGATCCCTGACACCGTCGATCACCTCGGCGAGCGCCGATTCCGCCTTGGCCCACCCCTCTTCCGTCCCGACGCTCTTCTCCGGCCGCGTCGACAGCTTGATGCGCACGTCGTCGAAGCCGAAATCGGCGTAGATGGACAGGATAAGGTCGTTGACCTTCATGCACTCGTCCCGGATCTGGTCCTCCGTGCAGAAGATGTGCGCGTCGTCCTGGGTGAAGGCGCGCACCCGCATGACGCCGTGCAGGGCGCCCGAGGGCTCGTAGCGGTGCACGATGCCGAACTCGGCGATCTTGAGCGGCAGGTCGCGGTAGCTCTTCAGGCCGTTCTTGAAGATCTGCACGTGGCCGGGGCAGTTCATGGGCTTCAGCGCGAAGACCCGCTCGTCCTCCGTCTGGGTGAAGAACATGTTGTCGCGATAGCTGTCCCAGTGGCCGGAGGTCACCCACAGCGACTTGTCGAGCACCTGCGGCGTGTTCACCTCGATGTAGCCGGCCGCCTCCTGCCGCCGCCGCATATAGCCGATCAGCGTCTGGAACAGCGTCCAGCCCTTGGGGTGCCAGAACACCGTGCCCGGCCCTTCCTCCTGGAAATGGAACAGGTCCATCTCGCGCGCGAGGCGGCGGTGATCGCGCTTGGCGGCCTCCTCCAGCTGCTTGAGGTGCGCGTCGAGCTCGGCCTGTCTAGCGAAGGCCGTGCCGTAGATGCGGGACAGCATGGGCTTGGTCGAATCGCCGCGCCAGTAGGCGCCGGCCACCTTCATCAGCTTGAAGGCCGGGCCGATCTTGCCCGTCGAGGTCATGTGCGGGCCGCGGCAGAGGTCGGTCCACTCGCCCTGGCTGTAGAACTTAAGGGCCTGCCCCTCGGGAATGGCGTCGACCAGTTCGACCTTGAAGGCCTCGCCCCGCTTCTCGAAATGCGCCCGCGCCTCGTCGCGGCTGCGCACCGTCCTGGTGAAGGGCGCGTCGCGGGCGATGATCTCGCGCATCTTGGCTTCGATGGCGGGAAAGTCCTCGGGCGTGAACGGCTCGGGCTTGTAGAAGTCGTAATAGAAGCCGTCGGCGATCACGGGGCCGATGGTCACCTGCGTGCCCGGCCAGAGCGCCTGCACGGCCTCGGCCAGGACGTGGGCCGCATCGTGCCGGATCAGTTCGAGCGCTCGGGGATCCTCGCGCGTCAGGAACTCGATCCGGGCATCGTGCTCGACCGGGTCGGCGAGGTCGACGACCGTGCCGTCGAGGGCCATGGCGGCGGTGCGCTTGGCGAGGGAGGGCGAGATGGACCGGGCGATGTCGAGGCCGGTCGTGCCGGCCTCGAAGGCGCGCTGCGCGCCGTCGGGAAAGGTGACGGAAATCATGGACCGCTGCTCCTCGGCTCACTCGCCGAGACCAATCGGCGTAAGCGGGGTCGTGAGCCGCGACCTAGCGCATCGAAGGGCGGAGTGGCAAGCCCGGGCGGCCGTCACCGGCAGACGAAAAGCCCCCCGGCGGATGCCGCCGCGCGCGAACCCTGCGACCCCCGTGTCGACGACCGGCGGCTACTCCGCCGCCTGCGCCAGGCTGGTGGCCGTCAGCGCGTCGCAGATATCGTCGACCACGCTCGTGACGAGGTCGCGGTCATCGCCTTCGCCCATGACGCGGATCACCGGCTCCGTGCCGGACAGGCGGATCAGCAGCCGGCCGGATCCCGCCAGACGCTCGCGCTGCTTCTCGATCATCGCGGCCATGGGCGCCTCGGCGAGGACCTTGCCGCTCACCCTGACGTTCTTGAGGATCTGCGGCAGCGGCTCGAAGCGGCGGCAGACCTCGCTGACGGGCCGGTTCGCGCGCTTGACGACGGCCAGCACCTGAAGCGCCGCGACGAGGCCGTCGCCCGTGGTCGAATAGTCCGAGAGGATGATGTGGCCGGACTGCTCGCCCCCCACGTTGTAGCCGTGCTCACGCATATGCTCGAGCACGTAGCGGTCGCCCACGGCCGTGCGGATCGTGGCGAGCCCGATCCCTTCGAGGTAGCGTTCGAGGCCGAGATTCGACATCACCGTCGTGACGAGCCCCGGCTTGGCGAGCCGCCCGTCCTCCTGCCAGCTCTGCGCGATGACGGCCATGATCTGGTCGCCGTCGATGATGTTGCCCTTCTCGTCGACCATCAGGAGGCGATCGGCGTCCCCGTCGAGGGCAATGCCGACATCGGCCCGCATCTCGCGCACCTTGCGGACCAGCGCATCGGGCGCGGTCGAGCCGACATTGTGGTTGATGTTGAACCCGTCGGGCTCGATGCCGATGGAGAATACTTCCGCGCCGAGTTCCCACAGCGCCTCGGGAGCGACCTTGTAGGCCGCGCCGTTGGCGCAATCGACGACGATGCGCAGGCCGTCGAGCGACTGGTTGCGGGGCATGGTGCGCTTGGCGAATTCGATGTAGCGCGCATGCACGCTCTCGATTCGCTTGGCGCGCCCCAGCAGCTTGGACTTGGACAGCCGCGAGCTGAGATTGGTGTCGAGCAGCCGCTCGATCTCCGCCTCGGTGTCGTCGCTCAGCTTGAAGCCATCGGGGCCGAAGAGCTTGATCCCGTTATCCTCGAAGGGATTGTGGGACGCCGAGATCATGACCCCGACATCCGCGCGCATGGACCGGGTCAGCATGGCGACCGCCGGCGTCGGCACCGGGCCGAGCAGCAGCACGTCCATGCCCACCGAGGTGAAGCCGCCCACCATGGCATATTCGATCATGTAGC
>CAXTVD010000309.1:0-3515 GCA_964247575.1 uncultured Lichenihabitans sp.
TCGAGAAGGGCCACAGGGCGGACGAGAACCACGTGTCGAGAACGTCCTCGTCGCGCGTGAGGTCGACCGTGTCGCCATAGGCGGCCAGGGCCTCGACCTGGGCCTCGGCCTCGGAGGCCGCCACGAAGACCTGCCCGTCCGGTCCGTACCAGGCCGGAATCTGGTGGCCCCACCAGAGCTGGCGGGACACGCACCAGGGCTGGATGTTCTCCAGCCAGTCGAAATAAGTCTTCTCCCAGTTCCTCGGCACGAAGCTGGTCCGGCCCTCGCGGACGGCGGCAAGCGCGGGACCGGCGAGGGTCGCCGCGTCCACATACCACTGGTCGGTCAACCACGGCTCGATGACGGCGTTGGACCGGTCGCCATACGGCACGGCGTAGACATGCGGTTCGATCCCGGCGAGCAGACCGCGATCGTCCATCATGGTCACGATGCGCTTGCGGGCGTCGGCCCTGTCGAGGCCGTGCAGCGCCATCACGGAGGTCAGGTCGGCCGACGGCGGCAGGTCCTCGGCAAAGCCCGCATTATCCCGGATCGCAATGCGACCCTCGGCGTCGAGGATGTTGATCAGCCGCAGCGCGTGCCGGCGGCCGACCTCGAAATCGTTAAAGTCGTGCGCCGGGGTGAGCTTGACGGCGCCCGATCCTTTCTCCGGATCCGCATAGGCGTCCGCCACGATCGGAATGCGGCGGCCGACGAGCGGCAGCAGGGCATGCTGTCCCACGAGGTCGGCGTAGCGCTCGTCTGCGGGATGCACCGCGACCGCCGTGTCGCCCAGCATCGTTTCCGGGCGTGTCGTCGCGACGGTGATGAAGCGGCCGGGCTGCCCCTCGATCGGGTAGGTGAAATGCCAGAGGGAGCCCTTCGTCTCGACCGGCAGGACCTCGATGTCGGACACGGCCGTCAGGAGCTTGGGATCCCAGTTGACCAGCCGCTTGTCCTTGTAGATCAGGCCCTCGCGGTAGAGCCGGACGAAGACGGCGACGACGGCCTCGCTGAGACCCTCGTCCATGGTGAAGCGCGTGCGCGACCAGTCGCAAGAGGCGCCGAGCCGCTTGAGTTGGCCGAGGATCTGGCCGCCGGACTCCTCCTTCCAGGTCCAGACCCGCTCGATGAAGGCTGCGCGCCCCATCGTGCGGCGATCGGGTTCCTGGCGTTCCGCCAGCTGGCGCTCGACGACCATCTGCGTCGCGATGCCGGCATGATCCATGCCTGGCTGCCACAACACGTCGCGGCCGCGCATGCGCTCGAACCGGCACAGGATGTCCTGGAGCGTGTTGTTGAGCGCGTGCCCGATATGCAGGGAGCCCGTGACGTTGGGCGGCGGGATCATGATGCTGTAGGGCTTGGCATTGGCCCGCTCGGGTCGCCCCGCCGCGAAGGCGCGCGCATCCTCCCACAGCGCGGTGATGCGCGCCTCGACGGCCGCCGGGTCGTAGCTCTTGTCCATGGATCTCTAGATAGCGCGGATCGCGATCAGCTGCGAACGCCGCGCGCCACGCGTTCGATTTCGATCCGGACCAGCCGCTCGACGATGGTCGGCAGATTGTCGTCCAGCCACGTCTTCAGCAGGGGCCGCAGCATGTCGCGGGTCATGGCCTCCACGGAAGCGGTGTTCTGGAGGAACACCGACGTGGCGAGCGCCTGGAACGAGTGCTCGATGCTGGCGCCCACGCCCGGCGAGACGAGCGGCTCGGTCGCGGGGGCCGCCTGCTGCGCCTCTTCCGGCCTGTCGGGGAGGGGCTGAGCTTCGAAGCCGTGCAGGGACAGCACGACCGGCTCGGCCTCCGACTCGTCCGGTTCCGGGGTCAGGTCCATGACGGGGGTCATTGCAGTCTCGGCGATGGGGGCGGGCTGGTTGAGGATCGACGCAGCCCCGGCGTTCACGATGTCGGCGATCACCGACAGGTCGTCCTCCACCGTGGGCGGCAGTGCGGGCGGGTTCAGGTGAGGCTGGGCGGCCGACCGGGCCACGAGCACGGGCGCATCGACCTCGGCCTCGTCTCTGGCCGGCGCATCACCCGGGGAGGTCGACGACGCCGCGGCGAAATCCGGTCCGTCCTGCAAGGCGGCGAAGGGGGATGGCACGTCGGCCTTGACCGCCGGAAGCTCCGCCTCGTCCAGCCGCGTCAGCGGCAGAGGTGGAGGGGTCACGTTCAGCGACGCCGCGCGCCTGTAGGCGTTGGAGGCGGTCGCAAGACTGCGCGACTGGTCATCGGCGATGATGCGCCGGATGGATGCCAGGATGTCCTCCATCGACGGCTCCGCCGGGCGCGGGTCCGACGCCGTCTTGGGAGGCTGGTCCGAACTCAGTGCGTTTGCCGCGCTCATGGCCTCTGACGCTTTCTACGCTGTCTGTCCTACGCCGCGCCCGCGAAGCCGACAGCGGGGCCCCACCCTGCCCCACCGTCCACCTTCCGAGCGGATTGATCGTAACCGTGCAGGAGGAGGGGAACAAGAATCGCAAGGCTCAGAAGGCGCTCACGCACAGTCTTAATTCGGTCCTTTGCGACCCCACCCCTGCCGGTCGCTCACTTGCCGTCCGGGGTGCGCAGCCCGAACCACTTGTCCTTGACCTGGTTGAAGTGCACGAGCGGGCTGTATTCCTTGACCTTCAGGCCCAGCAGGCTCGTCGAGAGCCGCCCGATGCTGGCGAGGATGGCATAGGAGGCCACGATCCGGTCGCGCTGCGCCCCGACCAGGGCGACCCGTGCGTTCAGCAGGGTCTGCTGGGCGTTGAGCACGTCCAGCGTCGTGCGCTGGCCGACACGGGCCTCCTCGCGGACGCCGTTCAGCGCGATCTCCGAGGCGTTGACGCTGGCCTGATCGGCCTGAACGGTCGCCTTGGACGATTCAAGGAGGCCCCAGGCCGAGATCACGGCGGCGCGCACGTTCTCCCGCGTGAAATCCGCCGTGAGCCGGGTCTGTCCGAGGGTTTCCTTGGCCTGCCGAATCGTCGCGTACTCCGCGCCGCCCTGATAGATTGGAATGGTGACCGTGCCCGTCACGTCGGCGACAAAGGCCGAACTTCCCGCCACGCCGCTCACGTCGAACTGCTTGGTCAGGGACGCCCCGACGCTGGCGGTCGGATACAGCGCCCCTTCGGCGACCTTCACCTGCAGCGCAGCCGTGTCGACCTGGTGCAAGGCTGCCTGCACCGAGGGATGCTCGACCTGGGAGACCGCGATGGCATTTTCGAGGGTGGGAGGAAGGCCGCGTTCGACCGGCCGGGCCGGCTCCAGACGGGTGGGCTGAACGCCCACCACCTGCCGGAAGCTCGCGATGGAATTCTGCAGGTTGGATTGCGCCGTGTAGTAGTCGGCGCGCGAACCGGCGAGCCCCGCCTCGGCCTGGGCGACATCGGTCCGGGTGACTTCACCGACCTTGAAACGGTCCTGCGTCTGCCGCAACTGCTCCTCGAGCACCTTGATGTTGCTGGCGCGCAGATCGAGAACCGCGGTGTCGCGGAGAACGTCCATATAGGCCTGCGCCGCGCTCTGCAGCACGCTCTGCTC
>CAXTVD010000309.1:3525-3787 GCA_964247575.1 uncultured Lichenihabitans sp.
GGGTCTGGCTGATCGACAGCCCGACGCCCCGCGGCGCCGTGTTGCTGGAGAAGACGCCGCTCGAAGCGCCGCCACCGACGGCACTGGAGCCGGTCGACCCGGTCGCCCCGGTCGTGCCCGTGGCTCCCGACAGCGCGCTCGCCCCGGCACCGCTTGCCGACGCCCCGCTGACCCCTTGCGAGTCGATATGCGAGAAGCCCACCTGCCCGGACGCGCTGGCCTTGGGCAGATAACCCGCATTGGCAAGCGGAACGTTCTCGTC
>CAXTVD010000310.1:0-3777 GCA_964247575.1 uncultured Lichenihabitans sp.
ATCGGCCAGGAACAGCGCCATGAAGGCCGCGGCGTAGGGCACGTGCTTGATGAAAATGCGCCCGCGGGCGATCAGGACCGTGGCGAGGGAGCCCAGGCCGACGCCGATGGCGAAGAACACGCTGATCGCCGTCTCGACCTCGACACCGCCGCCCAGACCCTGCTTGACGACGAGCGGCACGAGCGAAAGCGTCACACCTCCGCTGAGCCAGAACCAGCTGACGCCGAGCGAGCCGATCCACAGCCGCCGGCTGACGCCGAGGTCGCGGACCATGCGGACCGTCGAGGCGAAGACGTTACGGTCGATGCGCAGGCCCGGCGCGGCGATCCTGGTGGACGGAATGAACCAGGTCGACCCGTAGGAGGCGAGGCCGACGCCGATGAGTTCGGCGACGACCAGCCAAACCGGCGTGCTGTGCAACCCCGTCACACCGCCCGCCACCAATCCGAGCAGGATGGCGATGAAGGTGGCGCCCTCGATGAAAGCATTGCCGGCCGTCAGCTCCTCCGTCGTGAGGTGATCGGGAAGGATGCCGTATTTCACGGGGCTGAACAGGGCAGCGGTGCCGCCCAGGAGAAAGAGCCCGACGAACAACGTCGCGATCGAGCCGAACCAGAAGCCGGCCGCCACCAGGACGAGGATCGCCGCTTCGGCGAGCTTGTTCCAGCGGGCTACCGCGGCCTTGTCGTGGCTGTCGGCGACCTGGCCGCCGACCACCGAGAGGACCAGCGAGGGCGCGATGAAGACGCCGACGGCCAGGGTCACCAGCGGACCTGCGGCATCCTCCCCGAGCCGGAACAGGATCATCATCGCCAGCATGGTGCGGACGAGGTTGTCGGAGAACGCCGAGAAGAACTGGCACCAGAACAGGGGCGCGAAACGGCGCGAGACCAGCAGCTTCAGCAACGTCGTCATGCAGCACTCCAGACGGCCGTCGCCGGAACCGATCCCACGCACCGCCTCACATCGGCTTGGCGGCCTGCACCAGCTCGAAGCCCTTCTGGGCCGCCGCCGCCGTCTGATCGCCGCCCCCGGCTACATGGACCATGGGCATGGCAAATCCAATGCCGTTCTCCGCAAAGGCGTGATTGATCATCAGCAGCGCCCGGCGGCGGGCAAGGAACTGCACGTCGCCCGGCTTGGTCATCATCTTGGTCTGGATCTGGATGGCGAAGTCGCCGAACTGAACGACGCCCTGCATCTTGAGGGGATTGAGGATCAACGGTCCCAGTTCCTCGTCCTCGGCAAGCGTTTCACCGATCCGCTTGATCAGCTTGCGCACCCGGTCGAGGTCGGTTCCATAGGGCACGTTCAAAACGATCTTGTCGACCACCCAGTCGCGGCTCTGGTTCTGCACGGCACCGAGGATGCCGAAGGGGACGGTGTAGAGGGCGCCGCGCTGGTGACGCAGCTTGACCGACCGCAGGCTGAAGGACTCCACCGTCCCCTTGAACGTCCCGCTCTGGATGTATTCCCCGATCCGGAAGGCGTCGTCGAACAGGTAGAAGATGCCGCTGATGATGTCCTTGACCAGCGTCTGCGCCCCGAACCCGATGGCGACGCCGACGACGCCCGCGCTGGCGATCAGCGGGCCGATCTCGACGCCGACGGAGGCCAGCATCATCATGCCGGTCACCACCACGAGCACCACGAACAGAATGTTGCTGACGATCGGCAGCAGCGTCTGCAGCCGGGCGACATGGCCCGCATCCGTCGTGTCATGGCTCCCCATCAGGCTGGCCGCGAGCCGGCGATCGATCAGCGCCTTCGTGACATGCCACAGGAAGTCGGCGGCCAGGCCGATGGTGAGAATGCTGACCAGCCCGCGCACGATGCGGGTCGCGGGCGAGTCGACCATCGTCAGCGACACGATGTCGACATCGAGGATCCGCGCGAGCAGCAGCGCGGCCCCGACGAGGATCACGCTCCGCACACCCCGCTCGAAGACGATGACGTCCAGCGTCTGGACCTCGTCGACCGACACTTTGAGGCCGGCCGGCCGGAGGGTGTGGTTCACCGAGCGGCGGGCCACCATGATCGTGAAGGGAAGGGCGAGCGCGAAGGCCGCCAGCCAGAACACCTGCTTGGCTCCGATCACCCAGAGCAGCCAAAGCACGGCGAGGACAACGGACAGGCCCAGGCCCAGGCTGGCGTGGTGGCGCGCTGCGAACTGCGAGGCGTCGGCAGCATCGCCCTCGGACAGCCGCAGCCGCGGCGTCCGCCATACGATGTCGAGCGCGACAAGGAGCACCAGCAGCCCGATGGCGTCGCCGCAGATCTCGCTCGCCTGGGGCGACAGGCCGAAGCGCCCGAACAGGCTGATGGTCTGCCATCCAAAGCCCAGGATGGCGGCAAGCAGGATCCAATGCCGGAACAGGAAAGCGGCGGCCTCCGTAGAGAGAGGCACGACCCGGAAGCGTTCCGCACCCGGCGCGAGCAGGACCCGCCCCAGCACGGCGAAGAGCCGGACCAGCAGGAAGGCGATGAGATAGCCGAGCAGGATCTCCTTCAGCACGATCGGCCAGTCGAACAGGAGGAACGCGCCGACGCTGCCGAGGCCGAACGATACGATCAGGCCGAAGCTGAAGCCAAAGCGCGTGAACACCGCCCGGACCCGCTGGTTGACCGTATCGAGCGTCAAGGCGATCAGCCAGCGTCGGATCGGAGCCGCCAGGATCCGGAACAGCCATTCCACCCCGAAGCCGAGGACGATAAAGCCGGCGAAGAACGCCCCGGCCGTGGCCCATCCCCGCTGATCGAGGGCCCCGCCCACCATGTCCCGCGCCATGGCCGCCTCGCCCGGCAGGGTCCGGGTCGCCGCCGCAAGGTCGATGAGGTGCTGCCGCAGGCCACCCAGCCGATCGGCGAGGCTGATGGCCATGGTCTTGGGCGGCGCGCTGGGGGCGGGCGACTCGGTCCGGCCCCCTTCGCGGCTGGCGAGAAGGGCCTGGATGTCGGGATCGGCGAGCAGGCGGGTCAAGGCCTGCAGCTTGGCGGCCGGTGTTGCCGCGCCGGGCCCGGCTTCGGGCCGCTCGGATGACGCATGGGCCGCTCCCGCAAGGCAGGCGAGACAGCAGCCGAGCAGCACGCCGATGACCCGGCGCACCCATCCGTCGAGACCCGCTTTGCCGCTCATGCCCACCCCGCGCCCGTTTGGTCCGCCGCTCGGACGCGAGTGTAGCATTCCGACGCGCTGCGCGGAGGTGGCCGTCGCGGACCTCGACCGCTTGGTTTCGGGTAAGCCGAGGGCTAAGACGCTGCGCAAGACCCTACGGCGGCCGACAGCTTGGACCGCAGCCGGCGGCTCCCCTTTCGCGAGACGACCATGTCATCATCCGCGCTCGATCCGACCCGCTCCTTCCAGGGGCTCATCCTGACCCTGCAGAGCTTCTGGGCGGAGCAGGGCTGCGTCGTGCTGCAGCCCTACGACATGGAGGTCGGGGCGGGCACGTTCCATCCGGCGACGACGCTGCGCTCGCTCGGCCCGAAGCCGTGGCGCGCGGCCTATGTCCAGCCCTCGCGCCGGCCCAAGGATGGCCGCTACGGCGAGAACCCCAACCGGCTGCAGCACTACTACCAGTTCCAGGCCATCCTGAAGCCCTCGCCGCCCGACCTGCAGGACCTCTATCTGCGCTCACTTCAGGCGATCGGCATCGACATGGCGCTGCACGACATCCGCTTCGTCGAGGACGACTGGGAAAGCCCGACCCTGGGCGCCTGGGGCCTCGGCTGGGAGTGCTGGTGCGACGGCATGGAAGTGTCGCAGTTCACCTATTT
>CAXTVD010000311.1:0-3736 GCA_964247575.1 uncultured Lichenihabitans sp.
GTCTCATCCAGATTGACGCGCCACAGTCGTTCACGCGAAAGCATGGTGGCGGTCTCCGGCGAGGTTGAAGGAGTGGGTTCAGGTGGCCTTCATGTGGCGCGACCGAATGTATCAACGGGCGCGACCATGGGGAGGCAACGATGGCAACCGGATCGACGCAGCACGGCGAGGGTGGACACCCAGGACAGCACGAGGCGGATAGCTGTGCTGAGGCCGCCCGTATCGTCTTGGCGCGACACCATGAGCGGGTGGCGTGTGGACAGCAGAACCCTGTGGATCTGATCGAACCTGAAGAACCGGCCGATCGACCTTTGGGCGCTGGCGCGAAGAACGGCGCTCGTCCGTCGTCAGCATAGCGATCGCTTCACAGCGCGCCCTCTCTCAGTTTCCGCGGCGAGAGCCCTGCCCCGAACAGGGCAGCGGTGACCTACGTGGACTCGGGCGGGAGGCGGTGGCCGACGGCGAGAGCCGCAGCGGCATAGGCTGGGCGGTTCAGGCGGACTCGGCGGCGCCTGGACCAGAAGTCGCTGGCCACCCGGGCCGCAAGGTCTTCAAGCGCGTCGTCGGACAGCACCTCGGCCGACAGGTGGGTACGCCCGACGCGGATCTCATAGCCGCCGTCTCGGGCAGTCCAAGGCGCCAGGAAGCGCAGAAGACGAGTGCGGCGCGTGGCGGTCAGACGACCCGTTCACCGCAGCGATGTCGACGACGCCCTCGTTCTTCAATCGAACCGCCGCGTAGTCGGCGTAACGAGGCCTGACGCGCCCGGACCTTTGTCCCCTGTCTCCCAGCAGCCCCGATTGCCCAATTGCCCGACGGCCAGCAGCACAGTAGCGTCGCCTGAGTTCGACCTAAGGTGGCTCTCCTCATGCTTTGTCCGTCTCTGCGCCTCGCTTTTGTGGCGGCATTCATCGTGCCCGCTTTGGGGCTGATCCCGGCGCGAGCTCAGACCTCCGTCGTGGGCGACAGTGCATGCGCGAGCGCCGTGGAAGGCTGGCAGGAGTTCGCCACGCAGGAAAATCAGGGGGGCCACATGGATCCACCGGTCTTCCAGACGATCCAGGCTGAGATCAACCACGCCAGTGACCTCTGTCAGTCCGGGCACGACGCGGAGGCACGCAAGACGATCGAGCAATCCAAACGACGACACGGTTATTGAACAGAACGACGCCCGATGATGGCAGACAGGCTGCCGGGTCTGCACCGTGTTGACGAGCGGCAGGTCGCGCATGCCCGAGTTAAGGATCGTTCGAGCCTGAAACCCGTGCCTCAGGGCCAAGTTGCATGCAGCAGGAGACGGAGCTCTCCCACCGGCGGTCCGTGCCTCTCGTAGGGTGTCCGGTGGATGGCCAGGCTCTCCGCAATCAGTTCGGCGCTCCCCCGGTCATGACGGTCACCCGAACCCTTCATGCGGAAGAGGTATCAGCCTGCAGACGTCTTGACCGTTCCATCGTGGTGGCGGGCCGGGGCTGTCTTGTCGGCGATGTCCTTGGGCTGAGGGGAGTGCTGCAGGCCCTTCTGCGTATCGCGACGTTTCTTGTCGGAGGTGCGGCGGTACTCCTGCTTCGTCAGGTGCTCCCGCGCCTCCTTGGGCAGGTATCGTTCGCCGGTCTCGCCGCTGGGCTGGCCGGATGCCGTGCCCCAGTCCTCGCGCTCCCATTCGACGAGGTGGTTCTCCGGCGATTTCTCGCCCTCGTAGCCCCCACCCCTGCGCTGATACTCCTGGACGGCCATCTGCGCTTTTCGCGCGGACCATTGGCCGGCCTTGCCGCCCTTGTCGCCCGCCGTGACCTCCTCCTTCACCTTGTCCCAGAGTTCGGGATCGGTCTTCTTGGCGGTGGTCGACATAGCAAAAGCTCCTGATGAACGAGGATCAACGCGCGACCATCGAAAGTGTGAGTTCCATGTGTTCACCTGCCGCCCGGTCCCCCGAAAGCCACCCATGCGCGGTGATATCGGGTCAGCGCCGGCGGACCGGCCTTCGCACGTCCCCGGAACCGTTTGATAGGGACGCATCCGGACCGGCGCAGGGTCCCAAACGGTACCGAGTGCCGGCTCCCGGATCCCCTCCCAGATGCCCGGGCTGGCAAGAGGGTCCGGCTCGGCGCATCAGCAGGGGCGACTGCACCATCTCGTTGTCCGCGCGGGTTGGTGTGGCGAAGGCCATGACGGTGAAGATTGTGGAACAAACGGCGTAGGCGCGTCTCATCGGCGTGCTCGATCCTGTCAGAAAGGGCAACGGCTGCCCGCCGTTCGAACTGGCAACGCCACGCCAGAGACCTCGGTTCGCAACGCCGCAGGGAAGGAGGGCTCGTTCGGCGCCGAAGTGGCGGCAGCAGCATCGCGAGCGACCGATAGTCATGGCATTCGCGACAAATAATCTCGCTGCTTACAATGAAATCCCATGACATTGCAGAACCGAGGCGTCTCGGCAGTGTGGCCTACGATGCAGCGGCGTCGCCCCTATGCGTGTGAATAGAGTCGATCCTGCGCCGATCCGGACGATGGAGTGGAGCATGCAGCGCTATTACTTCGGCATTTTCCGACAACGACGGTTTTCATCGTGACGATTTTGGCCACGAGTTGGAAGATTACGAAGAAGCGCGCCAGCAAGCCCAGGCGATCATACCGCATATCATGCAGGAGGAGCTTCCGGATGGTGAGGTCCACATCGTCACGTGTGATGCGTGAAGAAACAGGGCAGATCGTTTATCGCGCCGAGCTGAAGTATTGCGGCGTTCGATTCCCGGCTCTCCGGTCTCCCGCTTGGCTTGCCGTGGTTGCTTCGCCAGCGATGAGCAATGTCGTGTGGCGAATGCACGGACTTCGCGTCCGTCGCAAGGGACGGCCAGCGCGGACGCCGATCTTACTCGGGGAAAACAGGATAGCGATCCTGCCTCGAAAAGAGACGGGCAGACCCGAAAATGGTGGTGTAACGGCTCGGCACGAGAACAATCATCTTCCATACACCTTCGACTTGCCTGACCTGAATCGGTTGCCGTTCCAATGTCCAGCACAGGCGCAGCTTGATCAGCTGGATGTACGCATTGTGTCTGAAAGCAGCTCTCGCATCGAGTCTGCTGGGGCTCGGTGCTTTTCTGCATCGCAGCCCGTCTTATAACGGCATTGAGGGTCTAGCGGCTCGGTCCCATGTCCCGGTAACAGGATAGATAGGGAGTAGAGCGCAATGATCCGACATGTGGTGCTGGTGCGGGTTCGGGAGAGCATCGCAGCGAGCGACATCCAGTCGATCTTCGCGGCGCTCGCGGCGTTGCGGCCGTCGCTTCCCGGGATGACGAACTTCGCCTGCGGGGCGAATGTCAGCCCCGAAGGCTTGGCGCATGGCCACACGCACGCTTTCACGATCGATTTCGTCGATGCCGCGGCGCGGGACGCGTATCTGGCGCTTCCCGCCCACGAAGCCGCGGGCGCCCGCTTGGTCAGGGCGGCCGAGGGCGGCTTGTCGGGGCTGACGGTTCTCGATTTCGACCTGTCGGACAGCCTGTGACCGCGCTCTTGTGGATTTGATCCCGACCTGAAATTGTCGCCATCAGCGAGCGGTGCTGGAATGCTCCGCGGTCGGGAGGGCGACGGATGGTGGACACCGCTTTAGGTGCGGAGCGGACCGAGGGCGCCCCGCGCACCACCACGGTCTGGGCGGTTCTCGCCACTTCCTTCGGCAATCTTATCGAATGGTACGACGTCTACGCCTTTTCGGCGTTTTCGCTCTATTTCG
>CAXTVD010000312.1:0-3599 GCA_964247575.1 uncultured Lichenihabitans sp.
AGCATGTCGCCCTGACCGAGCAGCTGCTCGGCGCCCTGCTCGCCCAGGATCGTGCGGCTGTCGATCTTGCTCGTCACCTGGAAGGAGATGCGGGTGGGGAAGTTGGCCTTGATGGTACCCGTGATCACGTCGACCGAGGGACGCTGGGTCGCCATGATGAGGTGAATGCCCGCCGCGCGCGCCATCTGCGCCAGGCGCTGGATGGCGCCCTCGATGTCCTTGCCCGCGACCATCATCAGGTCGGCCATCTCGTCCACGATCACCACGATGTAGGGCAGGACCGTGAGGTCCATCTCCTCCTGCTCGTAGACCGCCTCGCCGGTGTCGCGGTCGTAGCCGGTCTGCACCGTGCGCACCATGACCTCGCCGCGTGCCTTGGCCTCGGCGACGCGCGCGTTGAAGCCGTCGATGTTGCGCACGCCGACCTTGCTCATCTTTTTGTAGCGGTCTTCCATCTCCCGCACCGCCCATTTGAGGGCCACCACGGCCTTCTTGGGATCGGTGACGACGGGGGTCAGCAGGTGCGGGATGCCATCGTAGATGCTGAGTTCCAGCATCTTGGGATCCACCATGATCAGCCGGCATTCCTCGGGCTTGAGCCGGTAGAGCAGGCTCAGGATCATGGTGTTGATGGCGACCGACTTGCCCGAGCCGGTGGTGCCGGCGACGAGCAGGTGGGGCATGCGGGCGAGGTCGACGATGACCGGCTCGCCGCCGATCGTCTTGCCGAGCGCGATGGCCAGCTTGTGCTTGGACTGGTCGAAGTCGGGCTGGGCCAGCAGTTCGCGCAGATAGACCGTGTCGCGGCGCTGGTTGGGCAGTTCGATGCCGATCACGTTGCGCCCCTGCACGACGGCGACACGAGCGGCGATGGCCGACATGGAGCGGGCGATGTCGTCGGCGAGGCCGACCACGCGGGAGGACTTGATGCCGGGGGCGGGTTCGAGCTCGTAGAGCGTCACCACGGGGCCGGGCCGCACGTTGATGATCTCGCCGCGGATGCCGAAATCCTCCAGCACGCCTTCGAGGAGGCGGGCATGCTGCTCCAGCGAGTCGCGGGTCACCGCCGCGCCCGTGCCCTTGACCGGTTCGGTCAGGAGATCGAGGTCGGGGTGCTCATAGGCCCCGCGCGAGCGCCGCACCGGCCTCGTCGCGGTGAGACCGCTCAGCAGCGACATGTGGAGCGCGTTGTCGGCGACGAGGGCGACCGGACGGGCCGCTTCGAAGGGCACGGGCGGTGCGACCGGCGCTTGGGCCATGGCGACGGCTGCGACCGGCTCGTCGACCGCCACTTCCGCCTCCGATTCCGCAAGGGCCGGCTCCGCCTCCGCTCCGAGAACCGCCCCGTCCTCGCCTTCGATCGGCTGGTCCGCCTCGTCGGGCGGCAGCATCTCGCCTTCGGCCATGCAAGCCGCGGCCTCGTCCACCACCGCCTGCCCGGTCTCGAGCAGAAACCGCGTCAGCCCGTCGGGTGCATTGTCCTGCTCGCCGTCCCACGCCGGAAGCACCGGGTCGGGAACGATGACCCCGGTCCAGGCGCGCCCGTCCAGGCGCGGCGCGGCGTCGGCTTCGACCGCCATGTCGACGGTCGGCTGCTCAAGGCCGGGATCCGGCGTCCGCTCGGACTCCTCCGCGACCAGCGCGGTGCGATAGGCCTCCGCGATCAGCCCGGCCAGGGATGGCGCGGGGTCCGGCGCCGGCTCGACGATACGCGGGGCGAACGCCTCCGTCGGCGCAGGAGGCGGGGCGTCCGGCCTGGCAATCAGCCGGTCGGGCGTGCGGGTGTTGCGGACATTGGGCGGCAGCACATAGGGCTTGCGCTCGCCCGGCTCGGCCGTGGGCTTCTCCTCCGGCTCGGGTGCCGGATGGCTGGCCGCCAGGACATCGTCGTTGTTGGCCGACAGATGGGCCCAGAGTTCCTTTTCCTGGACGAGGATGTGATCCGGCGTCCGGGTGAAGCGGACATTGGTCGGATCCTTGAACGGCTCCAGCCACGGCGGTACGACGAAACGCACGTCTCCGGTGGCCGGCATCATGGTCGGAAGCGGCAGCGCCTGCCCCTTTCCGGTGGTCGGCACCGCCCCGCCGTCCCGCCCGGGTCCCGCCGCCATGACCTCGGCGAGGTAGCCCTGCAGCCAGGTCTCGACGTTGCCGGTGATGTGCGCGAGCATGGCCTTGTAGAGGGTCTGCCAGTCGGCCGCGTCCCTCGGGCCCGGCTCGACGGCGGGGCGCGTCGGCCGTCCCGCAAAGATGGTGTCCAACTGTCCGTCGTCTCTGGGAGGGTGCATGAGGTGTGCTGCATAGGGAGCGATGCATCGCCCGGAGGCGACGAGCGGCACTGTGGATTGTTCACCTTAACAGGCCCCTTAAGGCGACCCGGCGAGGCCCGATCCGAGGGCCGGAGGTGAACCCGCATCGGGGCCGCGCATTGTCGGCGTGACCTGTCGCCGGACGGGCGGCGCATGCATGGGACTCAGACGACATGAAGCTTTACTGGGGCCCTCACACCTGTGCCATCGGCATCCACATCCTCCTCGAAGAGATCGGCAGACCGTACGATCTGGAAAAGGTCGACGTGATGGGGGGCGAGACGCAGAAGCCCGCCTTCCTCGCCGTCAACCCGAAAGGGAAAGTCCCCACGCTGATCCGCGACGACGGTTCGACGCTGACCGAATTCGCCGCCATCGCCACCTGGCTCGCCCGCACCAACCCCGACAAGGATCTCCTGCCGGACGATCCCGACAGCGAGGCGCGCGCCCTGGAGATCATGGACTATGCGGTCTCGACCCTGCACATGCAGGCCTTCTCCCGCGTTTTCATGCCCGAGAAGTTCGAGCCGAAGGACGTCGTGCACGGCACGCTCGGCCTCGGCAAGAGCACGGTGAAGGCGGAAGGCGAGGCGATGGTCCGCAAGGCCTTCGCCATCCTCGACGGGGCGATGGCGGGCAGGTCCTTCGCCGGCGGCTCGCGCTTCTCGATCGCGGATACCGCGTTGTTCTATTGCGAGCGCTGGGCGCCGCAGGTCGGCATTGCGCTGCCGCCCAACCTCGCCACCCACTTCGAGCGCATGAAGGCGAGGCCCGCCGTCCAGCGCGTCCTGGCGGCGGAAGGCGAGTAGCGGCCCGGGCTCACCCGGCCGGGGCGGCGGCCTTCTCCTGCACGGCCGAGGCATAGATGTCGCGGATCGCAGCCAGCGCGAGCTGGTCGCGATCCCGGACGCGTTCCATCGGGTCGACCGCGACCGGAGCCGGCGGGTCGGCCATCGCCGCCCGGAGCGTACGGGCGAGATCGAGCGCGTTCCCGGTGTCGAAGAAGAGCGAGCCGTCGAGCCGCTCGCCCTTTTCGCGCAGGCCGCCGATGTCGCTGCCGATGATCGGCCGGCCCGCCGCCCACGCCTCGTCGATCACCACCGGCGCGTTCTCCCACCATAGCGAGGGCACGACGATCCAGTCGTAGGCCTGCATCAGGCGGATCACCTGATCGTTGGCATAGGGGCCGAGAAAGGCGACGCAATCCTTGAGCCGGGACAGGTCCTTGCCCAAGGCGGAGCGGAATGACTCGGACTGCTGATCGAGGTTGGCGCCGTGGATTCCGACGAC
>CAXTVD010000313.1:0-3436 GCA_964247575.1 uncultured Lichenihabitans sp.
CCAGCGCGACCTTCCCGCCGATGGTTCGTCGTCCCGGGAGAAGCTTCATCACGAATACTCCGCTTCAAGGTGCATTCGCGACTGCCGGCACTGCCGTCCCCTCACGCTCTGTGATGCAGAACTAGCTTTGCTCGGTTACTGTTGAGGATCGGTTTACAACCCGCTCGCGCGGTGAGGAACATTGGTTGTCGGGCGCGCAATTCGCCTTACGCCCGTACGGTAGCCCGCAGCGCCATGCGCCCCGGCCGCCGTCGATGGTCCGTCCAGGATGCGTGTGTCGCGTGGTCACAAGGCTGAACGAACCAACGCCAGCGCTGTTGATAAGGCTTGAGCTCATTCGGGCTCGGAGTGAGTGGGCGATGGCGAACGACAGACGAGATCCGACGAACTTCCCCGGTCCCGCCGATCGCGCCGCCATCCTTCATCGCAAGCGCAACCTCAAGATGGCCCGTTCGGCCCATGCCTATGTGCGCGGCTCGACCCGGCAGTTCTACGCCTGGCTCGCCGATGTCGATGCCGGCCAAGTGCCGTCGGCGCCTCCGGTGTGGATCTGCGGCGATTGCCACCTTGGTAATCTCGGCCCTTTGGCCGATGCCACCGGGAAGGTCCGCATCCGGATTCGCGATCTCGACCAGACTGTCGTTGGCAATCCGGCGCATGACCTCATCCGACTCGGCCTGTCGCTGTCGACCGCCGCGCGCGGTTCGGATCTGCCGGGGGTGACGTCAGCTCACATGCTGGAGGAAGTCGTCCACGGCTATTGTGACGCCTTGCTCGGGCATGGCGAGAGCCTGTCCGAGGCACGGGCCGGCCGACCAGTCCGCCAGGTGCTCGAGCAGAGCACCCAGCGGCGCTGGGAGCAGCTCGCCCGGGAGCGGCTCGAACATGTCGAACCCACCATCCAACTCGGCAAACGGTTCTGGCCCTTGTCCGCGGAAGAGCGGGACGCCATCAAGGCCCTGGTCTCCACGGAGGCGGCACAGGAGCTCGTCGGCGTCTTCCACACTCGAAATCGCCACCACGCCGTGACGGTGCTCGACGCTGCCTATTGGATGAAAGGATGCTCGTCCCTCGGCACGTTGCGCTATGCCGTGCTGTTGCGGGTCGGTTCCACCAAGGCCAAGGCAAGTTATTGCCTCGTCGATATCAAGGAAGCGGTTCCTAGCGTCGCCGCTCGCGCGCCGGGGATCGCGGCCGAGAGCGACCACGCCGCGCGCGTCGTAAGCGGTGCCCGTGCTCTATCGCCGAGCCTCGGGGATCGCATGCTGCCGACCCGTCTGCTCGGCCGACCGGTCGTGATGCGCGAGCTCATGCCCCAGGATCTCAAGCTCGAGATCGACCAGTTGAGCCGAGACGAGGCTGTCGGGGCAGCGCGGTTCCTCGCCGCCGTCGTGGGCCATTCTCATGCCCGTCAGATGGCGCCCGACGACCGACGCGCCTGGGCCGAGGAGCTTCGACGTCACCACGTCGGCGGTCTCGATGCTCCCTCTTGGCTCTGGACGACGGTGGTCGAACTCGTCGGCCTGCACGAGCGCGCCTATCTCGATCATTGTCGTGAGTTCGCCTTGACCGAGGCGGCTTAACGGCCGCACCGGCGGTGTACGGAAGCGCTTTGCGGTCCCCCGTTACCTGTGGGTCGATGGTGCTTCCGCTGCGGGGGAGCCCG
This sequence comes from uncultured Lichenihabitans sp., assembly GCA_964247575.1. Taxonomy (GTDB): domain Bacteria; phylum Pseudomonadota; class Alphaproteobacteria; order Rhizobiales; family Beijerinckiaceae; genus Lichenihabitans. The sequence continues at coordinate 1,667 of CAXTVD010000313.1, forward strand.
CGATAGCTTGGTGCGGAAACGAGGTGCACAATGAACCTGTCTACGCTCCGTCGAGCACTCTCCGTCGGCGCCGTCCTCGCTCTCGGCTGCGGTCCGATATCGTCCGCCGAAGCCGCCCAGCAGCCCGATCGAGCGAGACTGCAGGCTCTGGTCGGCGGGCCGCAGCGGAGCCCGGCGAACCGGGCGCGCGATCCCTTCCGTCATCCTGTCGACGATCTTCAATTCTTCGCCATTGCGCCCACCGACACGGTGGTGGAGATCCTTCCCGGCGGCTCCGGCTACTGGACCGAGATCCTGGCTCCGTATCTCCACGACCAGGGCCGCTACATTGCCGCCAACCCGCCGGCAACGGACAGGTCTGACGAGGCCGTGAAAGGCAACGCGGCTTTCACTACCAAGATCGCTGCCGACCCTGCCGATTTCGGCAAGACCGAAACCGTGGCCTTCGCCCCTCCGGCAGAGATCGTAGCTGCTGGGACGGCGGATGCCGTGCTGACCTTCCGCAATGTCCACAACTGGATGGCAGACGGATCGGCACCGGCCGTGTTCGCGACGTTCTTCAAGGCGCTGAAGAGCGGCGGCACACTCGGGGTCGAGGAACATCGCGGCCGCGATGACCAGCCGCAGGATCCGCTCGCCAAAAGCGGCTACGTGCGCCAGGATTTCGTCATTGCTCTTGCGACGCAGGCGGGTTTCCGCCTGGCCGGTACGTCGGAGGCCAATGCCAACCCCGAAGACACCAAGGACTATCCCGCCGGTGTCTGGACGCTGCCGCCGACCTATCGTCTCAAGGAGGTGGACCGTGCCCGATACACGGCGATCGGCGAGAGCGACCGCATGCTGCTGCGCTTCGTCAAGCCCTGAGACCAGCCGCCCTCACGCGAAGAAGCGGTTCGTCGGCCGCGGCAGGCCGAGGTTGTCGCGCAGCGTCGGGCCTTCGTAGTCCCGGCGGAACAGACCGCGGCGCTGCAACTCGGGAATCACTTGCTCGACCACATCGTCGAGCCCCTGGGGCAGATCTGAGAACATGATGTTGAACCCGTCGCAGGCGTCCCCGTCGAGCCATTCCTCCATTCCATCGGCGATCGTCTCCGGCGTTCCGACGAAGGCCAGGCCCGCATAGCTCCCGGCCCTTTGCGCGAGCTGGCGGATCGTCAGGTTCTCGCGCCGGGCCAGATCGACCATCCGGGCGCGACCGCTCTTGCTCGACTCCGTCTCCGGGATGTCGGGAAGTGGGCCGTCCGGGTCGAATCCCGACACATCGGTTCCCAGCATGCCGTTGAGCGAGCCGATGCCGCTGTCGTAGTGCACCAGGGCGTCGAGGCGGGCCCGCTTGGCCTGAGCTTCCTCGACCGTCTCTCCGACGACCAGGAAAGCGGCCGGCAGGATCTTCAGATGATCGGGGTCGCGGCCGAGCGTTCGCATACGCCCTTTCACGTCGGCATAGAATCTCTTCGCCGCGTCGATCGATCCTTCTGCCGAAAATACGACCTCGGCGGTTTCGGCTGCCAGTTGCCGCCCGGGCTCGGAGGAGCCGGCCTGCACCACAACGGGCCAGCCCTGAACGGGGCGGGCGATGTTGAGCGGCCCGCGGACCGTCAAGCTCGGGCCGCGATGGTCGAGCACATGCATCCGCTCGGGGTCGAAGAACATGCCGCTCTCGACGTCGCGAACGAAGGCATCGTCGGCAAAACTGTCCCAGAGTCCCGTCACGACGTCGTAGAACTCGCGCGCCCTGACATAGCGGGCGGCATGATCCATCTGCTCGTC
>CAXTVD010000314.1:0-3242 GCA_964247575.1 uncultured Lichenihabitans sp.
GCTTTGAGGAGATCGTCGATCCCGACCTCCCGCGGCTTCTCGACAAGGCCGGATATCTTCACCGTCCAGGGGCGGATCCGCAGCATCTCGGCGGCGTCGGCAACGTGTTTCGACGTCCCGTATTCGTAGAAGTTGTTGTAGTTCGTGTTGACGTTTTCGGGCGTAACGGCCCCCGTGACCGCATAGGCCGCGTTGCGCTTCGCCGGATAGAGCGAGAGCGAGGGGTCAGGGGGTTGGGGCGCTGCCGGCGCGGCATCGCCGCCGCTGAAGGGCCATGCCGCCAGCGCGTCGCCGCTGGCCAGAGTGCCGGCGCCGAACGCCGAAGCACCCGCCATGAAGGCGCGGCGGTTCAGGAAAACGTGCTCGGGCGTGGCCTCCCGCTCCGGGATCTCCCAGGACCTGCGATTGCGGATCAACATGGATCTCACTCCTGATGATGGCGCGGTGCGCCGGGCTCTTTGCCGTCATATGGGGCGGGCACGCCCTTTTGCCCGCCCGAAGCGCTTTCGCCTTCGGCCCGGGCACTCTAGGTTCCGTGCAAAGACGCTCACGAGGTCGCCATGCACACCGTCAAGCTTTCCGCCGACGTCACCGTCGCGAGCCAGCCCGATCTCTCCGACTTTCGCGACATCGCTTCCGATGGTTACGTCGCGGTGATCAACAACCGACCGGACGGCGAAGACCCGACCCAGCCGGGCTCCGAGGCCGAAGAGGCCGCCGCCGAGGAGGCGGGCCTCGCCTACGCCCATATCCCGATGGGACCCGTGACGGAGAGCACGGTGCGACACTTTCAATCCGTCGTGAAGGGCGCCGCCGGCCCCGTCTTCGTGCACTGCCGCTCGGGCACGCGCTCGGCCAATCTCTGGGCGATCGGCGAGGTGCTGGATGGACGCATGGTGCCGGACGATCTCGGCTCCCTCAGCCGCCAGATCGGGCTCGACCTGTCGGGTGCCGCCGGCTGGCTGCGACAGCACGCCGCCGCCGAAAAGGCTTAGCATTGCCGAAGCTTCACGTGCGGGGCGGACATCTTTCCGCTTTGATCCGCCCCGACTGAAGCGTCGACGGCCTTGGCTGCGAAGCCGATGATATCCGCCCTTCGTTCGAAACTTATCTCCGGCCGGCTGCGCCCCGGTCCGCCAAAGGTCGACCCATGACGCATTTCGCCCAGGACGTGAAGGACATCTGGCGCCTCGCCGTGCCCTATTTCAAACAGAAGACGAAGGGCGAGATCCGGCTGTGGTTCGTTGGTCCCATCCGCCTGCAGGAGCGCTGGATCGCCTTCGGCCTTCTGGCGTCGATCATCGTCCTGGAACTTGCCTTCTCCTACATCGCCAAGCTATTCAACACGTGGTACAACAGTTTTTACAATACATTACAAGATAAGGACTGGGTTGGTTTCAAATATTATATGGGAATGTTCTGCGTTATTGCCTTTTTCCACATTCTGATCTCAGTATACAAAGCTTATATCAATCAAATCCTGCAGATTCGCTGGCGCAAGTCGATGACCGACGACTTCGTCGCGCGATGGCTGGCGCCGGCGCAGCACTACCGCATGAGAATGGCGGCAAAACCAGTCGACACGACTGATCCCAGCATCGCGCATGTTACCGGGCCGGCCGACAACCCGGACCAGCGCATCGCCGAGGATGTCCACCAGTTCGTCGGCAATACCATGGTGTTGGGGATCGGCTTCTTCGGCAACGCCGTGAGACTGGGGATCTTCCTTGTCGTGCTGTGGAACCTGTCGATTTCCTTTCCGATGACGAGCTTCGGCCTGTCGTTCAACATTCCAGGATATCTGATCTGGATTGCCGTGATCTATGCGGCGCTCGGCACGCTGTGCACCCATCTGATCGGCAAACCCCTCATCTCCCTGCTGTTTCACCAGCAGCGGTTTGAGGCCAACTTCCGCTTCGGCATGGCCCGGATCCGGGAGAACTCCGAGCAGATCGCCCTCTTGGGCGGCGAGGGGGCCGAGCGTGCTTCTCTCTTCGAGCGCTATGGCTCCATTCTGGCCAACGTCTATGCGGTGGTGCGTCGGCAGAAACGCCTTGGTTTCTTCACCAATTTCTTCGGTCAGTTCTCCGTGATCTTTCCGTTCCTGCTGCTCGGCCCGGCCTACTTTTTCGGCAAGGCGACGTTGGGAACGTTGATGCAGACGAATTCGACGTTCAGCAGCGTCCAGGATGGACTGACGTGGTTCGTCGATGCTTACGTCAGCCTCGCCAGCTATCGCGCCGTCGTGCAGCGCCTCGTCGGCTTCGAAGCCGCCATGACGGAAAGTACAGCCGTGGCCACGTCGGAGCCCCGGATCGAGACCCGCCCCAGCGCGACGTCGGTCTTCGGCGCCGAGGGCGTGGTGGTCAACCTTCCCGATGGGAAGCCACTGACGGCCGTGGCGTCCTTCGCGCTGCGGCGCGGCGATCGTGTTCTTCTCTCCGGCAGGTCCGGCAGCGGCAAGACCACATTGTTGCGTGCCTTCTCGGGGATCTGGCCCTTCGGCCAGGGGCGCGTCGACATTCCAGAAGGCACCCGTACTCTGATCCTGCCACAGCGGACCTATCTCCCGCTCGGCACATTGCGGCAGGCCCTCGTCTATCCCGAGACCCCAGACGCCTACCCGGATGCGCTTCAGCGTGACGCCTTGGCGGCAGTCGGGCTCGATCATCTCGCCAGCGAAATCGACAAAGCCGACAACTGGCCGCAGCGGCTTTCGGGGGGCGAGCAACAGCGGCTCGGTGCGGCCCGCGCCCTCTTGGCCCGGCCCGACTGGCTGTTCCTCGATGAAGCGACGAGTGCCCTCGACGAGGATGGTGAGGCTGCGCTGTATCAGACGTTGATCGACCGCCTGCCCGAGGCCGGTATTGTGTCCATCACGCATCGCCCGACGCTGAATAAGCTGCACAATCGCCGGGTCGAGATGCAGCGCGGGCCCTCAGGCCTGTTTCAGGCGGCAGACGCGCTTCCGGCGGCCGCTGAGTAAACCGGTTCGCGTCTCCATCTTCCCGCAGTCATCGCGAGCGGAGCGACGCGACCCAGTTCTTTGTCCAGGCCCGCCGCGTCCGGTGGCTCACCACAACCCGGTAGGCGTCGACGCGTTTCCTACCGGAAGAACACCGCCGTCAATAGGCCGAACAGAGGCAGCAGGATCAACCCCGACCAGGCCAGGTAGCCGAAGAAGCCGGGCATGCGGATCTCCTGCTCCTCGCAGATGGCCTTGACCATGAAGTTGGGGGCGT
>CAXTVD010000315.1:0-3157 GCA_964247575.1 uncultured Lichenihabitans sp.
AGGAAATACCATTCCGGCACGATATGGGCCGGCGTCACCAGCGGGTTCGCCTCGATGTAGTTGTCGGAATGCCCGAAATAGTTGGGCACGTAGAAGAGGAAGTAGGCGAACACGACCATGAAGCAGACGAGGGCGAAGGCATCCTTGATCGTGAAATAGGGGTGGAAGGGCAGCGTGTCCTTCTGGCTCTTCACCTCGACGCCGACGGGATTGTTGGAGCCCGGAATGTGCAGCGCCCAGATGTGCAAGACCACCACGCCCAGGATCATGAACGGCATGAGGTAGTGGAGCGCGAAGAAGCGGTTGAGCGTCGCGTTGCCGACGGAGTAGCCGCCCCACAGCCAGGTCGTGATGCTGTCGCCGACGATCGGGATGGCCGAGAACAGGCTGGTGATGACCTTGGCGCCCCAGAAGCTCATCTGTCCCCATGGCAGCACGTAGCCCATGAAAGCCGTCGCCATCATCAGGAGGAAGATGATCACGCCGAGAATCCACAGGATCTCGCGCGGCGCCTTGTAGGAGCCGTAATAGAGACCACGGGCGATGTGACAGTAGACGGCGATGAAGAACATCGTCGCGCCGTTGGCATGCGCGTAGCGAAGCAGCCAGCCGAAGTTCACGTCACGCATGATGTGCTCGACCGACGCGAAGGCCATCGTAGCTTCGGGGGTGTAGTGCATGGCAAGCACGACCCCCGTGACGATCTGCTCGATCAGCATGAACGCCAGGATGCCCCCGAACGTCCAGAAATAGTTCAGGTTACGCGGATTCGGAAAGGCGATGAACGACGAGTGGACCAGCCCGATTATGGGCAGCCGCTGCTCGAACCAGCGCAGGAACCCGTTCTGCGGAACGTAGGTGGAAGGTCCGCTCATGACACGTGTCTTTCAATCAGGTCGCGGTTCAAAGGCTCAGCCGATCTTCAGCTTGGTATCGGTCATGTAGGTGTAGGTCGGCACGACGAGGTTGGAGGGAGCGGGACCCTGTCGGATGCGCCCCGACGTGTCGTAGACAGACCCATGGCACGGGCAGCGCCAGCCGTCATACTGGCCCTCGTGGCCGAGCGGGACGCAGCCCAAATGCGTGCAGATGCCGATCACGACCAGCCATTCGGGCTTCTGAACCCGCGATTCGTCGGTCTGCGGATCCTTGAGGTCGGAGAGCGGCGTGCTGACGGCTTCCTGGATCTCCTTGGGCGACCGATGCCGCACGAAGACAGGACTGCCGCGCCATTTCACGACCAGGATCTGGCCGACCTCGACCTTGCCGATGTCGACTTCGGTGGAGGCCAGAGCGAGTGTCGAGGCGTCCGGGTTCATCTGATTGATCAGCGGCCATACGGCCGAGCCGACCGCGACCGCCCCAACCGCTCCTGTCGCGATGTACAGAAAGTCGCGACGGCTCGGTTGTCCCGGCGTTATCGAGGCAGTTGACAAAACCAGCTCCATTCACACTCGCGGGACATTCCCGCCGGCGGCCTCGCCGCGTTCATCCTTACAACGGTCAATCGCCGCGGCAAACAGGAGTTGCCGGACGGACGCTGCGACCCATAGACCGTGCCATGGCGCCGTCATGATCGGCCGTTTTCTGGCATCGTTCGAAATCGCTGTCCAGGGTTTGACGACGCCTTTGGTGCGGGACATTTCCCTGGTGACCACGATGCTGCACCTGATCCTCTTCCAGCCCGACATCCCGCAGAATGCCGGAACGCTGCTGCGGCTCTGCGCCTGCCTGGGGCTCGAAGCGGGGCTGGTCGAGCCGGCCGGCTTTCCGACCGCGGATCGGGACTTCCGCCGGGCCGGGCTCGACTACCTCGACGACCTGATCCTCAGGCGGCACGCCTCGCCCGCGGCTTTCGAGGGTTGGCGGCAGGCGGGACCGGCGGGGGTGCCACGGCGTCTCCTGTTGCTGACCACCCGGGGCGATCGCGACTACCGCGACATCGCCTATGCGCCGGGGGACGTGCTGATGGTCGGGCGGGAAAGCGCGGGCGTCCCCGAGGGCATGCATGCGAGCGCCGACGCCCGCCTTCTCATCCCCATGCGTCCGGCCAAGCGCTCACTGAACGTGGCGGTCGCGGCGGCGATGGTGGTGGGGGAAGCGCTGCGGCAACTGCGCGAGCGGGCCGACACGGTGCCGTGAGCTTGCGCGGCTCGCACCGCACTGGCACGAGGGGCCCATGGACCAGCACGCCCCCCAGCCGCCGACGGCCGACCCCTCCGAGCATCACAAGGCCCTCGCACGCGCCTGGTTCGAGAGCCTGCAGGAGCGGCTGACCGGAGCTTTCGAAAGGTTGGAGCAGGCAGGCCCGGGATGGGCCGATGCCCCGGACACGCCCGGCCGGTTCGAACGCAAGCCCTGGACCCGTAGCGATCACAGCGGCGCGCCCGGCGGGGGCGGCCTGATGGCGATCCTGAAGGGCCGGGTCTTCGAGAAGGCGGGCATCCACGCGTCCACGGTCTTCGGTTCCTTCGCGCCGGAATTCGCCAGCTCGATCCCCGGGGCGAGCGAGGATCCGCGCTTCTGGGCCTCGGGCGTCTCGCTGATCGCCCATCCCTGGAACCCCAACGTTCCGGCCGTGCACATGAACACGCGCTTCGTGTCGACCACCAAGGCCTGGTTCGGCGGCGGCGCGGACCTCACGCCGCTGCTGGACACGCAGCGGCAGCAGGACCACCCCGACGCCCTCGCCTTCCACGCGGCCATGCAGGCCGCCTGCGACGCCCATGCGGCGGTGGCGCCCTATCCCAAGCTCAAGGCCTGGTGCGACGAATACTTCCACCTCAAGCACAGGAACGAGCCGCGCGGCATCGGCGGCATCTTCTTCGACTATCTCTCGGCCGAGCAGTTCGACGCGCATTTCGCCTTCACGCAAGCCGTTGGCGAAGCCTTCCTGTCGATCTATCCGACCCTGGTCGAGCGGCACGTGGGCGAGCCGGCGAGCGCGGGGCAGATCGAGGAGCAACTCGTCAGGCGAGGCCGCTACGTCGAGTTCAACCTGCTCTATGATCGGGGGACGCTGTTCGGCCTCAAGACGGGCGGCAACGTGGAATCGATCCTGTCGTCGCTGCCGCCCCGCGTGGTCTGGCCCTGACGCCGCCCGACGAGGCTTTCCCCGTTACTTGACGGCGTCGATCACGAAGGCGTCGGGCACCAC
>CAXTVD010000316.1:0-3072 GCA_964247575.1 uncultured Lichenihabitans sp.
GGTCAAGGGTGAGTGGTCCGGCCGCGGATTCAAGCTTTCGGCAGCGGAGCGGCGCGGCTCTTGGTTCGACGAGACCAGGGCCTCACCGTCGCAGCAGGAACACCGCCGCGTCCCACAGGCGAAACACCGGCTCATGGGCGCGCTCGAGTCGCAGTTCATGCGCGGCGGCGCTGACGGACAGGTCGGCGTGATCGTGGGCCGGAGCGCCGCGATAGGAATAGTTCAGCACCACGGCGGTGCCACCCGGGCGCAAGACGCGGGCGAACTCCACGACGTGCCGCTCCGCCAGCCCGGCCTCAACCATATAGGGAAAGACATCGGCCGCCAGCACGAGATCGACCGAACCGTCGCCGACGCCGGCGAGGTCGCGCCCCGTGCCGACGGCGTAACGGACATTGGCGTGGCGCGAGCGGCGGCGAGCCTCGTCGATCATGCCGGACGACAGGTCGAGGGCGAGGACGGATCGCAGATGCGGCGCCAGGGCCTCGGCGAAGCGCCCCATGCCGCAGCCGAGATCGAGGGCATCCCGGTTCGTTCCGAGGAGGCCCCAGTCCGCCAGTGCCGTCACGACTTCGTCTGTCGCGGCGGCCAGCAGCCCCGGATCGCCCAAGGCGTAAAGCGCCACGCCGGCTTCGGGCGCCGCCTGCGCCAGCCGGTCGAAGCTCGCGCGCCAATGGTCGAGCGTCGCCTCGGCACTGGCCAGGGCCGGCGCATGGTCGACACCCTCGGCGACCGCGTGAACGACCCGCCAAGCCTCCGGGTGAACCACGAGGAGACGTTCGACCTCGACGAGCCGCACCGCCAGATCCGGATGGGCCGCCATGGCGGCAGCGAGCGTCGCGGCCGCGGCCTCCGGCGAGGTCGATGCCATGAGAAGATGCATAAGCGCAATATTCGGCGGCGAGCCGTCGCGCAGCCGCGCCGCCAGAGCCCCGGCGGCGCTCATGGGGCTGGCCGGCGCAGAGCGCGTCGCACGTTGATCCGGTCGATCGCGCCCCATTCGTATTTGTAGGGCTCGGCACCGCGCAGCAGGCTCAACATCCCGGCGCCGCCCGCCAGCATCGTGTCGAGCGCATCGCCCATCAGCACCGTGCCGGGACTCTCGAAAGCGAAGGCCGGATCGAAGCCGCCGAGGTAGGCATAGAGGGTTCGCCCGCGCCGCAATCCGTGGAACACGCCCGCGACCTGTCCCTCGATCCGCAACAGCGTCGCCTGCAACAGACCCGCCGCGGCGAGACGCGGTGTCGCGTCGCGATGAAAGGCCTGAACGGCAGGGTCGGCGAGAACGCCGGCCTCGCCACGGCTCTCCCAGCGGGCCGCATGGAGGCGGAACAGGGCATCGAGATGGTCGGGCGCCGTCTCGGCCGTGGCCGTCTCTATCGTGGCGCTCCGACGCTCGGCGCGGTGGCGGGCCATGCGCAGTTTCCGCAGCTTGCCGGGGGGGACGGCGGCACCGATGTCCGGAGCATCACCCCAGACGAGTGCGGGACATCGGCTTTGCGCCGCGATGTCGTCGGTCCAGCCGGCCGGGACATTCCAGCCCAAGGCCGATGCGTCGGGCGCGAGTTCTTCCAGCGACAGGACATCCCAGTCCAACTGGGTCGACAGAGCGTCGAGGACGGCGGTGCCGACGTCGCACCCGGCGTCGGGAGCGACGAGCATGTCGAGATCGTCCGACAGTCCTATACCGAGCGGTAGAAGTCTCCCGCTCGCCTCTTCCAGATAGAGCGGTGAGAGCGCCACAAGATCGCTCCCGCACCAGACCGCGACGGTTCGCAACGGGCCGGGCGCGAACGTCCGCCACCAGGGCAACAGCCAAGCCGGCGATCGAAACGGGGTCGCGACCGGACAACGGGCGAAAAGCGCCCACCAGTCGGCTTCGAGCGCGAAAAGCCGCTCGGCCTCTTCAATCAATTCGATGCGAAGCGACGCCATCACGCGACGCGCCTCGCCAGTTCGGCATAGAGGGCGAGGTAGCGCGCCGTCATCACGCGATCGTCGAACCGCTCGCGCGCCAGGGCGCGGCAGGCCTCCGCGTCGATAGCGTCAACCCGGAGGATCGCCTCCGCCATCGTCTCGACGTCGGGAACGAGGAAACCCGACCGGCCTTCCTCGACCGCGTCGACGAGAGCGCCGCTCGGGAAAGCGATTACCGCCGTGCCGCAGGCCGCGGCCTCGCGCGCGACCAGGGACGAGGTTTCTGCGGCGAGGCTTGGCACGAGCAGGCATCGGGCCGCGGCGAGCAGCCGCCGCTTGCGGCCGAACCCGACGGGGCCGATGTAGCGCCTCCGTCCATCCAGCAGTGGCAGGACTTCCGCGTCGAAATAGGATCGGTGCGCCGCGTAATCGTAGAGCTCTCCCGCAACGATCAACGACGCGTTTGCCCGATGGGCCGCCTGGAGCGCCAGATGAACGCCTTTCTCCGGGCACATGCGGCCGAGGAACACGGCGAAGTCCCGCTTTGCATGGCGGGACGTCCCAAGCCGGGCGAGCGGGACACCGTTCTCGATCGGGCCGACGAGGCTCGGCGAAGACGGACAAGCCTCGTGCTGAGACCGGGACACGCAGTTGAGGAAGGTGCGCGGGCGCGCCGGGTGCAAGGCTTCCGGCGGATACCAATCGGGTGGCAGATGCAGGGTCGCCAGAACGGGCGGACCGGGCGACGGGATGTAGCGGTGAAAGTCGATGCCGTGCAGGTGGATCAGGTCCACGGGGCAGCGCGCCAGGACAGCCGCAATGGCGTCGCGGTTGGCCGCCTGGGCTCGTTCCTTGGCAGCATCATCGAGCAGACCCCCGGGCCAGGGAATAGCGACGAGGTCGGCCGCAACGCGCGAACCCTCGGGTGCGATCACGACCGAGCGGTGACCGGCGGCGACCAGCGCGCGATCGAGCGCAGACAGGATCTGTTCAGATCCCCCCGTGCTGTCCGGCGAGACGCGGGCCAGCGGATAGGCCACGGACAGGATCGTCAGGCTCACGGGAGGTCGAGGTCCGTCTCGGCGGCACGCACTGCGGCGAGCCACCCGTCACGATCGAGGTTCCAGCCGTGCCGCTCGTAGAGAAGGTCGCCGT
>CAXTVD010000317.1:0-2967 GCA_964247575.1 uncultured Lichenihabitans sp.
GTGCTGATTTCGATGGAGACCAGCGCGGCCCGCAACGCCGCCCTGCCGATCGTGAGCAAGGGCCGCGTGCCCTACATCTACACCTCCTTCTACGAAGGCCATTCCTGCAACAAGTACCTCTACGTCGATGCCTGGGTGCCCGAGCAGCAGGTGCCCCCGATCGTCGACAACTTCGTGAAGGACAAGAACGCCAAGACCTACTTCCTGATCGGCAGCGACTATGCCTTCGGGCGCGGCATGCTCGGCTTCAGCCGCAGCTACATCGAGAAGACGGGCGGCAAGGTGGTGGGCGAGGAGTATCTGCCGATGGACGGCAGCGACTGGACCGCCATCCTGTCCAAGCTGAAGGATTCCAAGGCCGACGCCCTGATCACCTCCACGGCAGGAGGCGCTCCCAACGTCACGCTCACCAAGCAGATGCGCGCCGCCGGCATCACCATTCCCTATGCCAACCTCGCCGTCGACGAAGGCACCGCCAAGAGCATGGGCGCGGATGCCACCGGCATCTACCTGTCCGCCTCCTATGTGACGGGCATCGAGTCGGCCGAGAACAAGACGTTTCTGGCCGCCGCGGCCAAGAAGTTCGGCAGCGACCTCAAGACACCGAACGACCTGTCGGTTCCGGAATACGAAGCCGTCTATCTCTACAAGGCGGCCGTCGAGAAGGCGGGGGGAACCGATCCGGCCAAGGTGCTGGACGCGCTTCCGACCGTCTCCTTCACCGGCCCGCGCGGCACGATCACGATGAACAAGGACCACCACGCGCCCCTGACCATGTATCTCGGCCAGGTGCAGGCCGACGGGACCGTCAAGGTGGCGGCGACCTTCAAGGACGTCGATCCCGGCGCCCAGTGCCCGAACCTGAAGTGAGCCGAGGCGGCGGGGCGGCTCCGGCCCGCTCCGCCGCCAACCGGAAGCGGCCATGCTGATCGTCCTCGACATCGCCACTACGGCCGCCATCCTGTTCATCGTGGCGCTGGGGCTGCTCGCGATCTTCGGTGTGCTGAAGATCATCAACTTCGCCCATGGCGCGTGGCTCACGATCGGCGGCTACTGCGCCGTGATCACCGCCCGGCTGGGCTGGACCCCGTGGCTCGCATTGCCGCTGGCCTTCGCCGTCGGCGCGGCGCTCGGGGCACTTGCCGAGAGGCTGATCATCCGCCCGCTCTACCGGCGGCCGCTCGACGCCATCCTGGCGACCTGGGGACTGGGCATCGTGATCGGCCAGCTGATCACGCTCGGCTTCGGCCGCGACGTCCAGCTGACCCCCAACCTCATGTCCGGCACCGTGCCGGTCCTGGGGGTCGACTACTCGGTCTATCGCCTGTTCACGATGGTCGCGGCGCTCGTGCTCGGCCTCGCCTTCGCGTTCACGATCGAAGGCACGCGGCTCGGCCTGTCCGCCCGGGCCGTCATCATGAACGAGACGCTTGCCCGGAGTCTCGGCATCGACACCGCACGGGTGCGGCTCATCACCTTCATGATCGGTGCCGGCCTCGCGGCGCTTGCGGGCGTGCTGCTCACCCCGCTCACGAGCGTCGATCCCAATATGGGGGTGGCCTGGCTGATCGGGGCCTTCATGCTGGTGATGGTGGCCGACACCTCCTACCTGGCGCTCGCCTCGGCATGCCTCGTTTTCGGCGCCGTGCAGGTGCTGGTCAGCACCTATGTCAGTCCGATCCTCGGCAGCATCTCCGTGGCGGTGCTGGCCGCGCTTGTGCTGCGGATCAGCCCGAAGGGCTTCTCCCGTGCATGACCCCCGCGCCGCGGCAGCCCAGGATGGCGCGAGCCGGCCGCGAGCCGCCGCGGTGCGGCCGACGACGCTGGCAGTGGCGGCCGCCGCTGCCGCCATGGTCTGGTTCGCGCCCGGCGTCCTCGACACCTTTACCGTGAATGTCCTCACGCGCTCGCTGATCTACGCGCTGCTCGCGGTCACGGTCGATCTCCTCTGGGGGTATACCGGCATCCTCACGTTCGGCCAGGCGGCCTTCTTCGGCGTGGGCGCCTACGCGACCGCCATCGCCCTGACCCAGGGCGGCTCCACGCCCGCCTGGATGGCGGCAGGTCTCGCACTGGCCATCCTGGTGCCGATGCTGCTGGGCCTCGTGGTCGGCTGGCTGTCCTTCTACAACGGCTCGACGCCCCTCTATGCCTCCGTGATCTCGCTCGTCGTCCCGATCGTGGTGACCCAGCTCGTCTATTCGGGCGGGACCATCACCGGATCGAGCAGCGGCCTCGTCGGCTACGACACCTTGCCGCTGGACCTGGCGGGCTTCTTCAGGCTGGCCGGCCTGGTGCTGGTGGCGGTCACCCTCGCGGCCTGGATCTTCGTCCGCTCCGACATGGGCAAGCTCCTGGTCGCGGTGCGCGACAACGACCGGCGCTGCGCCTATCTCGGCCTCAACCCCAAACGCGTGCAGATCCTGCTGACGACGGCCCTGGCCGGCGTCGCCGGACTGGCCGGATTCCTGTTCGCGCACGCTTCGGGCGTGGTGGCGCCGGAGAACACCGGCTTCCTGTTCGGCACGGAGCTCGTGATCTGGGTTGCGCTGGGCGGGCGCGGAACGCTGCTGGGCCCGGTGCTCGGCACGCTCGCCATCGACTATATCAGCGCGAGCCTGTCGGGCGATTTCCCTTTCCTCTGGCAGCTGCTGCTCGGGGCCGCCTTCGTGCTGATCATCATCGTGCTGCCCGAGGGCCTTGCCGGACTGGCGGGGCGGGTCCTGGCGAGGATGCGCACGGGGAACGTCACCGCCCAGCGCCTGAGCGCGCTGCCGGTCGCACGGAGGACGGCGCCCACCGGCGAGGCCCTCCTGCAGGTCTCCGGCCTCGCCCGGTCCTTCGGCAGCCTCGCGGTCCTGCAGGACATCACCCTGACCATCCGGGAGGGCGAACTCGTCAGCCTGGTCGGCCCCAACGGCGCCGGCAAGACGACGCTGATGCGCTGCCTCAGCGACGGCACAGAGC
>CAXTVD010000318.1:0-2964 GCA_964247575.1 uncultured Lichenihabitans sp.
GGCATGCTGTTCGGCTGGAAGGACGGGCGCATCATCCATGACGGCCTCTACGAAGCGGCCGCGGTGCCGGGTCCGGCGCGGCGGCTGCAGGTGACGCGCGCGACCAGCGCCGTGACGGGCGCGTGCCTCGCGACGCGGCGCAGCCGGTTCCTCGATGCCGGCGGCTTCGACGAGCAGGACCTACCGCTCACCTACGGCGACGTGGACTATGCGCTGAAGCTCCGGCGTGCCGGCTGCAAGGTGGTCTGGACGCCTGGCATCACCCTTCGGCACTTCGTGGCCAAGATCCGCGCCATGGATCACCTCGTGGCCGAACACGGCGTCCGCCTTGATCCGGAACGGGACGTGATGGAGGCGCGCTGGGGCGAGGCGCTCGACCGGGACCCCGGCCTCAACCCGATCTGGTACCCCGCGACGCTGCCATTCCGCCTGATCGCCGCTCCCTCGTCCGAGCGCGTCCTTGCCCATCTGCGGCAGACCTCCCAGCGTCAACCCTGGCTTGTGCGGGAGCCGTCGCGCGCCTGACGGCGCCGCGCCGTTCGTTCCGCAGCGCCCCGCGTGTCCACGGGGGCGAGCCTTGCCGACTTCAGGACCTCTTTTCAGCCGATGCCTCAGAAGCCACGCGGTGTTTCACAGATCCTGGCCCTGTCCGAGATCGCCAAGGGCGAGCGCTTCGCGCTCGAGGAAATCTGCCGGTCCATGGTCACGCCGGTCTATCTCGGCCGGGACACCGTGCTGTGCCGCCTGCTCGGGCGCTACAAGTTCCTGGTCGATACGCGGGATCACGGCTTCGGCTGCAACGTGCTGCTCGACGGCTACTGGGAGATGTGGCTGACGATGATCATGGCCCGGGCCATCAAGCCGGGCATGCGCGTCGTCGATATCGGGGCGAACTACGGCTACTACGCGCTGCTGATGGCCGACCTGGTCGGCCCCGAGGGCCGGCTCACGGCCGTCGAGCCAAACCCCGTCGCGCGGGACCTTCTCGAACGGTCGCTCGTCCTGAACGGCCTCGATCTCCGGACGAGGGTCGTCGCGGCGGCCGCGGCGGCTTCGACCGAAGGAACGGCCGAGCTGTTCGTGCCGGACAACGAGCCCAAGAACGCCTCCATCGTCGCCGACCCGGCGCTCATCGCCTCGGGAGCCGGAACGGTGACGACGGTTCCGCTCTGGAGCCTCGACGAGGCGGCCAAGGATCTCGGACGGATCGATTTCATCAAGATCGATGCCGAAGGGGCCGAAGACGCCATCCTGGCAGGGATGAGGGAGACACTCCGGAGCGATCGCCCCAGCCTCGTCCTGGAGTACAATACGGTCCGTTACGGCGAGCCGGGCGCCATCCTCGACCTTCTGCTCGGCCTCTACGGCGAGGCCTATGTCATCGACCTGGACGGCACGCTCAGCCCCGTTGGACGGGACACCGTGCTGAACAGCCGGAACGGCCACGACTGGCTGCTCTATTTCAGCTTGAACCCTGCCGGCGCCATGCCCCTGCCAAAGAAGAAGCGCCGCGTGCTTGGCTGATTGACCGGCGGGCGCTCAGCCCGCGCTCGGGACGGCTCGACGCTGGCGAGCGCAGACGGATCGACGCAGGGAGCCCGCCGCCGGTCCCATCCCTTGAGTCCGCTGCGGCGAACACCAACTCTGCTGCAACGCGAGATATGCCTTCGCGAAGGTCGACCGGGGCCTTCTCGCCTTCCGGGAAAAACCCTATAAGCGGCCGCAATCGCGCGGCTGGCCGCGCGCCATGAGTAAGCCTTTTCATGCCCCAGGATATCGTGGCGGAGTTGCCCGCTGAGGACACAGCGCGGCTCGCCGCCCATGAACACGGGCACGGCAGATCCGGTTTCACCGCGATGACGCTGGGCTCGATTGGCGTCGTGTACGGCGATATCGGCACCAGTCCGCTTTACGCCCTCAAGACCGCGCTGGCCCATGTGCAGGGTAGCGTCGCACCGGTCGAGGAGGTCGTGGGCATCGTCTCGCTCCTGATCTACGCTCTCTTCTTCATCGTCACGGTGAAGTATGTCCTCTTCCTCATGCGCGCCGACAACAAGGGCGAGGGAGGCACCCTGTCGCTGATGGCCCTGGCCCAGAAGGCGCTGGGCCATCGGGCCAGGACGGTATTCATCCTGGGCGTCGCCGGTGCCGCTTTGTTTTCGGGCGACGCGATCATCACCCCGGCCATCTCCGTTCTCTCGGCCGTCGAAGGCCTCGGCGTCGCCGAGCAGTCGCTGGTCCCCTACATCATCCCCATCACGGTGGTGATCCTGATCACGCTGTTCACCGTCCAGAGCGTGGGAACGGCCCGGGTCGCCTTCATCTTCGGCCCGATCATGGTCGTCTTCTTCGGCTTCATCGGCGCGCTGGGCCTCGTCCACATCTTCGACGCTCCGATCATCCTGACCGCCTTCAATCCGCTGAACGGCCTGGCCTTTCTGTTCGGGCACGGCGCGACCGGCTTCGTCACGCTCGGTCTGGTGTTCCTGGCCGTGACCGGGGCCGAGGCGCTCTATGCCGACATGGGCCACTTCGGCCGGATGCCGATCCAGTTCGCCTGGCTGTTCTTCGTGCTGCCGGCCCTGCTGCTGAACTATCTCGGACAGGGGGCCCTGGTCCTGCACACGCCCGAGGCGATCAAGGATCCCTTCTACCTCATGGTGCCGAACTGGGCCCTGATACCCTTCGTGATCCTGTCGACCCTGGCGACCGTCATCGCCAGCCAGGCCGTGATCACGGGTGCCTATTCCCTGATCCGGCAGGCGATCCAGCTCGGCCTGCTGCCGCGCATGGAAATCCAGCACACGTCGGAAACCACCGAGGGGCAGATCTACGTGCCCCGGGCCAACCGGCTGATGCTGATCGGGGTCCTGGTGCTGGTGTTCCTGTTCAAGAGCTCAGATTCGCTAGCCAACGCCTACGGCATCGCGGGGACCGGGACGATGGTGGTCACGACATCGCTCT
>CAXTVD010000319.1:0-2319 GCA_964247575.1 uncultured Lichenihabitans sp.
ATCTTGGCGAGCTGGTCCTTCATCAACACGGCCATCTGCTCGTTCGAACTGTCGCCCGCCGTCACCAGCAGCCCGGCCTTCAGCGACGACACCCCCGCCTTCTTCATCAGGGCCTTGGCCCCTTCGAGGTCATAGGCGTAGTCCTTGTTGGCGGCGTTGTAGTAGAGCGCGCCCTTGGGGATGTAGGAGTTGGCGACCTCGCCGATGCCGAAGGTCACCGTGTCGACGATCGCCTTGCGGTCGAGCGCCATGTTGACGGCCTTGCGGACATCCACGTTGTCGAACGGCTTGTGGGCCTCGTTCATCACCAGGAAATCCTCGCGGGTCGAGGGATCGAGGTGCGCCACGAGGCCCGGCGTCTTCTGTAGTTCGGCGATGCGGTTGAACGGCATCAGGATGGCGGCATCCACCTCCTTGGCCTGCAGCTTGAGAATCCGGGTGTTGTCGTTGGCTACGATGATCCACTCGACCCGGTCGAGAGAGACGTGGCTCGCATTCCAGAAGTTCGGGTTTTTGGTGAGGATGACCCGGTCCCCGTGCTTCCACTCGTCGACCGCGAAGGCGCCGGACACCACCGGCTTCTGGGCGAAGGCCTCCTCGCCCATCTTGGTCATGGCCGCTTCGGGAAGGATGGCGGCGGCGAACATCGCGATGTTGGCGAGGAAGACCGCCGAGGGGGCCTTCAAGGTGAAGACGACGGTCTGGTCGTCCTGCGGCACGACATCGGCGATGCCGCTGTAGAGCGAGGTCCAGGCGCTTTCCTTGGTGTCGCGGGCGCGCAGGAGGCTGAAGCGCACGTCGCTCGCCTTGATCGGCGAGCCGTCGCTGAACTTGAGGTTCGGCCGCAGCTTGAACGTATAGGTCAGGCCGTCCGGCGAGCTGGTCCAGCTTTCGGCGAGGTTCGGCTCGATCTTGGTGCCGTCGACGCTCGCCTTGACGAGGCCGGCGAAGATGTTCGGATAGATCCAGCAATCCGGGTTCTGCTGGGTGGCGATGGGATCGAAGGTCGTGCTGTCGGCCTCCCGCGCGATGAGCAGCGTCCCGGCCGCCGTGGCGGGCGCAAGCGCCGCGGCGAGGCCGGCCGAGAACACGGAGGCGAGGAGGGCGGTCTTCCACAAGGACGTCATGGGCTCAGACTTTCTTCGAGGGCCGGCGCCGGATGGGGCACGGGTTCGGGGTGATGGCACCGGAAGATCACCGCGCCTTGCGTGGGCGGCGGCATCTCGGTGGCGCAGCGTGCGCTGGCCCGCGGGCAGCGCGGGTGGAAGGGGCAGCCTCCCGGAGGGTTCTGCGGGCTCGGCGGCTCGCCGGCGAGCCCTGCCTGCCGCAGTCCTGCGCCGGTCCCGTCCGGGATCGCGGCGACGAGCGCCCGCGTATACGGGTGGCGCGGGGTGCTCAGCACGACGGCCGTCGGCCCGGTCTCGACCACGCGCCCGAGATACATGACGGCGACGCGCTGGCAGAAATGCCTGACCACCGTGAGGTCGTGCGACACGAACAGCAAAGCGAGATGATGCGTCTCGCGCAGACCCATGAACAGGTTCAGGATCTGCGCCTGGATGGACACGTCGAGCGCGGAGACGACCTCGTCGGCGATGATGAGGTCGGGCTGCAGCGCCAGGGCCCGCGCGATGCCGACGCGCTGGCACTGCCCGCCCGACATGTCGTGCGGGCGCCGGCCGGCGAACTCCGCCGGCAGTCCGACGGTCGCCAGCAGGGTGGTGATGCGCCCCGGGATCTCAGCGGTGGGACAGACCCGGTGGACGCGGAGCACCTCCGCGAGGGTCTGGCCGATCGTCAGGCGCGGATTCAGCGAGGCGTGCGGCTCCTGGAAGACCATCTGGACCCGCCGCAGGAAGGCGCGGCGCCGCGGGCCCCGCAGGTCGGCCAGATCCTTGCCGTCGAGCAGGACCCGGCCGCTCTCGATGGGAACCAGACCCATCACGGCACGGCTCAGGGTGCTCTTGCCGCAGCCGCTCTCGCCCACAAGCCCGATCGTCTCGCCCTTGTTGATGACGAGATCGACGCCGTTCACGGCCTGCACGCGCCGCTTGCGCAGCAGGGCCATGTCGATGACGCTCATGGGGGCGGGAAAGCTGACCTTGAGGCCTTCGATGGCCAGCAGGGGCTCGAGGCTCATGCGATCACCCGGGGCTGGTCGGCGCGGTGGCATGCGCTCAGCCAGTGAGGATGGACCGGTGCCAGCGGCGGGCGGATCGTGCTGCAGGGCTCGAAGGCCTCGAGGCAGCGCGTGCGGAACCGGCATCCCGTGATGACTTCACCGAGACCGGGCGGCTGGCCGGGAATTGAGGGCAGGGG
>CAXTVD010000319.1:2329-2932 GCA_964247575.1 uncultured Lichenihabitans sp.
GGGGAGAGCCCGGCCGGCCGCGGGCCGGCTGCGAGGCCAGCAGCCGTGCCGTATAGGGATGACGCGGGTCGGCCAGGACCGCCTCGACGGCCCCCGCCTCGACGACGCGCCCCGCATACATCACGGCCAGCGTGTCGCAGGTCTGGCTCACGACGCCGAGGTCGTGCGTGATCAGGATGATCGCCAGCCCCGACCGGTCCCGCAGGTCGAGCAGCAGGCGCAGGATCTGGGCCTGCACCGTGACGTCGAGGGCGGTGGTGGGCTCGTCGGCGATGAGCACGGTGGGCCGGCAGGCGAGGGCCGCGGCGATCATCGCCCGCTGGCGCATGCCGCCGCTGAACTCGTGCGGGTAGTTGTCGAGGCGCGCCTTGGGATCGGGGATGCCGACCTGGCTGAGAAGGTCGAGCGCCGCGCGCCGGGCCTCCCGCCGGCTCAGTCCCTCGACCCGCCGGAGAGGCTCGGCGACCTGATCACCGATGGTCATCACCGGATCGAGATGGCTCAGCGGGTTCTGGAAGATCATCGCGATCCGCCGACCCCGCACCTGCCGCAAGGCGTCCTCGGACAGGCCGAGGAGGTCCTGTCCCTCGAACAGGACGGAGC
>CAXTVD010000320.1:0-2905 GCA_964247575.1 uncultured Lichenihabitans sp.
GCGAACGAGCCTGTCGCGACCGGGAATTCTGCTCGGCCGAACACGTCGGTCATGAAGATCTTCGACCCCGACGCGCCGCCGGGATCGCGGAAGAACATGAGATAGAGGCCGTTCGGCGCCCAGGTCGGCCCCTCGTTGTGAAACCCTTCGGTCAGGATCCGCTCGCCGGAACCGTCCGGCTTCATGACGCCGATGGCGAAAGAGTTGCCCTTCTCCCGCGTGAAGGCGATGAGGTCGCCCCGCGGCGACCAGACGGGCGTCGAGTAGCGGCCGTCGCCGAAGGAGATCCGCTTCGCGCCGCCGCCGGAAGCGCTCATCACGTAGATCTGCTGTGTGCCCCCGCGATCGGACTCGAACACGATCTGCGCGCCGTCGGGCGAGTAGGACGGCGAGGTGTCGATCGCCGCCGTGTTCGTCAGGCGGGTCGTCGAATGCGAACCGATGTCCATCGCGTAGAGATTGCTGGACGAGCCCTCGGCCAACGACATCACGATCTTGTCGCCGTCGGGGGAGAAGCGCGGCGAGAAGGTCATGCCGGGGAAGTTGCCGACCACCTCGCGTTGGCCCGTCTCGATGTTGAGAAGGAACACCTTCGGGTCGCTGTCCCCGAACGACATGTAGGTCACGTCCTGCGTGGTCGGCGAGAAGCGCGGCGTCACGACGAGGTCGCTGCCGCGCGTCAGGAACTTCACGTTGCCGCCGTCCTGGTCCATGATCGCGAGACGCTTGGTCCGCTTTTCCGCGGGCCCCGACTCGTCGACGAACACGACCCGGGAGTCGAACACGCCCTTTTCGCCGGTGATCCGGGTGAAGATGGCGTCAGACACGATGTGGCCCACGCGCCGCGAATTGCTGGCGTCGGTCGTGTACTGCTGGCCCGCGACCTGCTGGCCGGTCGAGACGTCCCACAGCCGGAACTCCGTCTTCAGGCGGTCGCCCTCCCGTCCCGTGCGGCCCGTAACGACGAATTGCGCGCCGCTCGCCTGCCACGCCGCCATCTGCGGGGCTTCGGGGTTCACGTTGGCTTCCGGGAAGCTCGAGGGGTCCGTCGGGCTGAGGAAGACCGAGCGCTTGAAGTTGTTCGTGATGATGCCGCTGATCTTCGTGCCGTCGGCCTCGTTGCCAGCGAACTTGGTCACCGCGATCGTCACCGGCTTGAACTGTCCGCCGGGCCGGATGTCGAGGTAGCGGTCCTCGGCCCGGGCTGTTCCCAGGGTCCAGATCACCATCGCGACGAGCAGCGGGCCGAGCAGAGAAAGGCGAGGCCTCATGGGCGAACAATCCTTGTGTCAGCGGACAGGGGCGCGAGCGGCCGTGGCCCGGCCTTGCGCGAGGCGCGGCGGGACGGCACGATCAGCCCGCCATTTCCTCGGGATCGAAGCGCAGCACGCGGCCTTTCCACTGGTCGTAGTAGGGGGCGTACTGATCCGGAATCTTGAGCGGATTGCAGCGGCGGACCGCTCGCATGGCGCTGTCCGCCAGGCTCTGCATGGCCGGGTCGGACGGCGGATTGAGCAGCACCGGATCGGCTTCCAGCGCCCCATTCGAGCCGTACACGACGCGGACCTGCGGCACGTATTTCACGCCGGTGTTGAGCCCCAGATAGCTCCAGCATTGGCGGTACTGGTCCTCCATCACCCCATCGAGACCCGCCCAGAAGGAGGGTGACATCTTGGGGGCGCTCGCGGTCGGAGAGCCGAGCGAGGCATGCACCGCGTCATGACTCGCCGAAGCCCGCTGCGCCGGGGCGTTGCCGCTGAGCAGCTTGGAGATGTCCGTCGGGTCGAACTTGCTCTCCGCAACGGTCCGGGACGGGCGCGGGGGCTTGCTGACCGATGTCCGGTCCGGCGGGGTCGAGTCGGTCGGCTGCTCCTCCATCAGCTTGGCCAGCTGATCGAGTTTGGGCTTTTCGACCGGGCGGGGCCGCGGCACCGGCTTGGGATCGGGCAGCTTGGCGACCACCGGGTGCGGAACGACAGGCGGCGTCGGCACCGGCTTCACCACCGGCTTGGGCACCGGCTTCGGCTCGGGCTTGGGCGCGACAGGCTCCGCCTCGACGTCACGGACCGGCGGCATGGGGATGGGCGGCGTCGCGGTAGGAGTCGGGGGCTCCGGACGCGGCGGCGGCAGCGCCGTGACCGGCGGGGGCGGCGGAACGGAGGCCGGCGGCTTGGGCTGTTCGACGTGGCGGACCGGCGGCAACGGAGGGGGCGGCGGCGGTGGAGGGGGAGTCGTGGCCGCCTTCTCCGGGGCAGGCTGGTCGGGCTGCTCGGCCGCGAGCGAGGCCGTCTGTTCGGTCTTGGCGGTGGCCTCCGGGCGGACCTCCTTGGCCGACTTGTCGCCCTTCATGATCTGGTTGAACTGGTTGTCCGTCACGACCTCGACGGGCACGGTCTCCTGGATGTCGTCGAACTTCTCGCTCTGCGAGAACGCGATCAGGGTCGCCGCCAGCACGCCCACATGGACGAGGGCGGAGACGACATACCCAGGTTCGGAAAGGCGGCTTCTCAGCGACAAACCTTCCTCACTTGGCATCCTGTTCGGTGACCAGGGCGACCTTCTTGTAACCCGCGCCCGTCACGAGCGACATCACCTCGGCAATCCGGCCATAGTTCACCTGCTTGGCGCCACGCACGTAGATGCGCTCGTCATAGCCGTCCTTGGCCAGATCCTTGAGCCGCCCGGGCAGCTCTTCGATGGTGACGGGCTGGTCCAGCACGAACACGTCGCCCTTCTCGTCGACGGCGACGCTCAGGGGCTTGTGGTCGATGTTGAGGGGCGATGCCGAGGTCTGTGGAAGATCGATCGGCACGCCGCTCGCGAGCAGCGGCGCGGCGACCATGAAGATGATCAGCAGCACCAGCATCACGTCGATGAACGGCGTCATGTTGATCTCGGCCATGGC
>CAXTVD010000321.1:0-2885 GCA_964247575.1 uncultured Lichenihabitans sp.
GTCTCGTACGGCGTGCCCGTGATCGCCAGCACCGCGACCACGAGGACGATCGCGACGAGGACGGGATTGGCGAACGCCCCGCCGCCACACAACAGCTGCAGGTGCTGGCCGATGAGATAGGCTCCGAGGGTCACGGCGAGCCATAGCAGAGGGCTCGGTCCAAGTGACGTCCACAGGGTTCGTGAGAATTCGGTCATGGTGTCACTGCGGTAACTGGACATTGTCGGGCGTGTGCTGCGTGCTCGGGCGCCCTTCCGCGAGGGCGCTGATCCAATGCATCACCAGGCCGGTAACGACGAGGCTGAGCATCGTCGAGATCACCATGGCGAAGACGAGCGGCAGCCAGGCCGTCTTGATCACGTCGGCCTCCGCCACGATGCCGGCGCCTGCCGGCACGAACAGCAGGCCCATGTAGCGGATCAGCGCGCCGGCGCTGGCGTTCAAGGATGCCATGGCAGGGCCGGGCTGCCGCGACCCTTTCGGATCGCGCGCGACCAGGATGGCCGCCAATATGAACAAGCCGACCACGGGACCCGGAACGGGCAGGTGCAGCGCCTGCTGCGTCACCTCGCCGGCGAGCTCGCACCCGATCAGGATGAAGAGTCCGCTGACCATCAGCAGAATTCCTCGGTTCGCGGCGTCGGGAGGCCAGCTTCGCTGGCGGCCAGACGACCGAGGACGGACCAGTCGAGCCCGCTCCAGCCGCGGGCCGTCGCGGCCACGAGGCGGTCATGCACGACGCTCGCGGTCGGCATGGGCACGCATAGACGCTCGGCCTCGCCAAGCGCGAGACGTAGGTCCTTGACGGCCAGCGGCACGGTCATGCCGGGCGGGTTGTAGCGGCCCTCGACGATCTTGCCGCCATAGGCCTTGTGAACCTTGCCGTCGAACAGCGAGCCGGTGAACACCGCGAAGGCGGCGCGGGGATCGATCCCGCCCTTCTCCAGCAAGGCCAAGACCTCGCCCATGCTCTGCAGCGTGGCGGCGGTGAGCACGTTGCCCGCAAGCTTCATGAGGTTTGCGGTCGCCGCGTCCTCGCCGAGAAGGAACACGTGCTGCCCGAGCCGCTCCAACAACGGCCGGGCGTCGGCCATCGCATCGGCGCCGCCAGCCGCGATCACATACAGTTTTCGGGCTCGGGCGAGGTCGGGATTGCCGAGAACGGGAGCCGCCACATAGCCCTGACCGCGGCGATCGTGCTCCGCCTCGATCTGGCGCGACAAGTCCGGGCTGATCGTGCTCATCGAGATGTGCACGGCGCCACACCCCAGACTGTCGGCCAGGCCACCCCGTCCGAGCGTGACGGCGGACAGGGCCGCGTCGTCGGGCAGCGCCGTAATCACCAAACGGCAGGCCGAAAGCTCCGAGAGTTGTTCCGCCTGGACCGCATCGAGCAGGCCGAG
Organism: uncultured Lichenihabitans sp.; assembly: GCA_964247575.1. Taxonomy (GTDB): domain Bacteria; phylum Pseudomonadota; class Alphaproteobacteria; order Rhizobiales; family Beijerinckiaceae; genus Lichenihabitans. The sequence goes on from CAXTVD010000321.1 coordinate 1,404, forward strand.
GTCGGCGGCCCTCGCCGGGTCACGGTCGAACAGCACCAGATCGTGTCCATCGTCGAGCAGATTGGACGCGAACGCCGCACCCATGCGGCCGAGACCGACCACGCCGATGCTCGTGGGCGTCGCCGGCCACTTCTTCCATTCCCGCAAGGACCGGTTAGGACCGGCGGATGCTGCAGTGACGACGGGCTGGTTCATCTTCGGCCTCCGAGGCATGGTCGCGTAAGGACAAGATCGGCCAAGCGGCGGGGTGGAAAAAGCACCGCCTCGGCAAATGACTTTTGCGGAAAATGGCAAGATGGACTATTTCGCGGCGCTCCGAGCCTTCGTCCGCTCGGTCGAACTGGGCAGCTTCTCCAAGGCCGCGGCCGAACAGGACCTCAAGGTCTCGACCGTCTCCCGCTACGTCAGCGCCCTGGAGGCCGACCTCGGGGCGGCGCTGCTGAACCGGTCCACACGGCGGCTCAATCTGACGGAGGTCGGCGCCGCGCTTTACGAACGCGCGGTGCCGATCCTTGCCGATCTCGAGGATGCCCGCGGCACTGCGCGCTCACTCAATGACCGGGCGCAGGGCCTGTTGCGGCTCAACACGCCCAGCGCGTTCGGGCGCCGGCACATCGTGCCGCACATCGCCGACTTCCTGGCCGCCTATCCCAACGTCCGGGTCGACCTTACATTGACCGATGCCACGGTCGACCTGATCGAAGCCGGCTCCGACCTGGCGATCCGGATCGGGGCGCTTGGCGACTCTTCCCTCGTCGCCAAGCTCCTGGCGCCACACCGCCGCGTGCTGGTCGCGAGCCCGCGATGGCTGACCGACCATGCCCACGTGCTTGAGCCGGCACATCTCGCGAGCCTCCCTTGTCTGTCCTTTGCGCTGCAGCCGACGGCTGGATGGTACGTCCGGCCAAACGGCGACCCGCTGGCCGATCCAATCTCGGTGCCTGTGAAGGGCCCCTTTCGCGCCAACGACTCCGAAGCCCTGCTTGCGGCGGCCCAAGCGGGGCTCGGCGCAGCCTTGCTGCCCACATGGCTCGTCGGCGACCTGCTTCGGGACGGGTCTCTCGTTCGGCTTCTGCCCGATTGGCGCTGGAGTATCGCGCCCGGACCTGAGCCGGCGATCTGGGGCGTGTATCCACCGAAAAAGGTGGTCTCGCCGAAGGTCCGGGCCTTTCTCGACTTCATCGCCCGCCGGTTCGGAACGCCGCCCTATTGGGACGAGCGGCTCTGAGAGCAGGGCCGATCTACGCGCATCGCCGTGCACCCCTCGTCGGCATCCAGCTCAGAGTCCACGTCACAGACTGCCGTTTCGAACGACAATCTCGATGCCCACCATCTCAGAACTGCGGCGGCGGGAGCAGCCGGGTAATCCACTCCATCGCGGCGACCGCATGCCGGTTGCCGTTCCTCAGCGAGAAGCAGCCATGTCCGGGGAAGAATTGCTGGAATGGCATCCGCGCCAGCTTGGCGATGCTGGCGCAACTG
>CAXTVD010000322.1:0-2825 GCA_964247575.1 uncultured Lichenihabitans sp.
CCGAAGGGCCGATCGCCCAGGCGCGGTAGCCCTCCCGCGGCACCGCGTACTTGCAGGCCTTGCCCTGCGCCTTCACGGCCATGACGGCGGGCTGCCAGGCATCGCACACCACCATCTCGCCCGAGGCGAGGAGGTTCACGAGCTCGCCGAAGTCACCCCAGAGGGCGCGGAACTGACCGTCCTTCTTCTTCGAGATCAGGAACTTGGCACCCTCCTCGACCTCCTCCTTGGAGGGATTGCCGGGATTCTTGACGTCGAGCAGCTTGAGGGAGGTCATGGCCAGCATGGCCTGCCCGAAGGCGATCAGCGGGTCGGTGTTGAGGCCGGAGCGACCCTTGAACTTCTTGTCGAAGATGGCGGTCCAGGTATTGGCCTCTTCCGCGCTCAGCTTGTCGGGATTGTAGCCGATCGAGTCGTAGTTGTAGACGGCCGGAACCATCCACAGCTTGCTGTGGCTGTCGTCGGTCCAGATCTGCCCGGTGATCTGCGCCTTCGGATCCCATTTCGGATTGGCCTTGGTGAAGGTGTCGCGGATGTTCGCCCAGTTCTTGATGGCGGCGACCGGCACCGCCTCGACGTTGCTGGTCTCCACGACGGCCGGCAGCCGCTCGCCGATGGTCTCCCAGCAGTCGTAGTCTTTCGAGCCCGACAGGATCTTGGTCTGCGCGTCGGGGAAGGTCGCGGCGGTGCCCTGGGTTGAGCCGACGCCCGACGCCTTCTTGAAATCGGCCAGGATGCGGTCCTGGACCGTGACGGACAGGCCGATCGTGCGCAGCTGCTCCGTGGCGATGTCACCCGCCGCGGCATAGGCCTGGCGCGAGGACAGGAACGGCGTGCCGCCGCCGAGCGCCAGCGCCACCGCGCCGGCCGTCGTCTTGAGCAGCGTCCGGCGGTTGAGATCCTGACTGTCGGCCATCGTTCGTTCTCCCGTTGCGAATGGATGAAGGGTGTCGGTTCAGTAGCGGCCCACGAGCAGCCCGCCGTCGACCACGAGGACCTGTCCCGTCAGGTAGCGGGCGGCGGGCGAAGCGAGGAACAGGGCCACGTCGGCGATCTCGTCGGGCTCGCCGATGCGGCCCATGGGGATGAAGGCGCCCGCCGCCTCCGCTCCCGCGGCGCCGAGCGAATGCTCTTCGGAGAGGAGCTGGGCGGTGCGGATGTAGCCGGGCGCGATGCCGTTGACGCGGATGCCCGCGCGGGCCAGCTCGACCGCGAGCCCTCGCACGAGGCCCACGACGCCCGCCTTGGCGGCGGAGTAGTGGACATGCTCGTCCCAGCCGTAGGCGACCCCCATGATCGAGGACAGGCAGACGATCGAGCCCTTGCCGGCGGACCTCATGCCGGGCACCGCCGGGCGGATCACGCGCAGCATGCCCTTGAGGTCGATGTCGAGCGTATGATCCCACTTCTCGTCGGTCAGCTCGGCAAGCGGCACGCGATGGGCGATGCCGGCATTGGCCACCACGCAGTCGAGGGCGCCGAAGCGGCCCTGCACGTCTCCGACGATCCGCTCGGCCTCGGTCGTCGAGCGCACGTCCAGGCGGTGGAACTCGGCCTCGCCGCCGCCGGCGACGATATCGGCTGCGACGGCCCGGCCTTCGTCCAGCACGTCCGTCACGATCACGCGGTAGCCCGCTCTGCCGAAGTTGACGGCCGCCGCCCGGCCGATGCCGATGCCGGCTCCCGTGATCAGAACCGTGGGCCTCGAACTTGTCACAGCATCACATCCCCGGAATTGGGCCCAAGCGTCTGGCCGACATAGATCCTGGCCTCGTCGGAGGCGAGAAAGGCGACGGTCGCGGCAACGTCCTCGGGCTCGCCGAACCGGCCGAGCGGCAGTTCTGCCGCCTTGGCCCGGCGCCAATCCTCGGACAGGCCCAGTACGAGGGGCGTGTTGATCGGCCCCGGCGCCACGGCGTTGACGCGGACGCCCTGGGCGCTGACTTCGCGCGCCAGCGACTTGGTCATGCCGATGAGCGCCGCCTTGGCGGCGCTGTAGTGGACAAGTTCGATCCCCCCGATCTGGCCGAGCTGGGAGGCGGTGAAGATGATGCTTCCCGTCCCGCGCGCGATCATCCCCGGCAGCACCGCGCGGGCCGTCAGGAAGGCGCCCCGCACATGGACGGCGAACATGCGGTCCCAATCGGCGGGCGTGAGGTCGATGAAGCGGGCCTGATGCACGAAGCCGGCATTGCTGACGAGCAGGCTGCACGGCCCCAGGGCGTCGGCCCGGGCGACGATGGCCGCGACGTCGCCCTCGTCCGAGACGTCACCGGGCGCCGCCACGGCGCTGCCGCCCTCCGCGGCGATCCGCCGGACCGCCTCGTCCGCTCCCGCAGGCCGCAGATCGTTGGCGATCACCCTGAAGCCGTCGCGCGCCAGGCGCTGGGCGACAGCCAGCCCGATGCCCGAGCCGGCGCCCGTGACGATCGCGACACCCTTGTCCGCGGCCGCAGCCATCACGCCTCCTCCTGCACGAGCACGCGGCGGGCGCGGCGGACGGACAGGCTCATCAGAACCGCATAGACCGCGAGCAGCGCCAGCGAGAACAGGGTGGTCAGCACCCCGAAGGCGAAGATGTTGGGATGGATCTCGACCGCGAAGGTGCCGTAGATCGCCAGCGGCAAAGTGAGGTCCGGCCCCGAGGCGAACAGCGTCCGCGCGAACTCGTCATAGGAGAGCGTGAAGCAGAACAGCATGGCCGACAGCACGCCGGGGAAGATGAGCGGGAAGGTCACCGTCCGGAAGGTGCGGGTCGGGCTGACGCCGAGCGACCATGCGGCTTCCTCGACCGTCTGGTCGAAGCGGTTGAAGATCGCCAGCAT
>CAXTVD010000323.1:0-2738 GCA_964247575.1 uncultured Lichenihabitans sp.
GTCCCGCTTCGTCCAGCGAAGGAGAATCATGTTGGGTAGTTCCGGTCCGGAGGATCGCGCCAATGCCAGCGACAATCACAGCCTCATCGGACTCGAGTCCGAATAGGATCGCCTTGTAGATACCAGGTTCATGCTCGACGATAAGCCATCCACGGCGCCGGACCTCCGCGGAAGGCGGCATGATCCATTCCAGCCAGGTGATCGGAAAGGGGGCGCGCGCGAGGTGGAGAGCGCTCAGTATCGTGTTAGGGCGAGACCGCATAACCTCACGCGCTGCACTGACAACGTCCTGACCTATTTCCATACGGCCACACGACGATTGCGCCACAAGACCGGACGCATAAGCTGCCCAGAAGTCGTTCGGCCGGCTGAATGGTGTGCCGCCGGCTTCTAGGGGCTCGAAATGCCGGAGAGCATTTACAAGGTGCATCAGTATGAGATCCGGTGATGATTGATTGTTGTGAGCTTAGCGACGCCTTCTATGCCGCCAATCTCTCCACCAGTCCGTTGATGAGCGTGAGCAGCTCTTCCGCAGAGACGGCGCTTGGACGGGCGTGATCCGGCAGATTGTTGCGAGCTCGATCCCGCTCTGCCAGCGCCGCCAGGCTGTTGCGTCGCCCAGCATGTGGACTACCCGCCGCGAAGGTCTCGATGGCCATCAGCATCCGCATATCGTCTGCACTGACGGGGCTGACCGGCATGCCTGGATCGACCGGGTCGGCCGGGACTGCGGCGCTCATTGCTTCCAGCATCGGAAGCAGATCCGTTACAGGCGGCTCCGCCCCCTCTCCACCGTCCGGATTGATGTGGCCGGCCCGGAGCAGAGCGACATGTTTGGACCCGGCCGCGTCAATAGCGGCGTCGGCGCAGGCCGTGATCGGCCGGCGTTCCTTGGCACCAGTCGCGAACGCGTCCAGCATCACCGTCAGGATTTCGCTCTCCTCGACCTTGTCGGGTCCCGCGGTCAGGCCCGACACCAGGTTCTCGACGATGGTTCGCGTCGTGCCAATCTCCGCATGCATTTCGGTCTTCTGCGGTGCGGCGAGCATGAGGGGACGATTGATTCGGGTCGGGCCGGAGGTGTCCAGCTTGGCATAGAACACCTTCGCGTAAATGCGCCGGCCGCCAAAGAGAACGACGGCCTCGCCCTCAAGCAAGTTCTGCAGGTCCTGCCAGTCCACGCGGGAGACCTGCTTGACCTCTGCGTGCTGAGCCTCGCGGTACTGGCCGACGCCGCCGCCGTGGTAGGTCGTTGCCTGCGTCACGGCTGTCTCGCCAGCGGTCTTCTGCAGCCATTCACGGGTCCGGTTGGCCTCCTGCTGGCGCATGGCGATCGTCAGGTTCGCATTGCCAAGTAGACTTTGCGTCTTTTCTCCAAGTCGCGCCCAGATGCCGGACACCTCCTGAAAGGCAAGCCAGAAGACGACATTCAGGCCGCGCCCCATTGCCAGCATGCGGTCCATGCCGCTGGTCGCGTAATAGGCGACCTCATCGAAGACGACATAGAACGGATTGTCCCCCGCCGATGGCTTGAGAGCGAATATCTCGGTCGGATCGCCCTCAAGGCGTGCGCCCAGAAGCTGGGCGAGCATGCCGCGCAAGCTCGCGACGACAATCTTGCCCAGCGCTGCCAGGGAGTCATCAGAATTTTCCAAGGCCGGCAGATTGACGACCAGGATGCGCCGGTTGAGCACGACGTCGCGCATGTCCACGTCGCCGTTTTCCACCTTGAAGATGTGGCCGAGGCTCCCCGCGAACTGGGAGAAGATGCCGGTGAAATACATGATGGCATAGCCGTGCTGTTCCGAGGGCTTCTCGCTGCGCTGCTCGTTGTAAGGCACGGTGACGTCATAGCCGGGCAACTCGCCGAGGTAGGCGAGTAGCGGGTAGATGATCTCATATGGGATATCGGGAACGGGGACTTCGGTGATTGCGCCGGTCTTCACGTCGTTGACGAGGAAGACCTTCCTTTTGGCCAATGTCCAGATCGATGTCAGGTCCACCGCGAAGCGGATGGTCTCGATGTTGATCGGGATTCCCTTGTTGTCGCGCATCCAAACCAGCACTGGGGCGACTGTACCCATCAACGCCACGGCCCGGCCACGGAATACGCCATTCGCGTCGTCCGAGCGCTGCTCGCCCAATTGGCTCGCCAAGAGTTCACGAATGGCGTCGGCGTTGCCCGTGGCGAACGGGTTGAAGCTGTTCGATTCCTTGACGCCCGAGGCGACGAGGAAATTGAGCACCAGCACATCATCCTCACGGCCGTAGCGTCGGGCCAGCGCCAATAACTGACTGAAAAGCGTGTTGTCCGCCTTACCATCCACGAACACACAACCGCTCCCCTGAGCGAGCACGTTTGCCAGCATGCTGACGATCGAGGTCGTCTTGCCGGCGCCGGTCGTCCCGGGAATGGAGCCGTGCTGGCGCATATCGGCGTTGGTGAGCCATAGCTCCTGGCCGGTCAGGGCGTCGAAGCCGACGAGGAAACGGCCGTCTGCTTTCTGAGGCTTGCGCGTCGCCGGGTCAGGATAATTCCAGTCCTTCCGATTGGCACTCTTTGGCAGCCGCAAGGGCAATTTCACGCGGCGCGTGAGAACCCAGGCGGCATAGAGCGCCGAGATTGGCAGGGTGAGGTTCAGCGCGGCCGGGTAAAACCAGGTGGCACCCGCCATGCCGCAGAGAATGAGGCCCGAGCCGGAACTGCGAAGGGCGTCCGACAGTCGTGCTGTGGTCGG
>CAXTVD010000324.1:0-2689 GCA_964247575.1 uncultured Lichenihabitans sp.
GAAGGCTCGAAGGACCTGATCGGCGATTGGCGGAAGCCGATGAGCTGCGGCAACTACAACGTCAAGCTCGGCAAGTGCGGCGGCGCGGCCTGAGGCTTGCTTGGGGGTGATCGAAGCGTAGCGCCCGGTCGCCCCCTCCACCACGCTTCGCGTGGTCCCCCTCTCCCTTGTGGCTACCGTATTCACACATCTCGACGGGTGGTGCGCGGCTCCCCTCTCCCTTGTGGAGAGGGGCTGGGGGTGAGGGTCCCCGGCGCGTTGGGCGTGGCGCTGACGAGGTACATCTCGCACGCGCTGACCGACCCTCACCCCTTACCCCTCTCCACAAGGGAGAGGGGAACGGACGGCGTCGCGGAAATCAAAGTGTGTGAATCCGGTAGCCCCCGCAGGCGGGGGAGAACTACGACGGCGCCCTCCGTATTCCTCCCCTGCGCAGCGGGAAAGGGGGACCGCCTGAAAGGCGGTGGAGGGGGCCCGCCCCGGGTGCGAACCCGTCAGTGCAGGAGTCGCCCATGCCACGCCCGACGATCGTCGCGGTCCTGACCGCTCTCCTGGCTCTTGCCGCCGTCCCGGCCTCCGCCGCGCCGGTCGATGACGCGCTGGCGCATTTCGCGGCCGATAAATTCCCCGAGACCGACCGCGGCATCGACGAGTTGATCACGAGCGGCGCGTCGACGGCGCCGGCGGTGCTTTCCGCGCTGTCCGAGGGACGCCTGTTCTTCGATCCGGGCAGCCATAAGGTCTACTTCCTCGATGCCGCGGGCTCGCTCGACGATGCCGCCACGGGCGACAAGGCCGCCGACGTGATGCAGGGCGGGTTGAAGAAGGTCCGGCTCAACAACGGCATCCGCTCCAAGATCTTGGCAGCCGTTGGCGGCCTCGATCTCGTGTCGCCCGACCGCACCAAGCGCCTCGCCGCCGCCGCCACGGCCTTTCATTCGCCCGATCCCAAAAGCCTTCCGGCGGTCAATGTCGCGCTCGGCAAGGAGGTGGACCCCGCCGTCAAGGACGCCCTGATCCAGGCCCATGCCGCCATCGTGGCGGTCTCCGGCGCCGGAACCGAGCAGGAGCGCCTCGACGCCATCGCGACGCTGAAGGCGCGCGGCGACGGCGACGCCCTGAACCTCGTCAACCAGACCGCCGCGGCACCCGACGCCTCGCCGGCCGTCAAGGCGGCTGCCGCATCGGCGGCCTCGTCGATCCAGTGGATGCTTAACCTCTGGCAGGCGCTGCAGAACGCCTGGTACGGGTTGTCGCTCGGCTCGGTCCTGCTGCTGGCCGCCATCGGCCTTGCCATCACCTTCGGCGTGATGGGCATCATCAACATGGCCCATGGCGAGATGGTGATGATCGGCGCCTACACGACCTATGTGGTCCAGCAGGCGCTGGCCACGACGGTGCTCGGCAGCGCGTCTCTGCTCATCGCCGTGCCGCTGGCCTTTCTGGTGGCGGGAGCCATCGGGGTCGGGATCGAACGACTGATCATTCGCCACCTCTACGGTCGCCCGCTCGAGACGCTGCTCGCCACCTGGGGTGTGTCGCTGATCCTGCAGCAACTCGTCCGCACGGTCTTCGGCGCCGACAATCGGCCCGTTTCGGCTCCCCCCTTCATGGCGGGCTCGTTCCGCCTCGGTGGCCTCGAGATCACCAGCGGGCGCATGTGGATCGTGGTCTTCACGCTGGCGGTCTTCGTCGCCCTTCAACTCGTGCTGCGCGCCACGCCCTTCGGGCTGCGGATGCGCGCCGTGACGCAGAACCGGCGCATGGCCTCCGCTATGGGCATCTCGACAGGCCGCATCGACGCCCTGGCCTTCGGCCTCGGCTCGGGCATCGCCGGGATCGCCGGCGTGGCGCTGTCGCAGATCGACAACGTCTCACCCAACCTCGGCCAGAGCTACATCATCGACAGTTTCATGGTGGTGGTCTTCGGCGGCGTCGGCAATCTCTGGGGGACGCTGGTGGCGGCCCTGTCGCTGGGCATTGCCAACAAGTTCCTGGAGCCTTTCGCCGGGGCGGTGCTGGCCAAGATCGCCATCCTGGTTTTCATCGTCCTGTTCATCCAGAAGCTGCCGCGCGGGCTCTTCGCCCTCAAGGTCCGTGCCGTGGAGGCCTGACATGCCGCATCACCGCATCCTCTCCCCCCGCGGCGTCATCTTCCTCGGCCTCCTGATCGCCGCGGCCGTACTGGTGCCGGTCCTGTCGCTGCTGACGCCGGCGTCGTCGCCCTTCCACCTCTCCACCTACGCGGTGACGCTGGTCGGCAAATATCTCTGCTACGCGCTTCTGGCGCTCTCGCTCGACCTCGTCTGGGGCTATTGCGGAATCTTGAGCCTCGGCCACGGCGCCTTCTTCGCGCTCGGCGGCTACGCCATGGGCATGTATCTGATGCGCCAGATCGGCGCGCGGGGCTCCTACGCCAATCCCGATCTCCCCGACTTCATGGTCTTCCTCAACTGGCATTCGCTGCCATGGACCTGGTGGGGTTTCTCGTCCTTTCCCTATGCCATGCTGATGGTGCTGCTGGTGCCGGGTCTCCTGGCGCTGGTCTTCGGCTATTTCGCCTTCCGGTCGCGGGTCACCGGCGTCTACCTGTCGATCATCACGCAGGCGCTGACCTATGCGCTGCTGCTCGCCTTCTTCCGCAACGACATGGGGTTCGGCGGCAACAACGGCCTGACCGACTTCAAGG
>CAXTVD010000325.1:0-2608 GCA_964247575.1 uncultured Lichenihabitans sp.
GCCATGGTCGCGGCGAGCGCGGTGCCCGTGACGGTGAAGTGCCGCATCGGCGTCGACGACCAGGAGCCGCTCGAAGCCCTCTTTGCCATGGCGGACCGCGTCAAGCAGGCCGGGGCGGCGGCGCTGATCGTGCACGCCCGCAAGGCCTGGCTGCAGGGTTTGTCGCCCAAAGAGAACCGGGACGTTCCGCCGCTCGACTACGCCCTCGTCCATGCCCTCAAGGCGGCCCATCCAGGATGGCCGATCGGCATCAATGGCGGCCTGACAAGCCTCGAGGCCGCTCTCGGACAGTTGGCCTCCGTCGACGGCGTCATGCTGGGGCGGGCCGCCTACCACAATCCCGATCTGCTGCTCCGCGTCGATCCCGACCTGTTCGGGGAGCCGGCGCCGGCCGGCAGCAGCGTGGCGGCCGTGGAGGCCTATCTGCCCTACATGGCCCGCCAGCTCGCGACGGGGGTGCGCCTGCACGACATGACGCGCCACATGCTCGGCCTGTTCGCCGGGGTGCCGGGCGCCCGGCTGTGGCGGCGCCACCTCGCGACCGAAGCGGTCAAGCCCGGCGCGGACCTCGACGTAGTCCGGGCGGCGCTTCGGCACCTGCGGCCGCGCGACCGCGTCGACGAGGCCGCCTGAAGCGTCAGCGGCCGCGCAGGATCAGCTTGTTCCCGGCGACCGAGAAGCTTGCGAGCCGGTCGAGGAAGCTCATGCCGAGCAGGTTTTCGTGGAGGGCGCCGGCCTTGGCCACCAGCACCGAAACGTCGCTCTCGCGCACGGCCCCGATCGCCAGATCGGGAATGGACGCTTCGGCGGTGAGCGCCCGGCCATTGGCGGTCGCGACCTCGAGCGTGTAGTCGAGGCGCCGCGTGTCGATGCCGAGCCGGGCCGCATCCTCGGCGCGCAGCACGACCGAGGATGCGCCCGTATCGAAGATGAACGCGAGCTTCACACCACCGGCGGCGCCGCGCACCACGAACTCGCCGTCCGCCGCGCGGAGGATGGTGACTTCGCGAGTGCCGGTGGCGACCGGCAGGCCGGGCACGATCGTGGCCATCACGTGGTCCACCACGCCGCGCAGCTCGGTGCGGTAGCTGTAGCCGGTCACGACGACCAGCAGGGCCGCCGCCCAGAAGAACAGGCTGACGAAGCCGGTGACGAGGCGTCCCCGGAACAGACGCGTGACGGCGCTCGCGAGATAGAGCCCGATCAGTCCGTAGACCATCAGGTTGACGATCTCGCCCTGCGACAGGTCGCTCATGGCCCGGCAGCCTGTCGGGACGGGGACGGGTCGTCGGCGGCGCCTGCCTCGTCTGCGATCCGCCGGTCCGGCAGCACAGCCAGGATCGCGCGCCGGTCCCGCTCGTCCAGCGACCCCCAGGCGGCGATCTCGGCAAGGTCGCGCCGGCAGCCACGGCACCATCCGGTGCGATCATCCAGCTCGCAGAGCCCGATGCAAGGCGAGATCACGGTCATGGGCGGTCAGAGCCATCCGGGAAGGGCCAGCAGGCCCAGGAGATAGGCCGTCTCGGCAACCTGCTGCGCGGCGCCGGCACAGTCGCCGGTATGGCCTCCGATCTGGCGCCAGGCAAGCCGCGTCAACAGCGCAGCCGCGCCCCAGGCGCAGGCGCAGGCCAGGAAGGCGTGGCCGAGCGTCATGCGGGCGGCGAGGGGGAGAGCCAGCCCGAGCAGGGTCCCGACCACGAAGCAGACGGCCAGGTGGCCGGGCGCGGGGCGGCCGAAGCCGTGGCCCAGTCCGTCGCCCCGGGCGGGCGGAAGCCGGCTCATCGGCAGGAGCGCGAGCGGGCGCGACAGGCTCGCAGCCCCGACCAGCGCCGCACAGGCGACGAGGGGTCCGCCCCGTTCCAGGAGCGCCTGGAGCGCCCCCGCGCGCAGCGCGAGCGAGAAGGCGATGGCGAGGACGCCATAGGTGCCGATGCGGCTGTCGCGCATGATGGCGAGCTTGCGCTCCGGTGTGCCGCCGCCCCCGAAACCGTCGGCCGTGTCGGCCAGCCCGTCCTCGTGCAGCCCACCGGTCAGCAGCGTTCCTGCGAGTAGGGCGCCGAGAGCGGCCAGGCCGGGGGACAGACCGGCGGCTGCCCCGGCGGCCAGGGCTGCCGCGCCGGCGCAGCCCAGCAGCAGGCCGGCGAGGGGCAGCATCCGGACGCTGGCCGCCAGCGAGGGCGCGTCCGCCCAGGCGTGCTCGTCGGCCCGAAGCGGCAGGCGCGAAAAGAAGCAGAGGCAGGTCAGGATTTCGGCGAGCGGGTTCAAGCGTCGTGTCGGTTGGTCGGCCTGGTCCGTCCGGCTGCGGGCGTGCGGCACTTTGTTGGCGCGGGACCCGAGGCATGGCGGCCCGGGTAGGCAAGGTCAAGCATTGCGGCTATCAGGCCGCAGGATGCGGCCGAACTTGGGCCGCCGGAGCCCGCCCATGATCCCCGGCCTTCCCTTCGACGACATCCGCGACCTCTTTTCCCGGTTGCCTCCGCTCGACGAAGCCGCCGTGCAGGCCATCCGGGCCCGGGATGCCCAACTCACCAAGCCGCCCGGCTCGCTGGGCCGGCTGGAAACCCTCGTCGAATGGCTCGGGGCGGTACAGGGCACGCCGGAGCCGGCC
>CAXTVD010000326.1:0-2504 GCA_964247575.1 uncultured Lichenihabitans sp.
CGAAGGGCAAGGTCACGCTGGTCGAGTTCTTCGACTACAACTGCGGCTACTGCAAGCGCGCCCTCGACGACATGGCCCGCATCCTCAAGACGGATCCGGACGTGAAGGTCGTGCTCAAGGACTTTCCGGTCCTCGGGCCGGGCTCTGTGGAAGCCGCCCAGGTGGCGAGTGCCGTCCGCAACCAGTTCAAGGGCGACAAGTTCTGGGCCTATCACTACAAGCTTCTGTCGACGCGGGGCCCGGTGGGCAAGGCGCAGGCTCTCGCGGCCGCCAAGGAGCTGGGCGCCGACATGGATCAGCTCGCGCGCGACCTCGACAAAGCCGACATCAAGGCCGGCATCCAGCAGAACATGCAGCTCGCCGATTCGCTCAACCTGACGGGAACGCCATCGTTCGTGGTCGGGAAGGATGTGGTGGTCGGCGCCGTCGGCTACGATGAGCTCCGCGGCCGGATCGACAACTATGCCCATTGCGGCAAGTCCGACTGCTCCTGACCGGGTACCGCCAATCGATGGGCGTCGATGACGATGATCTATGTCCTGAACGGACCCAACCTGAACCTTCTCGGAACCCGTGAGCCGCAGATCTACGGTCGCGACACGCTGGACGGCATCGAGAAGACGTTGCGCCAGCGGGCCGGCGAAGCCGGGGTCGACATCGTCTTCCTGCAATCGAACCACGAAGGCGATCTCATCGACTGGGTGCACGAGGCGGGCGCGGCCGGCGCCTCAATCATCTTGAACGCAGGCGCTTATACCCATACGTCCGTGGCGCTCCGCGATGCCATCAAGGCGGTGGACGCGACCGTGATCGAGGTACACCTCTCCAATACCCACCAGCGGGAAGACTTCCGCCACCACTCCTACCTGTCGCCGGTCGCGCAGGGCGTCATCATGGGATTCGGCGCGCGCTCCTACGAGCTCGCGCTCCATGCTCTGCTGCCCGAGTCGCCGTCCGGACAACCAAGCGAACAATCATGATTGCAAATGGCGCGCGCACGCGCGGCAGCGATGCGGGTCCAGATCAGACTGAGGCGGAGGAGGAGCACGGGTCTGTTCCCTCACCCGTGCAGGACCATCCAATCGATGCCGTGCTGATCGGCCAGTTGGCGCGGCTTCTCGGGGAAAGCGACCTTTCGGAGCTCCAGATCGAGAAGGGCGACCTCAAGATCAGGATGGTCCGCTATTCGCCCGTGCAGGCGAGTGCAGCGCCCGCGGCCGCCGCGCCGGCACCGGTCGCCGTCCAGGTGCCTCCGGCGCCGCGCGGGCCAGAACCTTCGATGGCGGCCGACAGCGAGCATCCGGGTGCCGTGAAGTCGCCGATGGTGGGCACCGTCTATCGACGGCCGAGCGCCGACAGCAAGGCCTTCGTGGAACTGGGTCAGGTGGTGAAGGTGGGCGACAAGCTGATGCTCGTCGAAGCGATGAAGACCTTCAACGAGATCGTCGCGCCCCGCGCCGGAACGGTCACCGCCATCTTCATCGACGACGGCCAGCCCGTCGAATATGGCGAGCCGCTCCTGATCATCGAATGAGCCTGGCGCGCCGGCTTGCGTCAGTCGACCACGCTCCAGGAGCGCCCGCGTCCGGAACCCTCGATGTTTGAAAAGATCCTGATCGCCAATCGCGGGGAGATCGCCCTGCGCATCCTCCGGGCTGCCAAGGAGCTCGGGATCGCCACCGTGGCCGTCCACTCCACGGCCGATGCCGAAGCCATGCACGTGAAGCTGGCGGACGAGAGCGTGTGCATCGGTCCTCCCGTCGCTCGCGAGAGCTATCTCAACATTCCCGCGCTGCTCGCGGCGTGCGAGATCACGGGAGCCGATGCCCTTCATCCCGGCTACGGCTTCCTGTCGGAGAATGCCCGCTTCGCCGAAATCCTCTCCGAGCACAACATCACCTTCATCGGCCCGAAGGCCGAGCATATCCGGACCATGGGCGACAAGATCGAGGCCAAGAAGACGGCCCGGTCGCTCGGGATTCCTTGCGTCCCCGGCTCGGACGGCGCCGTCACGGACGACGACGAGGCGCTTCGGATCGCCGACGACATCGGCTTTCCCATCCTGGTCAAGGCGGCCGCGGGCGGCGGTGGGCGCGGCATGAAGGTGGCCCGCACCCGCGAGGACCTGTCCGACGCCCTGGCAACGGCCCGCTCGGAGGCGAAGGCCGCCTTTGGCGACGATGCCGTCTACCTCGAGAAGTACCTGGAAAAGCCGCGCCACATCGAGATCCAGGTGCTCGGCGACGGCCGGGGCAACGCCATCCACCTCGGCGAGCGCGACTGCTCGATCCAGCGTCGACACCAGAAGGTCTGGGAGGAGGGCCCGTCTCCCGTGCTGACCGCGCCGCAACGCCACGACATCGGCGACATCGTTGCCACCGCCATGGCCAAGCTGGGCTATGTCGGCGTCGGGACGGTCGAGTTCCTGTTCGAGAAGGGCCAGTTCTATTTCATCGAGATGAACACCCGCATCCAGGTCGAGCATCCCGTGACCGAGATGATCA
>CAXTVD010000327.1:0-2358 GCA_964247575.1 uncultured Lichenihabitans sp.
GGATGACGTGCTCGCCTGGATCCGCGACAACTTCCGCGGCTGGCTGGTGGTGGAGCAGGACATTCTCCCGGATGCCGCCGCCGATCCGGGCCGCCCCGCCGCGGACCAGGCCGCCAATCTCCGCTTCCTCGAACAACGGGGGTTCGGCGCCTCGTGAGCCAGGTCTCGGTCGAGCACGTCTGGCGCCGCTTCGGCCCGCAAGTGGGCGTCGCGGACCTGTCGCTCTCAATCGAGGATGGCGATTTCCTGGTGCTCCTGGGTCCATCAGGCTGCGGCAAGACGACCTCGCTGCGGATGCTGGCAGGGCTGGAACGGCCGAGCGAGGGCGTCATCCGCATCGACGGCCAGGTTGTCAACGACATCTCACCCGGCCAGCGGGACGTGGCGATGGTGTTCCAGAGCTACGCGTTGTTTCCGCATATGACGGTCTATGGGAACCTTGCCTTCGGCCCGCGCATGCGGCGGGAGAACAAGGCCGCGACGCACGCCAAGATCCTCGAGGTCGCCGCGACGCTCGGGATGACTGCTCTCCTCGACCGGCGTCCATCTGAACTGTCGGGAGGCCAGCGCCAGCGCGTGGCACTTGGGCGCGCCTTGCTGCGGCAACCAAAGCTGTTCCTCATGGACGAGCCACTCTCCAACCTGGATGCGGCGTTGCGCGGACAGATGCGCACGGAACTCGTCTCGTTGCATCACCGGTTCGGTATCACGACCGTTTACGTCACACATGATCAGGTCGAGGCGATGACGATGGCGACCAAGATCGCCATCATGTTCGAGGGGCGGCTGCACCAGATGGCCAGCCCGTCCACGATCTTCGACGATCCCGTGAACCTTCGGGTGGCGACCTTCGTCGGCGCCCCCCGCATGAACGTGGTGCCCGGCGTCCTGCGTCGCGGCGAAACCGGTCTGGTCGCCGAGATGCTGGGTGCATCGGTCGCCTTGCCCCCCGGCCTCGAAGCCCATGCCGGCGTTACCCTGCCCGCGCCCGTCTCGATCGGCATCCGCCCGAGCGACATCGCGGTTGCCCCCGCGGACGGTGACGCGCAGTTCGCAGCCGTCGTGGACTTCGTGGAACCCATGGGCAGCGAGACCTTCGTCACCCTGCAACGCGACGGCCATGCTGTGACTTGCCGCGCAAGCGGACGGGCTCGTTTCGCCATTGACGAGAATGCGACGCTCATGCCGGATGCTCGCTTCATCTATGCCTTCGATCCGGACAGCGGCGCCGCTCTGATTGATCGGTCTACGCTGGCGCCTTCGTACGACCCGCAGACGCGGCGGGTCTATGCGTGAGAAGACTGGGCCTGGTCGCGCTGGGCCCGACATGACAGGACACCCGCCTTAGACCTCAACCCTATCGCTGGAGACTTTATAATGCCAAGCTCGAAGCTTGCCCATCTGGCTAAGGTTCTTCTGGCTTCCGCGACCGCGCTCGCTGCACTTCCTGCCTCCGGCCATGCGCAAGCGAAAACGGTCGTCAGCGTCGCCTACGGTTCCGAATACGTCTTCGACACCAATGACCTCGCCGCGAAGTGGTGGAACGGGGTCAAGGCCGAGTTCGACCGCAAATATCCGGACGCCGAGGTCAAGCTCATCCCCATTCCCGGCGGATATCCGGACATCATCAACAAGCTCAGCCTGCTCTATCGCTCACCGAGCACGGCGCCTGACGTAGCGCAACTGCCGACGCCCGCGCTCGGCCAGTTCCAGTCCTCGGGTTATCTTCTGCCGCTGGATGACAAGCTTGCGACTGCCAGTTGGTGGAGCCAGTTCCCGAAAGCCATCCAGACCGAGGGCGTCTTCGACGGCAAGACCTACGCTGTGAGCACCGGCGAGAACGACAGCCAGCTCTATTACAACCAGAAAATGTTCAAGCAGGCGGGGCTGCCGGTGCCATGGCAACCCAAGAGCTGGAACGACATTCTGGTCGCCGCGCGAGCGATCAAGGCCAAGGTGCCCGGCGTCGTGCCGCTGTGGCTGAATGTCGGCACAAGCTCGGGCGACAACGGCTTGCTGCAGGGCACCGGCAATCTGCTCAACGGCTCAAGCGATCCGACGATCCAGGACCCGAAGACCGGCAAATGGGTCGTGGACAGCAAGGGTCTGCGCGAGACGCTGGGCTTCGTGAAGACGACGTACAACGAGGGTTTGGGCGACACGTTGAGCGATCTATTCTCACCCTCGGCCGTCACGATCCCCCTCACCCTCATGGCCAAGGGCAAGCTCGCCATCGCCGTGGGCTCGAACTATTACGGCGGCAACTGGACGAAGCTCATTGCCTCGCCCTACTGGGCGGATGCGCCGCAGGTGGCCGGCATCGTGCCGACCCCGACGGCCACCGCCCAGGCGCCGGCC
>CAXTVD010000328.1:0-2157 GCA_964247575.1 uncultured Lichenihabitans sp.
CCCTGCCCCGCATCGATCGCGACCGGCGCGGCAGCGGCGGCGGCAACGGCGCCACAGTGGAACTGCTGAAGGTGCTGCTGCGGCAGGTCGCCGACGCGCATGGGGTGGCGGCGAAGCTCATCGCCAATGTCGAGGACCTCGAAGCCATCGCGGCGAGCGACGAGGCCGACGTGCCGGCGCTCGACGGTTGGCGCCGCACCATGTTCGGCGCCAAGGCGCTCGACCTCAAGAACGGACGTCTCGCCCTGACGGTCGAAGGCGGAAAGGTCGTTGCCCTTGAATGGCAGGACGGCGAGCGGCTTGAAGCCGAGCCGGCCTGAGCCGGCCCTCCAAGCTCATCGCGAGCGCGGCGACGCGGCCCTACGAGACTGAGCCCCGTGGCGCACCACGGTCCTGCATGGCGTCGCTCCGCAGGCCATGACGGGAGCGGTGACGTGTCAGCCGATCTTCACCTCGGCCTCGCGACCGATAAGCTTGGCGAGTTGCTTCAGGCGCCCGAAACAGCGCTCGGTGGCAAGGTCGGCGAGGTCGGCGGGAAGCGAAAGGACGACCTTGGTCCGGGTGCAGCGAAGGTCCGTTCGCGGCAGCACGCCGCCCATGGCGGCCGAGACCAGATAGGCGACCCTGAAGGCGGCGCCAAGAAGCCGCGCGCGTTCGAGCCTCTCGGGCGACAGCAGCGCGCGGAGACCGGCTTGCGCCTCTCCTTCACCGCCACCGTGGCGATAGGCGATGGCCAGCGCCAGGAACGCTCGGCCCGGGTGATCGACACCGGCGAAGGTCCCGTTGGCGATGGCGTTGAGCGCGTGGTCGCCGCGGTAGTCGGGATGGGCCCGCCAGGCGATGTCGGCCATGAGGCAGGCTGCGCGTCGCAACCGCACGTCCTCCACGGCCTCCGGCAGCGCCGCCGAGGCATAAAAGCGATCCGTCCAGGTGCAGAGGTCGGGACCGTGTTGGGGGCTGCGCGACATCCGGCGATTGGTGTCATGCGCCGAGGCGAAGAGCGGGTCTTCCTGCTGTTCAGCGGCATCGAGGCTCTCGAAGAGCAGCCCTTCCCTGACACCCATGGCGGAGATGACGACGTCCCGCGGCCGTCCGAGGCGAATGATCTCCTCCATCACGGCGGCGCCATAGGCCAATAAGGGGCGGCGGGCCGACGGAACCGCCGCAAGGGCGCCGATGGCCTCGACATCCATGCGCTCGATCATCGACACCAGCCCCAGCGCTTCCGCGGCCGGGACCGTGTAGCCGTGCATGACGTTCAGCGGATAGTTCCGGGTCTTCATGTGCAGCCGCGCCAAAGCTCGCCAAGTGCCCCCGACGGCATAGAAGGTCCGGCCCTCGAGGCTTCTGATCGGCGCGGATTTGGCGAGCAGGTCGCGGGCGATCTTGGCGGCGCGCTTGGGGGAGCCTTTGCTGGCGTCGAGCAGCGCCAGCCCGCCAAGCTGCAGCGAGACGCCTCGACCCAGCGTCGACGATGGCCACACGTCGATCAGTTCGAGCGAACCGCCGCCCATGTCGCCGACGATACCATCGGCTCTGAAGAAGCCGGAGGAGACGCCCAGCGCGGAGAGTTCCGCCTCGCGCGTGCCCCCGATAAGTTCGATCTCGACGCCGAGCGCCGCCGTGGCGGCTTCGAGAAAGGCCGGGCCGTTGCGGGCATCGCGCGCCGCGGCCGTGGCCAGCACGCGAACATCCGCGATGCCGAGGTTGCGGCAGAGAACGCGAAAGGCCCGGAGAGCCGATAGGGCACTGGCCATGGCTTCCGTCCCGAGCAGCCCCGTCGTGGCGACGCCCTTGCCGAGACCGCAGAGGACCTTTTCATTGAAGATCGGCGTCGGCGCCCGACCCAGCCGATCATAGGCGACCAGCCGCACCGAATTCGACCCGATGTCGACGATGGCAATGGGGTTGGCGACCAAAGGCCTCGTCACCGATGGGGTCTGTTGGCAGATATCAGCGGCGAAGCTCGAGCCGTCGGAGGAGAGTCTTGGGACTGGATTCACGAAGGGATTTGCCGCGTCCGGAGAGGCTCGGGTTCGTCATGAAATAGCTGTGAGCGTTGAACGGCTCCTCCCCTTCGGCAGGGATGATCCGCTGGCTCGCACCGTCGGGCAGTACACGGTAGCTCTGCTGATTGTCGATGAGGTTGGCGATCAT
>CAXTVD010000329.1:0-909 GCA_964247575.1 uncultured Lichenihabitans sp.
CATCAAGACGATGCGCGAGGGGCTCGTCGGCAACCGGATCGATCGCGTCTACGGGATCCTCAATGGCACCTGCAACTATATCCTGTCGCGCATGGAGTCCGAGAAGCTCTCCTTCGCCGACTGCCTCGCGGAGGCGCAGCGGCTTGTGGACGAGAGCGACTGCCCGAAAGTCTTCAAGGCGCACGGTACCGTCTATCTGATCTGACGCTTCGTCCATCGCTCCCGGGCGAGCGGGATTGCACAGCGCAGTGCCGCGTTGCCCGACGAGATCGCATGCAGGGGATCGCGGACGCGGTGTGCCCGCAGGCCGGGATACGGTCGCGGCCGGGGCGCGGTCTTCGGCCTGCAACGTCGGAGAGCGCTCGCTCGGCACCTACACCCGGCAAAGATGTCCGCCGGGTCGAGACGGCCGCGAACCGGAAACGGCGTTTCGCGGCCGAGGCCGCAGTCCCAGGATCCCCAGGCCGGCCGGTTCGGCTGCTTCCCACGGCCCGTCGACCGCGCGAAACGCGCATTCTGCCACAGCATCCGAATGGGTGATGCACGCCCGGCGGCCGCGATGGCATTCAATGGCCTCAGGCCGTCGAGGCACGTTGGCGCGGAGGTCGGGATGACACATGGCGCGCAGCTTGAGTGTTCCTGTGTCGAGGCCCGGGAGATCCTCGACCGCGCGGAGCGCGAGGTTCGTCGCCTCAGACAGAACGGAGCGTGCGAGGGCCATTACTTGATGGCGATGCAGGTCCTGGCGGCCCTGAGGCACCTCGACCGGATCATCGAACCGCATCGCGTCCGCACCGCCCAGGCCGCGTCGGCGGTCAACGCGCCTCAACCGCTCGCACGCAAGCGGTCCTGGTTGACCGGCACGTGGCGGTTCGCGCGCAACGGGGCACGTCAGATCGACGCGCGCGT
>CAXTVD010000329.1:919-2061 GCA_964247575.1 uncultured Lichenihabitans sp.
GAAGCGGCTTCCGGCGTCCGCTGCCCGAGGTCGCGTCGCACGGCCCTCGACGACGGGGTGCCCTGCATCGACCGAGGGCTTCAACCGGAAAGCGTAGGAGCGATGCGGACCGCGGGTTCCGACGATCGCTGCAAGCGTCCCATCCCGCAGAGGGTCACCCGGTCTGTCGGCTGCCCTGTTCAGGCCGATGGTGACGAGCGGAAGCGTAGCCCCTGAGGCGTCGGATGCTCAAAGCCTTGTTGAAATGGCCGCTGATCCTGCTTCTCAGCACGGCTTTGCCGGCGTTCGGCGGACCGCATCCGCTGCCGTCACACCAGGCGGCCGAGATCGAGAGCCTGGTCAATCGGGCGGCGGAACTCCTGGAGGAACGCGGTCGCGCCGCCTTCCAGGACTTCCGGAAACCCGGCGCCGGCTGGCGCTACGGCGACGTCTACCTGTTCGTCGTCGACATGCAGGGGATCGTGCTGTTCAACGCCGCCCATCCGAACCGCGAGGGCCGGGACCTGCTCCAGGAGCACGACGCGGCCGGCAAGCAGTTCCACAAGGACTTCATCGGCGTGGTGCGGGAGTCCGGCTCCGGCTGGGTCGATTACATGTTCCCGCGGCCCCGGCGCAGCACGCCGGAGGTGAAGTGGAGCTACGTCTGCGGGACCAGTGTCGACGGCACCCCCGCGCTGGTGGGCGCGGGGGTCTACGTGGAGTGAGGCGCCCGCCTCACAGCATCGGCATGCCGCCGGTGACCGGCACCAGGGCGCCCGACATGAAGCTGCCTTCGCGGGAGGCGAGGAGCACGTAGGCCGGGGCCAGCTCGGCCGGCTGGCCGGCGCGGCCCAGCGGGGTCTGGGCGCCGAGCTCTTCCAGCTCCTCCGGGCTCTTCACGATCGGCTGGATCGGGGTCCAGACCGGGCCCGGGGCGACGCAGTTCACCCGGATGCCCTGAGGGGCGAGCAGGTTCGACAGGCCGATGGTGAGGCTCGCGATGGCACCCTTGGTGGCGGCGTAGATCAGCATGTTCGGGCCGGCGACCTTGGCCTGGACGCTGGTGGTGTTCACGATGGCCGCGCCCGGCTTCATGTGCGGCACGGCGGCCTGGGCGAGGTAGTACATGGCGAACACGTTGGCCCGGAACGAGCCCTCGATGT